>NZ_CP146022.1:7342428-7648362 GCF_036967205.1 Streptomyces sp. Q6
CACGGCAACGTCTCGTACCGGGTGCCGTGGGAGTTCGGCGAGGAAGCCGTCGACGTGGCCCGGCGGTTCACCCTCCTCAAGCACCGGCTGATGCCGTACCTGTACGGGGCCGCCGTGGAGGCGCACCGCGCGGGCGTCCCCGTGATGCGCCCGATGCTCCTCGACTTCCCCGGCGACCCGACGTGCCGCACCCTCGACCGCCAGTACATGCTCGGCCCCGACCTCCTGGTCGCCCCGGTCTTCACGGCCGAGGGGGACGTCGAGTACTACCTGCCGGAGGGCACCTGGACGCACCTGCTCACGGGCGAGCGGGCGCAGGGGCCGGCCTGGCGCCACGAGCGCCACGGCTTCGACAGCCTTCCCCTGTACGTGCGCGAAGGCGCGGTGCTGCCGCTCGGCGCGGACGACCAGCGCCCCGACGGCGACTGGCTCGACGGCCTGACCCTGCTGGTCGCTCCCGGCGCGCGGGACGTGACGGTGCCGGTGCCGGGGCTCGACGGGAACACCGCCGCCACCTACCGGGTGCGGCGCGGGGGCGAGGGCGATGCCGTGTCCGTCGAGGCGTCCTGCACGGAACTGCCTTACCACGTGCGGGAGTTGTAGCGTTCCGGACGCGTCACCCCTGTCGATGACGCGTCCGGTCGCGGCGGGCGACCGTCACGCGGAACCGGCCGCGGCCTCCTCCGCGCTCAGCCGGGGCCGGGCGGCGGCGGACTTCAGGCGCGCGCCCGCCGACGGATCGGCGGGCCGCCGCGTGTGCCAGTCCGTCACCGCCTGATACGCGGCCGCCACCTCCAGGAGCCGGTCCTCCTCGTACGGCTGGCCGCCGAGGATCACGCCCGCGGGGACCCCCGCGTCGGAGAAGCCGATCGGGAACGCGATCTCCGGCAGCCCGAGGATGTCGAAGGGCACGGGCCCGGTCTGGAGGAGGACGTCGCAGCGGCCCATCACCCCGTCGAGGACCTCCCGGAGCAGATGCGTCTTCGCGCGCTGCGCCGTGATCCACTCGTCGCCGGAGATCATCAGTCCTTGCAGCCAACTGAGCAGTGACACACCGAACGCGGCGGGGTCCGCGCGCAGCCAGTGCCGGAACGGCTCGGTGCGCTCGGACAACCGGGCCGCGTTGAACGCACCGGTGAGCAGCGCCCAGTCGTCCGGATACGCCACGTCCACCAGGGTGACGCCGGAGATGCCGTCGAGCCGGTCGAGGAACGCCTCGCGCAGCCCCTGCGCGGCACCGGTCAGGAAGTCGGCCGGCACCCCGATCCGAGTCGCCCTGCGCATCCGGACCGCGCCGCCCCGGCCCACGAGCGGCGTCGCCGCCCGCACGAGGTCGGGGACGGCGGGAAGGCCGAGCGTGCGCGGGTCGTGGGCGTCGGGCCCGGCCAGGACCGACAGCATCAGCGCCGCGTCCATCGCGTCCCGCGCGAGCGGCCCCGCGTGGTCGCGGGTGTACGAGAGCGGGATCACGCCGTGGATCGAGACGCGCCCCATGGTCGGCTTGAGCCCGGTGAGGTTCTGCTGGTTGGACGGCAGAACGATCGAACCGCCGGTCTGCGTCCCGATCGACGACACCGCGAGCCGCCCCGCCACCGCGCACGCGGGCCCGGTCGACGAGCCGCCCGGGTCGACCGACGGGTCGTCGGGCGTCCAGGCGTTGACCGTGGTGACGGTCCCGTTCGGCGTCGTCGCGCGGGTCGTGGCGAGCGGACCCATCTGCCCCTTGCCGAGCACGATGCCGCCCGCCGCCCGCAGCCGGGCCACGGCCGTCGCGTCCTCGTCGGGCACGAAGTCCGCGAAGATGTTCGAGTTGCACCGGGTCGGTACACCGGCCGTGAAGTAGTTGTCCTTCACGCACAGCGGGATGCCGCGCAGAACTCCCCGCGGACCCCCGCCCCGGTCCGCCTTCCGCGCCGCGGCGAGCGCGGCGTCGCCGGTCACCTCCGCGTACGCCTGGTACGTCCCGTCGTACCGCTCGATCCGCTCCAGATGCGCCTGCACCAGCTCGACCGCCGTCAGCTTCCCGCGCTTCATGAGGACGGCGGCCTCGGCGAGGGTGGCCTCCGACGCGTCGGCGCGGGCGGCGTCCCGTACGTCGATGTCGGGGAGCGTCGGCGCGGCCGGAGCGGCACTCGCCGGGGGCGCGGAGACCACGGTCCCGGTGGTCGCGACGGCTGCGGTCGCGGCCGAAGCGGCCAGGAACGTCCGCCGGTTGAGGGTGCGCGACACCGCACTCATCGCCGACCACCCCGGGCCTCGTCGATCGACGGATAGAGGAGCGGCACCGCTCCCTGCTGCGCGGACGCGGCGCTCGACGCGGGCGGCGCCCACGACGCCAGCGCCGCCGGCGTCGACGCGACGAACGACCGCAGCGAGGCGAGGGCCTGGGCCCGCGTCGGCACCCCCGTCGCCGGGTCGGCCTCCTCCGGCAGCTTCTCCAGGTCGAACCCGGCGAGAGCGAGCCGCGCCCGTATGTAGGCGTCCAGCTGCTCCCGGCTCAAGGGACCCACGCTCACGGCTCCTCCAAGATCGCTCACAGGTACGGGGACTTCATCACCCGCCCGTGAACGTTCCGTTGAGCGCGTGCTTCACAGCGGTTACGCGGTGCGGGGCGCGCGCCCCGCACCCGGCGACCCGTGCCCCCCGCATGGAGAGCGGAGTCGGGATGTGTAAAGGCTTGTAAAGGCGGTATTTGAGAAGGGGGTCCGAAAGGGCCCCCGCTTTCCCTTTCTGACGCTGTGTCATCACACAGCGTGGCGGAAGCAACTCCTCCGTAGGTGTGATGCGTTCTAGAGAGTGAATCTGAGAAATTCCTCAGGAGAGTGACGCCGGAGAGTCACCATGCGCTTGACTTGGTGCACCCCCAACTAGGAGTACTCATGCGACCGTTCGCCCTGAACTATGCCCGCCCCACACAAGAGGCAGAGGTCAGCGCGGTGTACACATACGACTCCGCACTGCAATTGAACGTACTGGCCGACGGCGGAGTGGCCGCGCGCGACTACGCAGTGTTGCGAGAATGCGCCGCCACGACCTCCACCGCGGGTTCCAAAACCCATTTCGACGACTGAACGGCCGCTCGGAAATGACGGTGCTGATCCTGACGAGCGAACAGGATGTGACGGCCGACATGGCGGTCGTCGAATTGAACGCCGGGGGAATCCCCGTGCTCAGGCTCGACCCGGCCGAACTCCCGGGCGGTGTCGGCGTGTCCGGGGAGTTCGCGCACGGCGCCTTCCACGGCCATCTGTCCGTCGGCGGCCGGGTCGTGAGCATGGGCGGACTGCGCTCCATCTGGGTGCGCCGGCCGGGCACGCCCGCCAGCCGCGCGAGCGCCGCCTCGGCCTGGCTGACCGAGGAGGCCACGCAGACGCTGTACGGAATGCTGCGCTGCACCGACGCGCGGTGGATGAACCACCCCGACGCCGCGCGCCAGGCCCGCCACAAACCCTGGCAGTTATGGCTGGCACGGGCCTGCGGACTGCCCGTGCCGGCCACCCTGATCACCACGTTCCCGCGCGTCGCCCGGGAGTTCACCGAGCGCTACCCCGATCTGGTCGTCAAGCCGGTCTCCGGAACGCATCCCGGGGACAACGGACTGGCCGTGCCGACCACCCGGGTCCGTCCCGGCGAGGACTACCGCGACGTCGCGCACGGACCGACACTGCTTCAGCGTCGGATCCGCAAGACCGCCGACATCCGCCTCACCTGTGTCGGCGAGCGGATGTTCGCGGCCCGCGCGGCGAGCGGGCAGGACACCGACGCCACCGACGGCATCGTGGACGTGCGCTTCAGCGCCGGCGCGGGCCCCTGGCGCCCGGTGGCCGTGCCGCGCCGGATCGCCGACGCCGTCCACGGCTACCTCCGACGGGCCGGGCTCGCCTACGGGGCCTTCGACTTCGCCGAGGACACGGACGGCATCTGGTGGTTCCTGGAATGCAACCAGTCGGGTCAGTTCGGCTTCGTGGAGATCGAGACGGGACAGCCCATCGCCCGCGCCGTCGCCCAGTGGCTCGCGGGGGAGCCGCTGGGGCCGCCGCTCGACCCCGGGGAGGAGGGCGAATGGACGCTCGGCGGCGCGGAGCACGGCTGAGCGTCCGCCGTCTTGATCTCCGGCCGGTCGGCACGGTACGAGAGGGGATGGTGCCCGGCGCAGGGCACGCGGCGCGTGGCGGACGTACGTACGACGTACGGCGCCGCCCCGCCCGACCGCCCGGCCGAGGGAGCCTCACCGCATGACCGCTACGACCGCCGTCGTCACGACTCGCCAGGGAACTGTCCGAGGCCGCACCGAGGGCGGCGTCACCGCCTTCCTCGGAGTGCCGTACGCCGCGCCGCCGTTCGGCCCGCGCCGGTTCGCCGCGCCCGCCCCCGCCGAGCCGTGGACCGGGGAGCGGGACGCGACCGCGTACGGGCCGACCGCGCCCAAGGCCCCGTACGCGCCGCCCTTCGACGCGCTCATCCCGGAGACGTCCGAGGAGGGGGAGGACTGCCTCAACCTCAACATCTGGACCCCGGAGCCCGGCCCCGGTGCGCGCCTGCCCGTGATGGTGTGGCTGCACGGCGGCTCCTTCTCCAACGGCTCCGCGAACTCCTCCGGCTACCGCGGGGACGCCTTCGCCCGCGACGGCGTCGTCTTCGTCGGGGTCAACTACCGCCTGGGCACCGACGGCTTCCTGCACCTGCCGGGCGCCCCCGACAATCGCGGACTGCTCGACCAGATCGCCGCCCTGGAGTGGGTGCGCGACACCATCGCGGAGTTCGGCGGCGACCCCGACCGCGTCACCGTCTTCGGCGAGTCCGCCGGGGCCGTGGCGATCGGACAGCTGCTCGTCGAGCCCCGCGCCCGCGGGCTGTTCCGGCGGGCCGTCCTCCAGAGCGGCGCCTGCCACCACTTCGTACGGCCCGACACGGCGCGCGCGATCGGGGCGTCGATGGCCGAGCGGCTCGGCGTCCCGCACACGGCCGAGGCGTTCGCCGCCGTGCCGCTGCCCGCACTCATCGCCGCGCAGGCCGCTCTGCGCGGCGACTTCGCGCGCCGGCCCGACCCGGCGGTGTGGGGCGACGCCGCGCTCAACGGCATGGTCTTCGAACCCGTCGCGGACGCACTCCGGCTGCCGGGACCCGACCTCGGCGTCGACCTCCTCGTCGGCTCCAACCGCGAGGAGAACCGCCTGTACATGGTGCCGTCCGGCCGACTGCACACGATCTCGGAGAGCCGCCTCGCGCGCGGCGCCCAGGCGTACGGCGCCGATCTCGACGGCTACCGCGCGGCGCGCCCCGGCGCGAGCCCCGGCGAACTGCTCCAGGCGATCGTCACCGACTGGTTCTGGCGCATCCCGGCCGTCCGCCTCGCCGAGTCCGTCCCGGGCAGCCACCTCTACGAATTCGCCTGGCGCTCGCCCCGGTTCGACGGCGAACTCGGCGCCTGCCACGCCCTGGAGCTCCCCTTCGTCTTCGACCGGCCGGACGACCCCGCCTACCTGCCCCTGGCCGGCGAGGACGCCCCGGCCGAACTGGCCCGCGCGATGCACGGCGCGTGGGTCTCCTTCGCCGCCTCGGGCGATCCGGGCTGGGCGGCGTACGACCCGAAGGGCGACCGGACGACGATGGTCTTCGACGCTCCGGACTGCCGTACGGAGACGGACCCCCGCCCGGCGGAGCGGGAGGTGTGGGAGGGGGTGCGGTGAGGCGCGTCCGGAGCGTGCGCCGTCGTGCCTCGGCCGTCCACATTTTGCGCGACCGTCACTTCCTCCCCCTTTTCTTCGGTACCGCTCATCTTGAACACTCCCGTTGCCCCTCTTCGTGGATCGATCACCACCGAGGCAACAGGAGACCCCCACACCCATGACCGAACTCAATCGGCGCCGCTTCCTCCAGATCGCCGGGGCCACCGCCGGCTTCACCGCCCTGTCCGGCTCCATCGACCGCGCCGCGGCCATCCCGGCCGCGCGCCGCAGCGGCACCGTCCAGGACATCGAGCACATCGTGGTGCTCATGCAGGAGAACCGTTCCTTCGACCACTACTTCGGGTCCATGAAGGGCGTGCGCGGCTTCGGCGACCCGCGTCCCGTGACGCTGCCCAGCGGCAAGCCGGTCTGGAACCAGAGCGGCGGCGGCAAGGAGACCCTGCCCTATCACCCCGACGCCGCCGACCTCGGCATGCAGTTCATCGCGGGCCTCGACCACGACTGGGCGGGCGGCCACAGCGCCTTCAACAACGGCAAGTACGACAACTGGATCCCCGCCAAGGGCACCGGCACGATGGCGTACCTGACCCGGGACGACATCCCGTTCCACTACGCCCTCGCCGACACGTTCACGGTCTGCGACGACTACCACTGCTCGTTCATCGGCGCGACCGACCCGAACCGCTACTACATGCTCTCCGGCTACGTCGGCAACGACGGCACCGGCGGCGGCCCCGTCCTCGGCAACCAGGAAGCGGGCTACGGCTGGACCACGTACGCCGAGCGCCTGGAGAAGGCGGGCGTCTCCTGGAAGGTGTACCAGGACATCGGCGACGGCCTCGACGCGGCGGGCGGCTGGGGCTGGATCGACGACGCGTACCGCGGCAACTACGGTGACAACTCGCTGCTCTACTTCAACACCTACCGCAACGCCAAGCCCGGCGACGCCCTCTACGAGAAGGCCCGCACCGGCACGAACGCCAAGGCGGGCGACGGCTACTTCGACGTCCTCAAGGCCGACGTGAAGGCGGGCACCCTGCCCAAGATCTCCTGGATCGCGGCGCCCGAGGCGTTCTCCGAGCACCCCAACTGGCCGGCGAACTACGGCGCTTGGTACATCTCGCAGGTCCTCGACGCCCTCACCTCCAACCCCGAGGTGTGGAGCAGGACGGCCCTGTTCATCACGTACGACGAGAACGACGGCTACTTCGACCACGTCGTACCGCCCTACCCGCCGGCCTCGGCGAACCAGGGCCTGTCGACCGTCGACACGACCTCGGACTACTACAAGGGCGGCGCCACCTACGCGGCAGGCCCCTACGGCCTCGGCCAGCGCGTCCCGATGCTCGTGGTCTCCCCGTGGTCCACCGGCGGCTACGTCTGCTCGGAGACCTTCGACCACACCTCGATCCTGCGCTTCATGGAGAACCGGTTCGGGGTGAAGGAGACCAACATCTCGCCGTGGCGCCGCGCCATCTGCGGCGACCTGACCTCCGCCTTCGACTTCTCCCTCAAGGTCACGGACCCGGCCGACCTGCCCGACACCACCGCCTACCTGCCGCCCGACCGGGTCCGCCACAGCAGTTACGTACCGAAGCCGCCCGCGCAGGGCGTGCTCCCCAAGCAGGAGCGCGGCTCGCGGCCGAGCCGTCCGCTCGCGTACGCGCCCTACGTCGACGGCGCGGCGGACGTGGCGACGGGCAAGTACAAGCTGACGTTCAGCGGCGGCGACCGGGCGGGCGCCGCCTTCCAGGTCCGCTCGCAGAACCGCACCGACGGGCCCTGGACGTACACCTCCGAGGCCGCCAAGTCGCTCTCCGACAGCTGGAACTCGGCCTATTCGAACGGGAGCTACGACCTCACGGCGCACGGCCCGAACGGCTTCCTGCGCGCCTTCAAGGGCAACAACAAGGCCGTCGAGCCCGAGGTCACCGCACGGCACGACGCGACGACCGGGAACCTGCTGCTGACCCTGAGCAACCCGACCACGGCCGACGCCCGCCTCACCGTCACCAACGCGTACGGCGGCCAGGCGCAGACGTACACGGTGCGGGCCGGCACGACCGTCCGGCAGACGGTCGACCTGAGCGCCACCAAGCGCTGGTACGACCTGAAGATCGTCGTCGAGGGCAACGCCGGATACCTGCGACGCCTGGCCGGACACGTCGAGAACGGTCAGGCCGGCGTGAGCGACCCGGGTCTCGCGACCGCGTAGCCCCGCGTCCCCTCCGTCCTGTCCGAGGCCGTCCCCGCCGGGGCGGAGGGGGCTACGTCACATCCGTCGGGCCTGGAGGCATTCCTGGGGCGCCGCGATAGTGTGCCCCGGTGACGACGCAATCGAACACTCCTGCCGGTTGGTACCCGGATCCGCAGGGGACGCCCCAGACGCTGCGGTGGTGGGACGGGTCCCAGTGGACCGAGCACACGCACGCCGGACAGGCCCAGGCGCCCGCCGCGGGCCAGGTGCCGCAGCAGCAGGCCCACCAGCCCCAGCAGGCCCACGCGATGCAGGGACAGCAGGCGCCGCCGCAGCAGCCGCCCGTGCAGCAGCAGGCCTACGGCGCTCAGGCCCAGCAGCACCACGACTCCGCGCGCGTCCAGCGCCAGGTGCAGCAGCAGGCCGGTGTCGCGCCCGCCGGACAGGGCGGCGGCTCGCTGTTCACCGAGCCGGTCCTGGTGGTGAACCAGAAGGCCAAGCTGATCGAGCTGACGAACGAGTACAGCGTCATGGACCAGCACGGCAACGTGCTGGGTTCGGTCACCCAGGTCGGTCAGACGGCTCTGAAGAAGGCGCTGCGCTTCGTCTCCAGCGTCGACCAGTTCATGACCCACAAGCTGGAGATCCGCGACGCGTACGGCCAGCCGCAGCTGGTGCTCACGCGCCCGGCGAAGTTCATGAAGTCGCGGGTGATCGTCGAGCGCCCGGACGGCACGCCGGTCGGTGAGATCGTCCAGCAGAACATGATCGGCAAGATCAACTTCGCGATGAACGTGAACGGCCTCCAGGTCGGCGCGATCAAGGCGGAGAACTGGCGCGCCTGGAACTTCGCGATCGTGGACCAGAACGACCAGGAGGTCGCCCGCATCACGAAGACGTGGGAGGGACTCGCCAAGACGATGTTCACGACCGCGGACAACTACGTGTTGCAGATCCACTTCCAGCTCCCCGAGCCGCTGCTCAGCCTCGTCGTCGCGACGGCCCTGACGGTGGACACCGCTCTGAAGCAGGACTCGCGCGGCTTCGGATGACCGGGCCGGGGCGGGCCGCAGGGCCCGCCCCGCACCGCGTCACCGGCCGGTCGGCTCATCGAGCCCGCCCGACGCGTTCCGCGCCGCCGCCGGGCACCGGCAGGCCGGCGGTGACGGCCACCGACGCGCTCGGCTGTCCTCGGTCGGGCTCGGTTCCTACGGCGCGAAGGCCACAGGGCTCTGCCCCGGGCCGCGCTCCTCGATCGCCGCAGGAGCTTGAACGGGCGCGGTCGCCTGCGCAGGCGCCGATTGCCGGGGCTGCCCCGGGATCGACGTGAGGACCACCACCGTGTTCTGCGGCTCGGGCGCGACCGCCGTCCCGCTCCGGGTCAGCAGCACCACACCCCGGGCCGCGAGCACCGCACCGGCTCCCGCCAGCGCGAACCCGGTGATCCCGCCCTGAAGGCGCTCGCCGAGCAGCGAGAGGCCGATGACCGCCGCCGCGACCGGGTTCGCGAGGGTCACCATCGCGAGCGGCGCGCCGAGCCCGCCCCGGTACGCGGTCTGCGACAGCAGCAGCCCGCCCGCGGCGAACGCCGCGACGAGCAGCGCCACCGCGATCACCCGCACGTCGAGCAGCGGCCCCGAGCGGTCGGTCACCGCGACGGTCACGGTCTGGGTGAGCGCGGAGGCGACACCCGAGGCGAGACCGGACGCGGTGGCGTGCCGCAGTCCGGGCTTGGCGCCGCGCCGGGCCAGGGCGCCGATCAGCACGGCCGTCGCGCCGGCCACCGCGAGCGCCTCGGGCAGCGAGAGCCTGTCGTCCGGCGCGGGGCCCGACGCCGTCACGAGCAGCGCGGCCAGACCGGCCAGCGTCAGGGCCGTGCCCCGCCATTCGCCGGCCGTCACGTGCCGCCCGGCGATCCGCGCGCCCAGCGGAACGGCGGCGACGAGCGTGAGCGCGCCGAGCGGCTGCACCAGCGTGAGCGGGCCGTACTTGAGCGCGGCGACATGCAGCAGCGCGGCCGACGCGTTCAGCCCGACCGACCACCACCAGGCGCCGGTGCCGAGCAGCCGCACCAGGCCCGCTCCGGCGCCTGCGGTGCGGGCGGCGAGCCGTTCCTGGGCGACCGCCGCGGCGGCGTACGCCACGGCCGAGACGAGGGAGAGCGCGACGGCGAGCAGCGTGGCACTCATCACCGCGCTCCCGTCGAGACGAGCTGCGGGGCGGTCGTGACCGAGGTGGAGCCCGGGGTCGGCGAGACCTGCACCGGAATGCGGATCGGCATCCGGTCCAGGACGTCCGACGCGGACAGCGAGTCCGGCGGGGTGCGCGGCGACGCGGTGGGCGACCAGGGCGCGGGCGTCAGCGGGCCGCGCGCCGTGGCGGCCGGGGCGACCGCGTACGCGGGGACGGGCAGCAGATGCCGCCGCAGCCGCGCACCGCCCACCACGCGCGGCATGCGGATCACCGCGAGGGCGATGCCGAGCAGCGCCGTCGCCACGATCGCGTCGAGCCAGTAGTGGTTCGCCGTACCGACGACGACGAGCAGCGTGACCAGCGGGTGCAGCAGCCACAGCCAGCGCCACCGCGACCGCGTGGCGGCGATCAGGCCGATCGCGACCATCAGGGCCCAGCCGAAGTGCAGCGAGGGCATCGCCGCGAACTGGTTGGCCATCGTGTCGGTGGCCGGCTTCGCCGCGTACACCGAAGGGCCGTAGACCTGCGCGGTGTCGACCAGGTGCGCGGCCGACAGCATCCGCGGCGGCGCGAGCGGGAACGTGAGGTGCAGGACGAGCGCCGCCGCCGTCAGGACGGCGAGCACGCGTCGCGTCCACACGTAGTGGCGCGGGCGGCGCAGGTACAGGAAGACGAGCAGGGCGAGCGTCGCGGGGAAGTGCACGGTCGCGTAATAGGTGTTCGCGAGGTGCACGAGGGTGTCGCTGTGCAGCAGCGCGCTCTGGACTCCGCCTTCGCCGGGCAGGTGCACGGCGCGTTCGAAGCTCCACACGTGGTCGGCGTTGCGGAACGCCTCGCCGGTATGGCCGTTGGCCAGTTGCCGGCCGAACTTGTAGACGAGGAAGAGTCCTACGACCAGCAGGAGCTCCCGGACCAGCGGCGGTCGGGCAGCGCGACTGTCCGGCTCCGGTTCGGCAGGCTCTATCAGGGAATTCATCCCCTGGCCCCTTTTCGTGACGACTGGGTGGTGCGTGGTGGTGCGGGTGGCTTGTGGCGCCGCTACGGACGAGTGCGGACGCGGGAGCGCCCGTCATCGATACGCCAGTGTACCGAAACGCTGGCGTACCGGTACACTGGCGTATCGATAGGGGATGTGATCTCATCGACACACACCATCGAGCGAGGAGCGCAGAGTCATGACGACGCGAGAACCGGCCACCGCGACAGCGACGACCACCTCGCGCCGTTCCAAGATCACGCCGGAGCGGGCCCAGGAGCTCTACGAGGCCGTGCTCGAACAGCTGCGAACGAACGGATACGAGGCGCTCACGATGGAGGGCGTCGCCGCGCACGCCAGCTGCAGCAAGTCCACGCTCTACCGGCAGTGGAAGACGAAGCCGCAGATGGTGGCGGCCGCGCTGCTCGCCGGACGCTGCGTGAAGTTCTTCTCGGCCGACACGGGTACCCTCGCCGGAGACCTGGTCGCCGCCGCGCGCAACGCCGGGGCGCAGGCCAAGCGGGACACCTCGCTGATCCAGGCCCTCGGCCACGCCGTCCTCCAGGACGCCGAGCTGAAGTGCGCGCTGCGCGGGGCCCTGGTCGACCCGGAGATCGCGTCGATCGACGCGATGGTCGCGCGGGCGGTGGCGCGCGGCGAGATCGCCGCGGACCATCCGGGCCTGCGCTACCTGGCCGCGCAGCTCTTCGGAGTCATGCGCAGTCGCCCCGTACTGGAAGGGTGCGACGCCGACGAGGACTACCTGGTCCGTTTCGTCGAGAGCGTCCTCATTCCGGGACTCGGCCTGACGCTTCCCGATCAGGCCACATGAACGGTTGACCGCCGGCCGCAGGGATGACCGGCCGGCGGTCCGCCTGCGCCGCACCGTGGGGACGGGGGCGGCGCGCACCCCGGCCGGGCGGGTTCCTCCACTGAGCGGAGGGGAACCCGCCCGGCCCGTTCACCTGCTCAGACGCGCTCCTTACCGGCTCAGACGTCCTCGCCGACGCCGCCGCCCATGCGCACCCGGGACTTCTTGATCCCCTTGACGAGCTTGTCGATCGCCGTGTTGTCCGGTCCGGCGGCCTTCTCCTTGGAGGTGCGCGGGATGTCGACGCCGATGCGCACGACGACCAGCGTCTTCGCGTCGTCCGGCGACGGGAAGACCACGGACTCCACCCACGCGTCGATCGACGACTTGGTGTCCACGTTCCAGCGGACCCGGTAGCCCTTCTGCCCGGCGACCGTGACCTTCTCCGACAGGAGCTCGTCGTGGTTGAGGATCCCGCCGTAGACCTTGCCGCCGTAGGACGCCTTGGCGTTCTTGAGGATGTCCTCCTTCGCCGCCGCCTCGGCCGTCGTCGCGTCGAGCTTGAGGTCCTTCGCCGACGAGGTCGACGCCCCACCCTTGACGCAGGTCTGCGCCGTGTCGTCGGGGCACTTGTACGGCCCGGTCTGCACACCGGCGACGCCCGCGCCGTCGGTACCGGTCCAGTCGTCGAGGACGGGGAGCGCGACCCCGTTGGTGATGTCGGTGGCGTAGCCCTCGTCGAGCGGGGCCCGCGGCGACCGCGGTGACTCGGGGGACGCGCTGCCACCGTCGCCGCCGCCGGGACCACCGCCCCCGCCGGGCCCACCGGGGAGCGGCGACTGCGAGGCGGACCCGGCCCGGTCGTCGTTCTTGCCGCCGCCGCCATCGGAGGTGAGCGCGTACACGCCGCCGGCTATCCCGGCGAGCACCGCCACGGCGACACCGACCGCGATCGCGACGCGCGCACGGCTGCGCGGCTTCGGCGGCAACTGGCCCGGATAGCCCGGGTAGTTGGGATACGCCTGATACATGCCGGGCGCGGTCGGCTGCTGCCCCGGCGGCTGCTGCGCGAGCGGAGCCGGGCCGGGCGCGGGGGCGGCCTGCGGGGCCGGGGGCGCCGGGGTGCCTGCGGCGTGTTCGGGGCGTTCGGCGGCGGGGTCGTGGCCGGACGGGTCTGGTCCGTCCACCGGCTGCCGTCCCACCAGCGTTCGGTGCGGGGGCCGTCCGGGACCTGCCCGGGATCGGGATACCAGGCTGCGGGAGTCTGCGACGTCATGGACGTCACAGTATGAGGCGAGCCTGAAAAGGAAATGAGAGGGTCCGGGCGACGGCCGGGATCGTTGTCCGCGCGTTCCGGACAGGGATCGCACGGAGCGGAGCGTACGGGCCCGCCCGGCTCCTCAGGCCCGATCAAAAGTCATCGGGTCCGAAGACCCACCACCGCGACGGGCCCCCGCGCATTACCCTCATGACCAGTACGGCCACGTACGGGGCAGGGCACGGGGAACGACACCGGGAGGGTGCGGGATGACACAGGGACGGCACGCCGACGCCGCCTCTTCCGGCCCGCTGCTGTGGGAGCGGGAATCCGAACTCGAGGTCGCCGAGAGGGCGCTGGACGACCTGTGCGGGGACGCCGCCTCGTCCGGCAGCCTCGTCGTCTACAAGGGAGAGGCGGGCATCGGCAAGACCGCCCTGCTCTCCCGCGTGCACGACATGGCCAGGGGCCGGGCCACCGTCTGGTCCGCGCGCGGCGGGGAGACGGTCACCTCCGTCCCCTTCAACGTCGTACGCGGACTGCTCCAGCCCGCCCTCCTCGCGCTCTCCGAGGACGAGGCCCGCGAGTACTTCGGCGACTGGTACGACATCGCGGGCCCCGCCCTCGGGATAGCCGAGCCCACCGGGCGCCAGGCCGACCCGCAGGGTGTGCGTGACGGCCTCGTCGCCGCCGTGTCCCGACTGGCGCGGCTGCACTGGCCGTTGGTGCTGCTCATCGACGACGCGCACTGGGCCGACCTGGAGACCCTGGAGTGGCTGGCCGCGTTCGCCGAGCGCCTCGACGACCTGCCGGTGCTCGTCGTCGTCGCCCAGCGCGACCCGGAGCACGCGCAGGCGGCAGCCTGTCTGGACGCCGTGGCCGCCGCCGCCCGGCCCGGCGCCGCCAAGCTGCGCGCCCTCACCCCGGACGCCACCGCGGGCCTGACCCGCGCCACACTGGGCGCTCACGCCGACGACCCGTTCTGCCGCGAGGTCTGGGCGGTCACCGGCGGAAACCCGTACGAGACCGTCGAGTTGCTCGCCAAGGTGCAGGACAGCAGCCTCGCGCCCGAGGAGGAGTCGGCCGCCCGGCTGCGCGCCCTGAACCAGTCGGCGCGCGGGCGCGGGCTCGTCGCCCGCCTCGAAGGACTCGGCACCGAGGCCACCCGCTTCGCCTGGGCCGCCGCCATCCTCGGCACCCGCATCGAGCCCGGCCTCGCGGCCCTGCTCGCCGGAATGAACCCGGAACAGGCCGGGCGCTGCGCCGAGCGGCTGCGCGCCGCCCGCATCCTGACCGACGTCACGTACGGCACCGCGGACACCCTGGAGTTCGTGCACCCGCTGATCGCCTCCGCCGTCTACGACGCGATCCCGTCGGCCACCCGCACCGCCATGCACGGCCAGGCCGCGTGGGCGGTCACCGCATCCGGGCACGGACCCGCCGCGGCCTCCCGGCACCTGCTCGAAGTGCACCCGGACGACGACCCCGAACTCGTCGAGCAGATGCGGGCCGCGGCCAGCGAGCATCTCGCGGTCGGCGCGCCCGCGGCCGCCCGCCGCTGTCTGGAGCGCGCCCTCGCCGAACCGCCGCTGCCCGAGACGCGCCCGCACGTCCTGTACGAACTGGGCTGCGCCACCCTGCTCACCTCGCCCGCCACCACCATCAAGCACCTGGACGCGGCCCTCGACACGACACCCGGACTCGACGGGGACCAGCGTGTCGACGCCGTGTGCCGACTGTCCCAGGCCCTCGTCCACAACGACCAGCTGGAAGAGGCGCTGCGGCTCATCGACACCGAGGCCGAGCGGCTCGACCCCGGCCCCGCGCGGCTGCGTCTGCAAGCCGTGCACTTCATGTGGGAGGGCATCCACGCGGGCGAGGAGGACTCCCCGGGGCGCTCGCGCAACCTGGCCACCCTCGCCGACCGGCTCGGCGGCCGCGACAACCCGGAGCGGGTGCTGCTCATCCTGCGTGCCTTCGACGCGATGACCCGCGGGGAGAACGCGGAGGAGGTCGTCGAGCGCTGCGACCGCGCCCTCGTCAACGGCCGCCTCGCACCCGGACTCGGCTGGACCGACCCCGAATGGGGCTTCGAGGTTCTCGCCATGCTCGGCAGCGCCTACCTCTTCGCCGACCGGCTCGACCGCGCCGAGTCCCTGTTCACCGAGGCCGTCCGCGAGTACGAGACGGCCGGCTGGAGCGGCGGCCACCTCGCCATCGCGCACGCCTTCGTGGGATACGTCCACCGCAGACGAGGTCGCCTCACCGATGCCGAAGCGTTCCTGCGCGAGTCCCTGCGGCTCGCCGACCGCGTCGGGCACGGGCTGCCGATGCACTGGGACGCGGCGTGCATGCTCATCGACACGCTGCTCGCCCGCGGCAAGCC
Organism: Streptomyces sp. Q6; assembly: GCF_036967205.1. Lineage (NCBI taxonomy): Bacteria > Bacillati > Actinomycetota > Actinomycetes > Kitasatosporales > Streptomycetaceae > Streptomyces > Streptomyces citrinus. The sequence goes on from NZ_CP146022.1 coordinate 7,357,940, forward strand.
GGACGAGGCGCAGGACATCGCGGACCGCTACGCCTTCGGGCCGCCCTACCCGTCGACGATCGTGCTGCCCGACGCGCACTCGGTCCGCGGCCGGCTGCTCCTGGCCACCGGCCGGGTCGAAGAGGGCATCAACGAACTGGAGAGCGCCGCCAAGGCGTCCATCGCGCGCGGCGGCCACAACACGATCATGGCGCCGTGGGCCCTCGACCTCGCTCGGGCGCTCGCCCTGACCGATCCGCGGCGCGCCGCCGAACTCGCCGGGGAGGCCCGCATCCAGGCCGAGCGCTTCGGCACGGACACGGCGATCGGCGAAGCGCTGCGCTGCGCGGCCTCGTTGGAGACCGGACAGAAGCAACTCACCCTGTACGCGAAGGCGGTGACGTATCTCGAAGCGTCGCCCTGCGCGTACGAGCACGCGCTGGCCCGCGTCGAGTACGGCATAGCGGGCCGCTCCCTCTCGGAGCTCAACCGCGGTCTGACGCTGGCCCGTTCGTGCGGGGCGGACGGGCTCGCGGCGCGGGCCAGGGAGGTCCTGGAGACGGGGCGGGGCCTGCGCTGACCGCCGCGACCGGCCGGTGAGCGGCGCCGAGTCGCATCTGCCCGGCGCGGTCGTACGTGTCCTCGTGCGCGCGCCGGACCCGTCCGGTCCACGAGGCGCCCGGTCGTTCCGGCGCCCGCCCGGCCGGTGGCGCCGTCGGCCGGAGCCGCGGGGCGGGCAGTCGCCCGAGCCCCGGGTCGCCGTGCACGTCGCACCCCGCTGCCCCGTCGGCCGGGGCCGCCGCGCAGCCCGTCCCCCGGCGCCCCGCGAGCCGACGCCGCACGGCCCATCAGACGGCGCCCGCGCCGCCAGGCCGGCCGGCGGCTCCGTCGCCGAAAGGGACACCCGACGGCCCGAGAGGAAGGGCCGCCGGGGTGGCCGTCACGCCAGGCCCTCCTCCGCGAGCACCCGCTGTGCGGTGGCGAACGCCGAGTTGGCCGCCGGTACGCCCACGTACACGGCGCACTGCTGGAGCACGGCGCCGATCTCGTCGGGGGTGAGGCCGTTGCGCAGGGCGGCGCGTACGTGCATCGCCAGCTCGTCGAGGTGGCCGTGCGCGACCAGCGCGGTCATGGTGACCATGCTGCGCTCGCGCCGGGTCAGAGTCTCGTCCGTCCAGATCTCGCCCCACGCGTAGCGCGAGATGAAGTCCTGGAACCCCGCGGTGAACGGCGTCTGCCGCGCCTGCGCCCGGTCGACGTGCGCGTCGCCGAGCACCTGCCTGCGCACGGCCATGCCGCGCTTGACGCCCGTACCGAAGTGCGTGCGCAGCAGCCCGAGGACCGCCTCGGGGCGCTCGGCGACGGCGAGGTGCGAGGCGCCCGCCAGCTCGGCGAGTGCGGCGCCCGGCACCGCGTCCGCGATCTCCCGCAGATGGGCGGGCGGCGTCGCGGGATCGTCGCGCCCGGCGACCAGCAGCGTCGGCACACCGATCTCGGCGAGCCGGTCCCGCAGGTCGAAGGCGGCGAGCGCGTCGCAGCAGGCCGCGTACGCTTCGGGGTCGGCGTCCCGGTTGTCCTGCACGAGCCGGTCGTCGCGGAACCCCGGCGTGAACCAGCGCGCTGGCGCGCTGTCGGCGACGCCCGCCGTGCCTTCCTTGCGCACCAGCGCGGCCCGCTCCTCCCAGGCCAGGGAGCCCCCGAAGTGCGCGGACGAGCAGAGCACGGCGAGGCGGTCGATCCGCTCCGGGTGGTGCACGGCGAGATACAGCCCGACAGCGCCGCCCAACGACACGCCCGCGTAGGCGAATCGCTCGATGCCGAGCTCGTCGGCGAGGGCGAGCACGAGCCCGGCGAGATCCGCCACCCGGGCCCCGGCCGCGATCAGCCCCGCGTCGGACCCGCCGTGCCCCGGCAGGTCCCACCGCACGACGCGGTGCGTGACGGACAGCTCGGGCGCGACCCGGTCCCACAGCGCGAGCGACGTCCCGAGCGAGGGCCCGAGGATCAGCGGGGGAGCCGAGGGCGACCCTTCGACGCGGTGGTGCGGCAGGGGTCGGGCGGACGTGGTCATGGGGCTGGCTCCAGTCGGTGGGAGAGGGGGACGCGCACCGGACGTCCCACCCGCGCTCGGTCGCGGGGGACGTGGCGGTGCGGGCCGGGTGCGGGCGGGCAAGGCGGGGCGGACAGGGGCAGGTCAGCGGCGGGTCAGCGCCCGGTCGACCAGCGCCCCGGCCGCCCCCGTGTAGCGCGCCGGATCCATCAGTTCCGGGACGCTCACGTCGGCTTCTTCGAGCTCGGGAACGTCGGCCAGGACGGCCCCCAGGTCGCGGCCGTCGGAGGCGGCGCGCCGGGACGCCGTGGCGAGGAGTTCCTTCGCGCGGGCGCGGCCGAGCCGGCCGGACAGTTCCGCCGAGAGGCGCTCCGAGACGATCGCCCCGCCGGTCAGGGACAGGTGCGCGCGCATCACTTCGGGGCGTACCACCAGCCCCTCGGCCAGTTCGGCGGTGTCGCGTGCGGCGCCGCCGACGACGCGCAACAGCTCCCGCAGGGTGGCCCATTCGGCATGCCAGGCGCCGGCCGGGCGTTCGTCCTCCGCCGCCATCGAGCCGTACAGCGTCGCCGCGAGCCCCGGTGCCCGGCGCGCCGCCGCCGCGACGAGCGTGGAGCGGACCGGGTTCGCCTTGTGCGGCATCGCGGACGAGCCGCCGCCCGCCCCCTCCGCCAGCTCCCCGATCTCCGTACGGGACAGGACCAGCACATCGGCGGCGATCTTGCCGAGCGCACCCGCCGTGAAGGCCAGCGCCCCGGCCAGGTCCGCCACCGGCGACCGCAGCACATGCCATGGCAACTGCGGTGCGGCGAGGCCGAGTTCGTGCGCGTAGACCTCGACGAGCGTAAGCGGCTCGGCCGACCCGTACGACTCGAACGCCGCCAGCGTGCCTGCCGCGCCGCCGAGTTGGACCGGCAGGGCGTCCCGCACGGACCGCAGCCGGTCGCGCGCGTCGAGGATCAGCGACCGCCACCCGGCCGCCTTGAGGCCGAATGTCGTCGGCACCGCGTGCTGGGTGAGCGTGCGGCCCGGCATGACCGTGTCGCGGTGCGCCACGGCGAGCCGCGCCAGCACCTCTTCGGTGCGGGCGAGGTCGCCCGCCATCGCGTCCAGGCTGCGCGCCGCCACCAGCATCAGCGCCGAGTCGAGCACGTCCTGGCTCGTCGCGCCCCGGTGCACGTACGGCCCGTGCTCCGCCCCGACCGCCGCCGTCAGATCGGCGACCAGCGGGATCACCGGATTGCCCCCGGCGCGGGACCGCCGCGCCAGGTCCCGTACGTCGAACGACGAGGCGACCGCCGCGGCCGTCACCGCGTCGGCGGCCCCGGCCGGAGCGAGCCCGAGCGAGGACTGTGCCCGCGTCAGACCCGCCTCCGCGTCCAACAGGGCTTGAAGGAAGGCGGGTTCGGACGTGGTGCGCTCGGTGGGAGCGTCCTCGGTACCGGGGTCGAACAGGGTCACGTGAACTCCAGGAAGACCGTCTCGCCCTCGCCCTGAAGGCGGATGTCGAAACGGTACGTGCCGTCCGGCCGCCGCCGTGCGATCAGCGTGTCGCGCCGCGCCTCGTCGAGCCCGGCGAGCAGCGGGTCGGCGGCGAGCGCCGCGTCGTCGCCCGCGAAGTAGATCCGCGTGAAGAGATGGACGAGCAGCCCGCGCGCGAACACGCACACACTCAGGTACGGGGCGTTGGACCCGCGTGCTCCCGGGCGCAGCGTCCGTGCGTACCAGTGGCCGTTGGCGTCGGTCTGGATACGGCCCCAGCCGGTGAACTCCACGCCGTTGCGGCCGAGGTAGCCGCCCGTCGCCGGGTCCCGCCGGATCGAACCGTCGACCTGCGGCAGGTTGCCCTCCGGGTCGGGGCCCCACAGCTCCAGGAACGCGTCCGGCAGCGGGTTGCCCTCGCCGTCGTACACGTATCCCTGCACGGTGACGGTGTCCGGGTGGCCGACGGGCGCGATGTCCGCGCCGCCGGGGAACGGCAGCGCGTACCCGTAGAACGGGCCGACCGTGTGCGAGGGCGTGGGCAGCACGGCGGCCGGGTCGGTCGTGTCGATCTTCGTCATGGTGGTCGCTCAGCGCCCTTCTTCGATCCAGGTGGCCTGCGGTCCGTCGAGCACGATGTCCCAGTGGTAGCCCATCGAGAACTCGGGCACCGACTGGCTGTGGTCGTACGTCGCGACGAGCCGCTGACGGGCCGCGTCGTCGGTCACGGACTGGATGATCGGGTCGTACGGGAACAGGGGGTCGCTCGGGAAGTACATCTGCGTCACGAGCCGCTGCGTGAACGCCGAGCCGAACATCGAGAAGTGGATGTGGGCCGGCCGCCAGGCGTTCACGTGGTTGCGCCACGGGTACGGGCCCGGCTGGATGGTGGTGAAGTGGTAGCGGCCCTGATCGTCCGTCAGCATCCGCCCCACACCGGTGAAGTTGGGGTCCAGCGGGGCGTCGTGCTGCTCGCGCTGATGGGCGTAGCGGCCCGCCGAGTTGGCCTGCCAGATCTCGACGAGCTGGCCGCGCAGCGGGCGCCCGGCGCGGTCGAGGAGGCGTCCCGCGACGGTGATGCGCTCGCCGATCGGCTCGCCGTTGTGCTGCCGGGTGAGGTCGTTGTCGATCTCGGTGATGTCGCGCTCGCCGAACGCGGGGGAGGACAGCTCCACCAGCTCCGGGTCCTTGGAGACGTCGATGTTCACCGGCGGCTGCTTCGGGTGGCGCAGCGTGGAGGAGCGGTAGGGCGCGTAGTCGCGGCGCGGGTGGTGCTCGACGGGCGCGCCGCCGGCGACGCGCTTCTCGTACGCGGCGTGCTCGGCCGCTATCTCCGCGTCGATGTCGTGCTGGGTGAGCGTCATGGGGCTTCTTCCTTGGGCCGGGCTCTGTATTTACTCAGCGCACTGAGTATTTTTGGAGCGCTGCACACGGTGCCACCGGGGACGAAAACCGTCAAGAGTCACGGGGAGGACAGGGGGTTTCCACTCGACAGCGGGATACCGAGTGCCGGAGTATTGCTCAGTGCACCCGCACATCCGCACGCCCGCACACTCGCCCATCGGCACACCCGCCCACCTGCACCACGCACCACTACGCCCCTGCACTGCGCACAGACCGGAGGACCGCGATGGCCGCGGTGGACCTGACCACCCATCCCGGGCATCTCGCCCGGCGGCTCCAGCAGGCCCACTACCTGCTGTGGAACGCGATGGTCTCGGAGGAGATCACGTCACCGCAGTTCGCGGTCCTGAACGCGCTCGTCGCCGAGCCGGGACTCGACCAGCGCACCGTCGGAGAGCGCGTCGGCCTCGACCGCTCGACGATCGCCGAGGTCGTCAGCCGGCTCACCCGGCGCGACCTCGTCGACAAGGTGCGCGACCCGCAGGACGGCCGCCGCTGGCTGCTGCGGCCGACCGCGGAGGGGGCGCGCACCCACAAGAAGCTGACCGTGCGCACCGCCCGCATGAACCAGGTCTTCCTGGCGCCCCTCGACGCCGGTGAGCAGCAGGTCTTCTTCGATCTGATCCAGCGGGTGTGCGACGCGGCCGAGGGGCTGCGCAGTCCGCAGGCGACGGCCGCCCCGGCCGTCACGCCTTCGTGAACACCACCCACACCGGCCCCGGCGCGAAGGGCAGGGGCGTGCCGTCCGCCGTCGTGAACGTCGTCGGGTCGGCGGCGGCGGGCCGCTCCCACCGCGCGTCGTAGACGCGCCCGTCGCGCAGGACGAGCGCCTTCCCCGTACCCACCGTGCGCGACAGGGGTGACGTGTTGCCGAGCTTGTCGTGGAAGCGGGACGGCTGGATGTCGACGTACTGCACGACGGCCGTCGCGGCGGTGAGCCGCTCGCCGGTGGACGTGACGGCGGGACGCCCGTCCATGCTCACCCGCCAACGCCCCTGCCCGGCGGCCCAGGTGAAGGTGAAGCGGGCCGACGGGAAGCGCACCGTGCGCTCCGCCGCGGCCCGCCCGTCCGCCGGTGCCCGCGCCGCGAAGCGGAACCCGGCCGCCGTGCCCGCGTTCGTCCCCGACGTCGTACGGCCCAGCCTGCCCGGTCGCAGGAAGAGATTGTGCGGCGCCGGTCTGTCGCCGCCGCGGAAGTACGCCCCGCCCGCCTCGGCCGGGGACTTCGCGCGTAGCGACGCCGCGTCGATCAGCGGGAGCAGCCTGCCCTGGGCGCCGGAGAACGCGAGCGTCGGGCGGTCGAACTGGGCGAGCAGCTCCAGATCGGTCTCGCGCGCGCTGCGCACCGGGCCCACGACGTCGGGCAGGCGCGAGCCGAAGACCGCCATCAGACGGCTCAGACCGCCCTCGACCTGTTCGGCGTAGACGATGTCCGCGTCCTGGAGCCCGGTCTGCGGCCGTGCCGCCCCCACGTTGTCGATCTTCACGGCGAGCAGGGCCGCGCCCCGGGCGGACGGCGACGCGTCCCCGTTCCCGTCCGGGGGCAGCCCGCCCGCCGTGCAGGCCGCGCTCGCGGCCCCGAGCATCCCCACGACGAACGCGCGCCTACGTATCCCGTCCACGGCCCAGGCATACCCGCACCAGGCCCGCGCTGATCCCCGTACGAGACGCTGTCCGTGAGGTCGCCGCTCCGGGGCTCAGCGCAGGACGTCCGCCAGGTCGAACGACACCGGCTCGTCCAGCTGCGCGTAGGTGCAGCTCTCCGGCGTCCGGTCCGGGCGCCAGCGGCGGAACCGGGCCGTGTGCCGGAAGCGTGCGCCGTTCTCCATGTGCTCGTACGCCACCTCGGCCACCCGTTCGGGGCGCAGCGCCACCCAGGAGAGGTCCTTCTTGCCGGTCCAGCGGCTGGTGGCGCCCGGCATCCGGGACTTCGCCTGGGCCGCCTCGTCGGACCAGGCCGCCCAGGGGTGGCCCTCGGCGGACTCCGTCCGCAGCGGCTCCAGCTCCTCGATCAGCTCGGCGCGGCGCTTCATCGTGAAGGACGCGCAGACCCCCACGTGCTGGAGGGTGCCCGCGTCGTCGTACAGGCCGAGCAGCAGCGAGCCGACGACCGGGCCGCTCTTGTGGAGCCGGTACCCGGCGACCACGCAGTCCGCCGTCCGCTCGTGCTTGATCTTGAACATGAGGCGCTCGTCCTGCCGGTACCGCAGGTCGAGCGGCTTGGCGACGACGCCGTCCAGGCCCGCGCCCTCGTACTGCTCGAACCAGCGCCCCGCCAGCTCGGCGTCCGTCGTCGCCGGGGCCAGGTGCAGCGGCGCCGAGGCCTGCGCGAGGGCCTCCTCCAGGCGTGTCCTGCGCTCGGCGAGCGGCACGTCGACCAGTGCCTCGTCGCCCAGCGCCAGGACGTCGAAGGCCACGAAGGAGGCGGGCGTGCGCTCGGCGAGGGTCCGCACCCGGGAGTCCGCGGGGTGGATCCGCTCGGTCAGCGCGTCGAAGTCGAGCCGCCCGTCCCGCGCGATCACGATCTCCCCGTCCAGCACGCACCGCTCGGGCAGACGCTCGGCGAGCGCCTCCACCAGTTCGGGAAAGTACCTGGTCAGCGACTTGGTGGTGCGGCTGGTGAGCTCGATCTCCGGACCGTCGCGGAAGACGATCGCCCGGAAGCCGTCCCACTTCGCCTCGTAGTGCATCCCGGCGGGGATCCGGGCGGCGGACTTGGCGAGCATCGGCCGGACCGGCGGCATCACGGGAAGATCCATGCACCGATTCTCACCTTTATGCCCGCTGGTCGCCCGGTATGCGCCGTACGTTCCTTCGGCCTAGCGTGGACGCATGGGCAGCAAGGGCGCGGCGGTGGAGCTGACGGCGGGCGGACGGCCCGTGCGTCTGTCCAGCCCCGACAAGGTGTACTTCCCGGACAGTGGCACGACGGTCCACACCAAGCTGGACGTGGCGAACTACTTCCTCGCGGTCGGCGACGGAATCCTGCGCGCCCTGCGGGACAGGCCCACGACCCTGGAGCGCTACCCCGACGGCGTCACCGGCGAGTCCTTCTACCAGAAGCGGGCCCCGAAGAACCTGCCCGACTGGATCCCCACCGCCACCATCACCTTCCCGTCGGGACGCACCGCCGACGAGATGTGCCCGACCGAGGTCGCCGCCGTCCTGTGGGCCGCCCAGTTCGGCACCCTCACCTTCCACCCGTGGCCGGTGCGCCGCTCCGACCCCGACCACCCGGACGAACTGCGCATCGACCTCGACCCGCAGCCCGGCACCGAGTACGGCGACGCCGTGCACGCCGCCCACGAACTGCGCCACGTGCTCCACGAGTTCGGCGGACTGCGGGGCTGGCCCAAGACCTCCGGCGGCCGCGGCCTGCACGTGTTCGTGCCCATCGAACCGCGCTGGACCTTCGTCGAGGTGCGCCGCGCCGCCATCGCCTGCGGACGCGAACTGGAGCGCCGCATGCCGCAGGCGGTGACGACGGCCTGGTGGAAGGAGGAGCGCGGCGAACGCATCTTCGTCGACTACAACCAGACGGCCCGCGACCGCACCATCGCCTCCGCCTACTCCATCCGCGCCCGCCCCGGCGCCCCCGTCTCCGCCCCGCTGACCTGGGACGAACTCGGGGACGCGCTGCCCCGTGACTTCGACATCGTCTCCATGCCCCGGCGGTACGCCGACGTGGGCGACGTGCACGCCGACATGGACAAGGAGCGGTACGCCCTCGACGCCCTCCTGGAACTGGCCGACCGCGACGAGAAGGACCGCGGCCTGGGCGACCTGCCGTACCCGCCGGAGTATCCGAAGATGCCGGGCGAACCCAAGCGGGTACAGCCGAGCCGGGCCAGGCACGAGGCCCGGCCCGGCGATTGAGCCCTTCCCGCTAGGGCTGGAGTTCCCTGATGCGGATGTCCCGGTACGAGATGACGTCCGTCGTGCTGTGCACCTGGAGCCCGATGTAGCCGGACGCGTAGCGCCGGCCGTCGGTGCCCGGGTCGTCCGAGCGCGGCGGCTCGAAGAGCCGGCCGCCGGTGTTGTCGAACTCGTTGATCAGCACGCCGTTGCGGTAGACCGAGTAGTGCTGGTCCACCACCTTGACCTCGTAGTCGTTCCACGTGCCCTTCTGGGTGACGCCCGCACCCGCGAGCCCGACCCGGTCGAAGCCGTAGATCGAACCGGTCTTGTACATGTCGCCGTCGGGCTTGTCGAGCACCTGCACCTCGTGCCCGTACTTGATGGCGACCCACTCGGGACGCGGCTCCTCGGGGTTGTCGTGGACCCACGGGAAGCGCACGAACACACCGGCGTTGGCGTTGCCGGTACCCGGTGCGTCGTCCCGCCACTGGAGCTTGAGCGAGAAGTCGCCGTACTTGCGGGTCGGCAGCCACAGCATGCCCATGCCGGACACGGTCGGGTCGCTGGTGATCGTGCCGTCGCCGTTCAGCAGGAACTTTCCGCCGCCGACCTGCTCCCACTTGGCGAACGACTCCTGCGTACCGTCCATGATCTTCCGGTAGCCGTCGGTCTGTCCGGGCTTGCCGATCCCGGACTGCTTGGCGGCACGGTTGATCTTGTTGTACTCGCGCTGGTCGATGACGCCTTCCTTGAGGAGCCTGTCCGTGACCGTCTTCACGTGCTTGAGGAAGAGGGCCTGGGACGTCCACTCCTTCTCGTCCTCGATCAACTCGTTGATCCGGCACCGGTTGTCGGTGACCCGGTTCGGGACGCCCGTGTCGACCGAGCCGACGAAGACCGTCAACCGCTCGTCGTACTCGGGGCAGTTGGGCGCGGGCACGCCGCCGCCCGACGCCACGGCGAACACGAACGTCTGCGCCGCCGCGGTGTTGCCCGCCTTGTCGCTCGCCCGGTACGCCACCGAGTGCGCGCCCACGCGATCGACGACCACCGGCGCGGTGTAGGCGAGGTACGGCCCGCCGTCCAGCGAGTACTCGATCCGGTCGACGCCCGACGTGTCGTCCGTCGCGGCGAGGGTGAGCTTCGCGTCGCCGATGTACGCGCCGTCGGAGTTCTTGTCGCCGTCGACCGTCAGGGACACGGTCGGCGGTGTCTTGTCCTCGACGGGCGGGGCGACGACCGTGAACGTGACGGTCTTCTCGGCGGCCCGGTTCCCCGCCTTGTCCGTCGCCCGGTAGCGCACCGTGCGGCCGCCCGGGTCGTGGAACATCACCGGGGCGGTGTACGGCTGCCAGGCGCCGTCGGCACCGACCGCGTACTCGATCGTGTTGACGCCGGAGCCGGTGTCCGACGCGGTCACCGTGACCGTCGCCATCCCGACGTACGCCCCGTCCGCGTTCTGCTCGCCGCTGACCGTCGCCGAGGTCTCCGGCGCCGTCGTGTCGTCCGTCGGCGGCGCGACCACGGTGAACGCGAGCGACTTCTCGGCGGCCGTGTTGCCCGCCTTGTCGGTCGCCTTGTACGTGAGGGTGTGCGCCCCGACCTGGTCGACGACCACGGGGGTCGTGTACGGCGTGTACCCGCCGCCGTCCAGCGCGTACTCGATCCGGTCGACCCCCGAGCCGGCGTCGGTCGCGGCGAGCGTCACCGCGGCCGAACCGATGAAGGCCCCGTCGGAGTCGGTCTGCCCCTCCGCCTTCGCGGAGGTCTCCGGAGCGGTCGTGTCGTCGCCGCCGCCGTCGGTCACGACGAGGATGCCCTGCATGCCCTCGTGGCCGGGGATCGTGCAGTGGTAGCGGTACCGGCCGGGCGAGAGGGTGACCTCGACGGAGTGCTTGCCGCCCTCCGCGTCGAACGGGTTGGCCAGGATGTTCACCGGCACGTCGTTGTTGTACTCGGGGTCCGACACGTCGAACGTCAACGTGTGCGGCATTCCCGTGGTGTTGCCGGTCGCCGCGCTGTTCTCGAAGACGATCGTCGTCTGCCCGGCGACCGCCGTGGTCGGCGCCGACGCGTACGTGGTGATGTCGTCACCGGCCGTCCAGTTCAGCACCTGCGCCGCCGCCGCGCCGGGAGCCGGCGCCGCGGTCGCCGCGGGCAGCGCGCCGAGCCCGACGACCATCAGGAGCGCGCCGAGCAGAGCGGTCAGGAGTCTTCGGTGCCTCGTCATGGTGGGGGGCCTTGTCATGATTGCGCCTTCCTGGCCAGCTGATCGGCCGCGGGGGTCGCCGCGCCGCCCGTGTACGTCACCTTCCACAGCGCCGACTTGGCGTCCGAGGTGAAGAAGCCGCGCCCGTAGTCGAGGACGTACAGCGCGCCGTCCGGACCGAACTTCCAGTCCATGAGGTTCTTGATGCCGTCGTTCCCGATCGGGATGATCTTCTTCAGCGATTCGGAGTGGACCGGGATCGATCCGTCGCCGTGCGTCGCCGGGTCCGTGAGGACCGCGTTGCGCGGCTGGTCGGAGTCGTAGAAGTCACCGACGAACCACTTGCCGTCCCAGTAACTCGGCCACTTGTCGGCGTTCGGGATCGTGGCGTCGTACCGGTAGACGGGCCCGTCCATCGCGGCCTGCCCGCCGCCCTTCAGCCACGGCAGCAGATACGTGGCCTCCTCCTTCTTGTACGAGGGGACGCCGTCGGCGTCGCGCGGGTAGTCCGGGGCGCCGCCCTGGGGGGAGTACCAGATGTTGTTCCCGGTCACCGGGGGCAGGTTGACGAGGCCGTCGTTGTTCGGCGACTCGTTCTTCGGGTGGTCGCAGTCGTACCAGCCGAGCGGCTTCGTCGGGTCCGGCAGATTGCGGTCGCGGTAGGGCTGCTTGTTGCCCATGCAGTACGGCCAGCCCCGGTTGCTCGCCTTGGTGATGACGGCGAACGTGTCGTACTTCGCCGGCCCCCAGGTCGTCGACGGCTCGCCCGCGTCCGGCCCGACCCAGCCCGCGTACAGCGTGTCGGTCTTCTTGTCGACGGAGATGCGCGCGGGGTTGCGGACGCCCATCACATAGATCTCGCCGCGTGTCTTCCCGCCGCCCTCGGCGGTCTCCTTGCCGGTGAAGAGGTTCCCCTCCGGCAGGGTGTACGTCCCGTCGGCCTCCGGGTGGATGCGCAGGATCTTGCCGTTGAGGTTGTTGGTGTTGCCCGCGGTGCGGCGCGCGTCCGCGAACGAGACGCCCTTGTAGTTCGGCTCCGGGTTGTTGCCGGAGTAACCGTCGCTGAACCGCGAGGAGTTGTTGTCACCGGTCGCGATGTAGAGATTGCCCTTCGAGTCCCAGGCCATCCCGCCGCCCGCGTGGCAGCAACTGTGGATCTGCACCGGCCACTTGAGCAGCACCTTCTCGCTGCCCAGGTCCAGCTTGTTCGTGGCCCGGTCGAGCGTGAAGCGCGAGACGCGCCGCTCGGCCATGTGCGTGTCCCGGTTGATCTGCGCGTGCGGCGTGTAGTGCAGGTACACCCACCCGTTCTCCTCGAACCCCGGGTCGAGCTCGATCCCGAGGAGCCCCTCCTCGACCTTGACGAGCTCGTCGCCGCCGCCCTTGTTGCCGAAGACGGTGAGCGCGCCGGCCAGGGTGACCTTCTTGGTCTTCGGGTCGTAGACGTGGATCTCGCCCCGGCCCTTGCCGATGTCGGGGTTGTTCCAGTCGGTGATCACCGGCTGGGAGGAGTCGGCGCCGCCGCGCCCGATGTAGAGGACGCGTCCGTCCGGTGCGGTGACCAGGCCGTGCGGCTCGCCGATCTGGTCGTTCTGCCCCGGCTGGTTGGCGACGGTGAGCCGCTCCGCCTTGTAGTTGGCGTTGATCGCGGCCTTGCAGTCGGCCCGGACGATCCGCGACGTCCAGAGCAGCGCGCCGCGCAGATGGTCACGGAAGTCCACCTCGTCGTACGAGGCGACGGTCCCGCCCATCCCGGTGTAGAAGGAACGGCCGCCGTCGTAGTCACGGCACCAACTCACCGGGTGGTCCCAGCCGTTGGCGCTCTCGCCGGGCTTGTACGTCGACTCGCGCACCCGGGCCACGGTGTGCACGTCGCCGGACGGGTTCTTCACCCAGTTCAGCCAGCGGTCGGGCCGCTTCCACTGCGTCGGCAGGTTCTTGGTCGCCGGGTTCTGCCGGTCGCCGACCTCGACCGTCGCGCGCTGCACGGCGGTGGGCGACGACGCGGCGGGCCGGGCGCCCACCAGACCGGTGAACCAGTCCGAGTACGGCTCGGCGCGCGCCGCGTCATGGACGCCGACGAACCCGCCGCCCGCCTCCATGTACGTCTCGAGCCCCGCCTCCTGGTCGGGATCGAGGACGTCCCCGCCGCCCGTCAGGAAGACGACGGAGTTGAACCGTCCCAGCCGGGTGGCGTCGGTGAAGACCGAGGCGTCGTCGGTCGCCTCGATCTTGAACCGCTGCCCGGCGGGTCCGGAGAGGCCGATCTTCTCGATGGCCTCGATCCCGGCGTTCACCAGGGGCGACTCGTCGCCGCCCGCCGCGGTCCCGTAGAAGACCAGGACCTTCACGTTGGCGCCGCCGGGCGGCGACGGCAGGGACATCGTTGTCAGTCCCGGTTCGGGTGCCGGCCGGGCGCTGGCGGTCGGACCGCTCAGCAGCCCGGCGGCGACGGCCCCGGCGGCGATGCCCACCGCCCAGACCCGGCCCCGTCCGCGTCTGCTCGCTCTGAACTCTCGTACGGGCAACGGCTTTTGATGCGGTAAGTGCCGCATGTGTTCACCCACCCCTCGTCGGACACAGCAACAGCGCGGATGAAGCTAGACCTCTTTTCATGACTCGCCAATACCTATGACCGCAATGGCACGAACTTTGTCCTGAGTGTGGATAAACGAAGATCACGTGACTACCGTGCACCGTGCGCGAGATGCGTCAGGAAGTCCTTACGAGGGTGGGGAGTTGGCCGTGACGGAACACGACACACCGAACCAGTCGAACGACCAGGACAGACGGGCGCTCAGTCGCCGCATGCTGATCGGCGGCGCGGTGGCGGCGACGGCCGGGGTGACATCGTTGTCGATCGCGGCGACCGCACCACAGGCGGCGGGCGCCGACACCCCACCGCGCACGGCGCCGGCGGGCGGCGAGGTCCGGCGCGTCAAGCTGTACGCGGAGAAGCTCGCGGACGGACAGCTCGGCTACGGCTTCGAGAAGGGCAAGGCGTCGGTCCCGGGCCCGCTCATCGAACTCAACGAGGGCGACACCCTGCACATCGAGTTCGAGAACCTCACGGACGTCGACGCGAGCCTGCACGTGCACGGCATGGACTACGAGATCTCCAGCGACGGTACGCGGATGAACCGCAGCCACGTCGAACCGGGCGGCACCCGGACCTACACCTGGCGCACGCACGCGCCGGGCCGCCGCAAGGACGGCACGTGGCGGGCCGGGACGGCGGGCTACTGGCACTACCACGACCACGTCGTCGGCACGGACCACGGAACGGGCGGCATCAGGAAGGGCCTGTACGGGCCGGTGATCGTGCGCCGCAAGGGCGACGTCCTGCCCGACCCCGGCAAGACGTTCACCATCGTCTTCAACGACATGACCATCAACAACAAGGCGGCGCACGAGGCGCCCACGTTCGAGGCGACGGTCGGCGACCGGGTCGAGATCGTCATGATCACGCACGGCGAGTACTACCACACGTTCCACATGCACGGTCATCGCTGGGCGGACAACCGCACCGGGATGCTCACCGGCCCCGACGACCCCACCCAGGTCCTCGACAACAAGATCTGCGGCCCGGCGGACTCCTTCGGGTTCCAGATCATCGCGGGCGAGGGGGTGGGCGCCGGGGCGTGGATGTACCACTGTCACGTCCAGAGCCACTCGGACATGGGGATGGCGGGGCTGTTCCTCGTGAAGAAGGCGGACGGGTCGATCCCGGAGTACGACCCGCCGCACCACTGAGGGCCACGACGGGCCCTAGGTGTATTGACCCGCGTCAACAACCCTGCGGGTCAATACACCTAGATCCCGGCCGCCCGGTGCGTGATCCGGCCACCGACGACCGTCAACTGAACCGGCACGTCCGGGAGTTCGGTTGCGGGCGTCGCGGCCGGGTCCGCGCCGAACACCGTCAGGTCGGCGCGGTACCCGACGGCCAGACGTCCGGCCTCGCGCTCCTCACCGGCGGCGTAGGCCGCGTTGACCGTCATCGCGTGCAGGGCCTCGACACAACACCCTCTACACCGGACCGATCGCCGCCGCCCTCGACGGCGTGGACCTCGCGCTGCCGGTGGGCATGGTGGTGGCCTGCTGCTGCTACGCGGCCACGATGCGCAGGCCGACCGCCGCGTCGCGCCTCGGCTGAACCGGGCGGGGGCCTTCGCGTGAGGCTGCGGCCGGCCGCCCTCCCGGCCCCCGCCTTATGTACGCCCGCCCCCACCCGGGTGTAGACCATCGGTAACACCTGCACCAGCCAACGGGTCGTCGAGGGAGCCGAGTTGAGCAAGGACCGTACGTACGACTACGTCATCGTCGGGGCCGGGTCCGCCGGGTGCGTGCTGGCCGGCCGGCTCAGTGAGGATCCGGGGGTGAAGGTCGCCCTCGTCGAGTCCGGGCCGCGGGACCGTAAGACCGAGATCCGGATACCCGCCGCGTTCCCGAAGCTGTTCAAGACGCCGTACGACTGGGACTACGCCACGGCCGGTCAACCGGAGCTCGACGGGCGGGAGTTGTACTGGCCGCGTGGGCACATGCTCGGCGGGTGCTCCTCCATCAACGCCATGATGTGGGTGCGCGGACACCGCGACGACTACGACACCTGGGGCGAGGCCGCCGGCCGTGAATGGGCGTACGAGCAGTTCGTACGGTACTTCCAGCGGGCCGAGCGGTGGGGCGGGGAGCGCGCCGAGAAGTCCGTGTACGGCACGCTCGGGCCGCTGCACATCTCCCCGCCGCGCGCCGCGAACCCCACCACGGCCGCCTTCCTCGACGCCTGCCGCGCCCAGGGCCTGCGGGACCTGGGGGAGTTGAACCAGGACGACCACAGCGGCTTCGCGCTCACCCCGCTCAACCAGTACCGGGGCCGCCGGTGGAGCGCCGCCGACGGCTACCTCAAGCCCGCCGCGCGCCGCCCCAACCTCGACATCTACACCGACGCCCGCGTCACCCGCATCGACTTCGACGGCACCCGGGCCGCCGGCGTCGCGGCCGAGGGCGTCCCCGCGGGGACGCTGCGCGCCACCCGCGAGGTCATCCTCGCCGCGGGCGCCATCGGCTCGCCGCAACTGTTGCAGCAGGCGGGCATCGGGGACCCGGAGACCCTCGCCGCCGCCGGGATCGACACCCGCGTCGCCTCCCCGGACGTCGGCCGGCACCTCCAGGACCACCTGTCCTACGCCGTCACCGTGCGCTGCCCCCGCCCCGTCTCGCTGACCGGGGCCGACACCCCGGCCAACATCGCCCGGTTCCTGCTCGGCGGCCGCGGCCCGCTCACCTCGAACGTCGGCGAGGCCGTCGCCTTCCTCCGGACCCGGCCCGAACTCGCGGCGCCCGACATCGAGTTGGTGTACGCGCCGGTGCCGTTCGTGAACCACGGCCTCACCCCGCCCACCGAGCACGGCCTCACCCTCGGCGTGATCCTGCTGCAACCCGGCAGCGAGGGCCGTATCACCCCGACCGCCGACGGCGGCCGCCCGCGTATCGACCCCGGCTATCTGACCGACGACGCCGATCTGCGGACGCTCGTCGCGGGCGTGCGCCGCGCCGAGGAACTCCTCGCCGACCCGGCGCTGAAGCCGTTGCACTCGGGGCCGATGGCCGGCTACCCGGGCGTCGTCGACGACGAGGAGCTGGCGCGCTCGATCCGGGCCGGCGCGGAGACCCTCTACCACCCCGTCGGCACCTGCCGGATGGGCGCCGACGAGGGGTCCGTCACCGACCCGGCGCTGCGTGTGCGCGGCACCGAGGCGCTGCGCGTCGTCGACGCCTCCGTCATGCCGCGCATCACCCGCGGACACACGCACGCGCCGACGGTCGCCCTCGCGGAGAAGGCGGTGGAACTCATCCGCGAGGACGCCGGCAGGTGACCGGGTCGGTCACGAACCCACGCTGACCGTGAAGCGCCGCGGGTTCCCGTCGTGCGCCGCGCCCGACACGTCCGGCTGACCGTCGGGTCGCACGTCGTCGTACGGGAAGGCGTACCCGATGGGCGAGTTGGCGTGCACGATCCGCGACCAGTGGTTCGTCGTCGCGTCCGTGTAGTAGTCGGCGGTCGTCGTGCCGTTCGGCTGCTCGGGGTGGGTGAGCATGATGCTGCGGTTGAATCCGGCGGCGAGCCGGGCCAGGAGGCCCTTCTTGTCGTCGGAGTCGGCCGGGTTGTTGGTGAACGGGCCGTGGTTGCAGGTGAAGATGTCCTTCGACACCGGCTTGGTGAAGGTGTGGCCGCCGTTGAACGTGAGCGTGTCGCCGCTGACCCGGCCGGTGAACACCCCGCGCCCGCCCTGAAGGTCGATCTTCAGATCGGTGGAGCTGTACGTGCTCCAGACCCGGTCGATGTACGCGGTCCAGACGTCCCGGAACGGCATCTGGTCGGGCCGGTCGAAGTAGGGCGCCATGAGGTTCTGCGGCGAGATGACGCGCAGTACCTTCCCGTCGCCGCCCTTGATGACGAGCTTGTCCCAGGGCTGCCCGTCCTTCGCGGCCTGCGCGGCGAGATCCGCGGCGATCCTGTCGACCGCGCCGTCGGGCAGCGGTGCGACGGTGTGTGTGGCGTCGCCCTCCAGGGTCAGGCCGATGGGCAGGGCCGTGACCAGGTCGACGTAGCTGATGTTCGCGTACAACTGGTCGGAGTTGAAGGTGAACTCGGCGAACGACCAGGTCTTGCCGTAGTTCGCGTCCGCCTCCGTGGCGAAGGCCGGCTCGACCAGCGAGGGGCCCGGGTTGAGGAAGAAGTCCAGGGTGTCGTCGCGGACGAAGTAGACCCGGGCGCCGTACATCTGAGGCAGCGTCACCACCTTCGGCGCGGATCCGGCCGCGCCCAGCGGGATGGCGCAGTCGACGGGCAGCGGGGACTGCGGGGCGCTCGGCGACGTGGGCCGGTAGACGCTGCCGTCGGCGCGCAGCAGCACCCAGTTGCCGGTCGCCTGCTCGTGGCCGGTGACGTAGGCGCGGACCGTGCCGCTCAACGACGTGTTCTCCAGGGCCAGTTCACAGGTGGTGGGCGCCGCGCCCGCCGTCCAGGACGGAACGGTCAGTGAGGCGGCGGCAGTTGCGACGGTCGCTCCGGTGCCCGCGAGAAACTTTCTGCGCGATATCACGATCGGCACTCCTGAAAGTGGGGGTGTGTGGGGGAGCCCCACTGTGGCGAGAGGGACCAGGAGCGTCAAGACTTATGACGGGGAGCGCTCCCAAAGATTTCTTTCGTTCAAGAGTTGAATAATGAAGGGCCGCGGGTGGCTGGTCTGGACCTTCCCTGGTCAGGGCGGTGCGAGGGCGATTGTCAGTGCCCGGTGCAAGACTCGGCAGTCCAGGAAGAGTCCGGGAGCAATCCAGGAAATCGACCCCTCGACGAGGAGGGTACGACCATGATCACCACGGATTTCGTGAACGGCGCACCGAACTGGCTGGACCTCGGGACGCCCGACATGGACGGAGCGATCTCCTTCTACGGAGGTCTCTTCGGCTGGCGGTTCCAGTCGGCAGGTCCTGACGCCGGCGGGTACGGGATGTTCCAGCTCGACGGGAAGACGGTCGCGGGCGCCATGACCGTCACCGCCGAGCAGGGTGAGCCGGCCTGGAGCGTCTACTTCCAGAGCGCCGACGCCGACGCCACGGCGAAGGCCGTCGAGCAGGGCGGCGGCGCGGTGCTCCTCCCGCCCATGGACGTCTTCGACCTGGGCCGGATGGCGATCCTGGCCGACCCGGCGGGCGCGTCCTTCGGCATCTGGCAGCCGGGACGGAACAAGGGCCTCGACCACGTGACCGAGGACGGCGCGCTGAACTGGCTGGAGCTGTACGTCCCGGACGTCGCCGCGGCCAAGGAGTTCTACGGCTCGGTCTTCGGCTGGGGCACCTTCGACGTGGACTTCCCCGGCGGCACGTACACCTCCGTCAACCCGGCGGGCACCGACGAGAACGGGATGTTCGGGGGTGTCGTCCCGCTGGACACGGACCCCGTGGAGAAGCCGGCGGGCGCCCACTGGGTGCCGTACTTCCATGTCCCCGACGTGGACGCCGTGGCCGACAGGACGCAGGAGCTCGGCGGTACGGTGCGGTTCGCGCCGGTCAGCATCCCCGGCGTCGGGCGGATCGCCAAGCTGGCGGACCCGTACGGCGCGGGGTTCGCCGTCATCAAGGGGGACCCGAACCAGCAGTGACGCCCCGGGGGTCCGTGGCCGGATCGGAGCGACGAGCCGCGTTGATCCGGCGTTGATCGAACGTTTTGCGCCGGGCGGCAGGCTCCTCGGCATGCACGCGAACACGACCCTCACCCCTGCCGGCCCCACCTGGCAGGAACAGGCCCTGTGCGCCCAGACCGGTGGCGACTTCTTCTTTCCCGAACCGGGCAGCTCCGTACGCGAGGCGAAGCTGATCTGCCGGATGTGCGACATCCGGCAGATCTGCCTCGAGTACGCGCTGACCCACGACGAGCGCTTCGGCGTCTGGGGAGGGCTCTCCGAGAAGGAGCGCCGGCACCTCAGGCGTACGTGACCGTGAACTCCCGTGTCCCGGCCGGCACACGGACGTCGTCGCCGCACGCGGAGACGTCCAGTCGCCGCCCGTCCGCGACCGCCGACCGCACCGGTCCGAACCGGCACGGGTAGACGAACCGCACCCCGCCCGGCGCGGCCCCGATCCGTACCGTCACCGTGCGCGCCCCGGCGTCATGCGTGAGCCGGTACCCGAAGGGTTCGCCGAACAGGGTCGGGGCGTCCTCGACCCCGGCCGACTGCCCGCTCGGCACCCAGTGCGCACGGATGCCCGGCGCGATGTACAGATGCGGGTCGCGGTCCTCGTCCGCCTCGAAGAAGAGCAGGTCGCGGACCAGGAGGAGATACTCGGCGGCCGCCCAGCCGTGCGGGATGTCACCCATGTACCAGTGCCGGTCGGGGACCTCCCGGAAGTCGGAGGCGAGCGGGAAGGCGTGCTGCTCGTTCCACGCGCCGAGCGCCGCCGCCCGCCCCTGCGTCCGAGGGAACGCCGCTCCGACCACCCAGCCGAGCAGTTCGTCCGCGCGCTCCGGGTTCCCCGCCAGCAGGTAGGCGTGCGCCAGCTGCATCGTCAGATACGGCCCGTACGCGTTCCACGCCGCCTCGTGCCGGAAGCCGCCCGTCACGAAGTGCGCGTACATCGTGTCGAGGGTGTATCGCGCGGCCCGGTCCACCTCGTCGCCGAGCTTGCTGCCCATGTGCAGCCGCAGCGGATGGAAGTACGCCGCCGCGCCGATCATCGTCGAGTCGAGCCGCCCCACGTCACCGGGCCCTGTCGGGATGTACGTCTCCCAGGCCCCGCGCCGTGCCTGCTCCCCGAGCACCCACCGCACGGACGCGGCCGTGGCGGCCTTCAGGTCGTCGAAGGCGCCCCACAGTTCGGACACCTCGGGCGCGCCGATCCGCTCCGCGAGCCGCGCCGCCTCGTACAGCCCGGCCAGGCCCCACAGATCGTCCCAGTAGTGCGGCTTGTCGCGCTCGCCCAGGTGCTCGGCGCTCCACCCGCTGTGCAGCAGCCCGTACCCGTCGCGGTTGTCCCGCAGCCACCGCGCCCCGTCCAGGACGTACGGCTGGTACAGCTTCGCGCCGAAGGCGGTCGCGGGCCCGCGCGTACGGTCGTAGCGCCCGATCGCCCACAGCGCCTGCCCGTTGCTGTCCCACTCCCGGTCGTCCTTCTCGTGCGGCCCGCCGTAGAACCCGTACTCGGCGCACGGGCCGATCCGTCCGCCGCCCCGGTTGAACTTCAGCGGATAGTGCGTCCCCAGCTGATGCTCGGCGAGGGTGGAGTCGCCCACCAGCGAGCACGCCGTGGCCTCCACCGACGAGTCCCTGATCCAGAACGAGTCGTAGACCGTGGGTCCCGGATGGATCTCCCCGAGGTCCGAGAGGATCAGCAGCTGCGAGCGGGCCTCGCGGAACATGTCCGCCAAGTGGGCCACCGGGCGCGGCAGTTCGGGCTGCACCCCCTGGCAGGTCAGCTTCCGCGTCCAGAACTCCCGGTTCGCGGCCTCCAGTTCGTCGGCCGGCGTCGCCCGCAGCTCGGCCAGGTCGTCGGCGCCCGCGTACAGGTCCACCGGCAGCCGGACGTCGACCTCCATCACCTCGTCCTCGGTGATCCGGTACGGCCAGCTGAACACCGCGCTGCACAACCCGGCCACCTGGTCCTGCGCCTGCGGCGACCCGTTGAGCTTGCCGCCCATCACCAGGTCCCGGAACGGACTGTGGTGCAGGTACGTGTCCGGGTCCGCGCTGAACTCCGGGTTGCCGTACACCCCGTACTGCTGGGGCGCCGTGTCGAACACCGGACCCCAGCCGCTGTTGGTCTCCACCCGCTGCTCGGCGGGCAGATACCGCAGGAACGTCAGCCGCCGGTCCGTGATCTCGCGCCCATTGCGGTCGTGCCGCTGGAAGCCGCTCGGCCCGGCCGCGAGCAGCGCCGCGCACAGCAGCCCCTCCCGGGCCTGCCCGGTCGGCGAGCCCACGGTCAGCCGGGTGACGACGGCGTCCCGCTGCCGCGCCCCGACCGGCACGGCGAACGTCCGCTGCACGAACTCGACCCCGTCCGCCGTACGGAACGTGGTCAGCGCCACCGGCAGATGCGGCGCCTCCCTCCGCTGCTCCACCGTCCCGCCGTCGGTCAGCTGCGGCAGGTGCAACGCACCCGTCGCCGGGTCGAACAGGAAGAACGACAGGCAGTACTTGTCGTAGACCGGCTCGATCTCCCCGGCCTGCCCGATCAGCGACTCCTGCCGGTGGTCCTTCACACCGACCATGCCCCAGTACCGGTACAGCGCGTTCGAGGCGAACGCCGCCTCCTTCGAGTCGTACGACCCCGCGTCGTAGTCGTCGCTCCACCGCCGGAACGCCTGCTGCGCCCACCACGGCACGGGATACGGCACCTGCGCCCGCCCGGCCCAGCTGCGCCACATGACCTCGTAGAACATCCACTCGTGCGTCTGCGCCATGGAGTTCACCCCCTGTGCGCACCGTGGCACCGCGGCGGCGACCCCGCCAGAGCCCGCGGCCGCCCCCTTATTCGCTGGGCCCGGCAGCGCGGTCCGGGCACACTTCTCCCATGTCCGACGCGCGCACCACCCCTGCCACCCGTCTGCTCGCCGACCTCGATCACCTCTCCCACCCGCAGCGCACCCGGCGCATCGCGCGCCACGCCGGGGAGCGGGCCGGCTCGGACGAACTCGCCGCACTCATAGCCGTGTTGGACGGCGGCAGCCCCTACGAGCGAGGTGTCGCCACGCTCCTGGCCTGTGCCGGCGGCGACGCCGCGTGGGTCGCGGGGCGGCTCGGCGACCCGGACCCGTTCGTCCGCGGACACGCGCTGCGCGCCGCGAAGGGACTCGGCGTGCCGGACGCGGCGTTCGAGGACGCGCTGCGCGACGCGCCGACCGCCGTGCGCGGCAGGCTGCTGCGGGTGATCGTCACCGACCGCCGCACCGCCCTCGCCGACCGCCTCGTGGACCGCGTCCGCGCCGACTGGGGCGACGCCGAGGCCGCGCGCCTGCTGCCCGCCTGCTCCCCGCGGACCGTCGCCCGGCTCCTCCCCGAGGTCCTGCCCGCCGTACGCGGATGGACCGGGCTCGCCAGGCGCCACCCGGCGATCGTCCTCGACGTCGCGGAGCGGAGCTCGCCGACCTGCCCGAATCCGCCCGTGACGGCTGGTGGTTCCACTACGGCCGGGCCCTCGCCGCCGTCGCGCGGACCGCGCCGCCGCGCGTCCTCGACCTGCTCGACGCGTACCCGCCGTCGCGCTTCCCGCGGTCGCTCGACGGGGCGCTCGGCGTCCTCGCCGAAGCCGACCCCGCCCGGCTCCTGCGCTACCTCGCCGGACCCTGGCGGCAGGGACTGAGCGGCTGCCTCACCCCGGCCGTCCTGCGCACGCTCGCACGCAGCGGCGCCCCCGAACTCGCCGCGTACGCCCGCGGCGCCGCCGAGCGGCCCCGCGAACTGGCCGCCCTGCTCGCCGCGCAGGCCCCCGCCGACCGACCGGCCACGTACGAGACGGCCGTGGCCGGTCGCGGCGCCGCCCACCATGGCGTCGACCCGCTGGTGCTCGACGTCCTGCCGCGCCGCTACGTCACCGATGTGGCCCGCCGCGCGGCCGCCGCGGCCCGTGCGCGGGGTGCCGCCTGGAGCACCGTGCTGTTCAGCGCCTCCTACCTGCCGCCCGCCGAGATCCGCAAGACGCTGCTCGACGCCACGCGCCGCCCGGCCGCCGAGGACCGCGCCTTCGGCTGGCAGCAGTACCTCCGCAACGCGGCCCGTACCGGTGACCCCGCCCAGGTCACCGAAGCGGCCGCCGAATCGGCCCGGCGGCTGCGCAACGAACAGGACCCGGTCCGCGGGCAGGCCGTGCGCGCCCTCGCCGACGACGTACGCCCGGCGCTGTGGCGGACCGCGAGCCTGCCGCACCTGAGCCGGATCGTGCGGGACGCCGTCGACGCCCGCGACTGCTCGCACGAGACGCGCTCCGCCCTCACCCGGCTCGCCCTCGGCGTCCTGCGCGCGCACGCGGCGGGCCCGGACCGCGAACCCGTCGACTGGGGCCTCGCCACCCTCGTCGCCCTCCACGGCCACACCGGCGCCGTCGACCTCGGCCGCCTCGACCGGACCCTGCGCCGCGGCCAGGAACACCAGGTCCACGCGGCGCTGCGGCGCCACATCCACGCCGAGGCGGAGAAGAACGACTACCGGCTGCTCCTCGGCCTGGCCCGCGCCGTCGGCCGCCGCGCCGACGCCATGACGGAGCTCCAGGACATGCTCCGCACCGCCGCCGAGCACGGCGACGACTCCACGGCGCGCGAGGCGATCCGGCTCTGGCTGGAGCCCCGCGCGACCCGCGCCGAGCGCGTCGAGCAGATCCTCACCATCGAACCGTCCGCCGCCGCCCTCCCGTGTGTGGCCGAGGCGGTGGCCGTCCACCGCACCGACCTGCTCGACCTTCTGCTCACCGGGCGGCCGCCGTACGGACGGTTCCTGCGGGACAAGAGCCCCTGGGTGTTCCCGGTCGGCGGACCGGTCGTCCGGCGCTGGCTGCCGCGCCAACAGCGGGCATATCTCCAGCAGTTGAAGAGCTGCGCCGACGACGCGGGCCTCGACACCTGGCGCCGCGCCGAAGCGATCCGGTGCGCCGCGTTCGTCCCCGAGGGCGGCCTCGCGCTCGTACGCCGCTGGGTCGACGCCCCCGACGTCGCCCTCGCCGAAGCGGCCCTCGGCGCACTGGGCCGCACCGGCGACGACCTCCCACTGCTCCTCGGCCACGCGGGCGGCGACCGTGCCCGCGTCGCCGTGTACACCGCGACGCAGGCCACCCGCCACGTCCGCCCCTCCCGACTGGAGCCACTGCTCGCCGAGTTGCTGACCGGCCCCGGCAAGAAGGTCACCAGCCGCAAGGAAGCCGCACGCCTCACCGCGACCCGGCTGCCCGCGCCGATGGCCGCGCCCCTGCTGGCCCGCGCGTTCGCCGCGCCGGACGCCCACCGCGACGTGCGGGCCGCCTGTGTCGCGTTCGCCGCGTACGGCCTGCTCGGTGAGGACGCGGCCTGGGAGATCCTCGCCGCGGCGGCCGGCGACAGCGAGTCCGTCCT
The DNA here is from genome assembly GCF_036967205.1 of Streptomyces sp. Q6. NCBI lineage: Bacteria > Bacillati > Actinomycetota > Actinomycetes > Kitasatosporales > Streptomycetaceae > Streptomyces > Streptomyces citrinus. The sequence continues at coordinate 7,382,522 of NZ_CP146022.1, forward strand.
GCGCGGTGCGGCGCTGCGACTGGCGCCCCTCGACCTTCCGCGGGCCCACCGCGTCCGCTACGCCGCCCTGGTCGCGGCCGTCGCCGACACGGACGACGACGAACTCGCCGCCCTCGCCCTCACCGAACTGGCCTCCTGGGCCCCGTGGTCGCCCGAGGCGCCCGCGCTCCTGTCCCGGGCCCTGACCGACGTGGAACGCCTCGACACGGCCCGATGGCAGGCGGCGGCCTCCGGGCTGGTCCGGGCGGCGACGCGGTCGGACGCGGGAACCGACACGCTGTGTGCCGCGCTGACCACTCTCATGGACCACGGGGCCGCGCCCGACGCGGGCAAGGAGCGGGACCGCCCCGCGTACCGGCGTGTCGAGCACGTCGCCGGGCTGCTCGCCGCGCACACACCACGGGCGAAGCTCCAGCGCACGGTGGCCCTCGCGGTGGCCCGACTGCTCGCCGCGCGCGACCCCTTCGTCGTGCGGGCCGCGGAGATCCTCGTCGGCGCGGTCGACCTCACCGAACAGGGGCTGCGGGAACTGGCCGCGCTGCACGCCGACCGCCCCGCGCTCGCCTCGCGCGTCGCCGGCCGGCTGCGCGAGCGGCTCCGCCGCGAGGCCGAGGGGGCGACGACCGCAAGGCCCTGGCCGACGCCCTCACCGCGACAGGGACCTACCCGGAGGGCATGTTCGCGTGGTCGGTGACCGTGGCCTGCGGCGAGCGGGCGTCGTGGCCCGAGCCGTGGCGCGACCGCCTTGCCGCGCTGCGGGCGCACCCGTGCCCGGAGGTGCGGGACGCGGCCGCGCAGGTCAGCACGGCGCACTGACGGGATACGGAAAAGCCGCGGTCGCGTCCGCCCGGTGAGGGGGCGGACGCGACCGCGGCAGGACCGAGGGCCGAGCGGGTCAGGAAGCCGCCCGCGCCGCCATCCGGGCCTTGCGCGCGGCGAGCTTCGCGTCGAACTTCGAAGCCTCCTCGTCGAGGCCGTTCATGAACAGGCCCAGCTCCTCCTGCGCCTTGAGACCCTCGGGGCCGAGCCCGTCGATCTCCAGGACCTTCAGGAAGCGCAGCACCGGCTGGAGCACGTCGTCGTGGTGGATGCGCATGTTGTAGACCTCGCCGATCGCCATCTGCGCGGCGGCCCGCTCGAAGCCGGGGATGCCGTGGCCGGGCATCCGGAAGTTCACGACCACGTCGCGCACGGCGCGCATCGTCAGGTCGGGGGTGAGCTCGAACGCGGCCTTCAGGAGGTTCCGGTAGAAGACCATGTGCAGGTTCTCGTCGGTCGCGATGCGCGCCAGCATCCGGTCGCAGACCGGGTCACCGGACTGGTGGCCGGTGTTGCGGTGCGAGATGCGCGTGGCCAGCTCCTGGAACGCGACGTACGCGATCGAGTGCAGCATCGAGTGGTTGTTGTCCGACTCGTAGCCCTCGCTCATGTGCGACATCCGGAAGGCTTCCAGCTTGTCCGGGTCGACGGCGCGCGACGCGAGCAGGTAGTCGCGCATCACGATGCCGTGCCGGCCCTCCTCCGCCGTCCAGCGGTGCACCCACGTGCCCCAGGCGCCCTCGCGGCCGAACAGCGTCGCGATCTCGTGGTGGTAGCTCGGGAGGTTGTCCTCGGTCAGCAGGTTGACGATCAGGGCGGTCCTGCCGACCTCGGTGACCTTCGACTGCTCCTTCTCCCATGCCTCGCCGTCCTCGAAGAGGCCGGGGAAGTTACGGGCGTCGGACCAGGGCACGTACTCGTGCGGCATCCAGTCCTTGGCGACCTTCAGATGCCGGTTCAGCTCCTTCTCGACCACTTCCTCCAGCGCGTACAGAAGGCGGGCGTCGGTCCAACTGGTCGACGAGCCGAGGCGGGGGGAGATGACGGTCACAGGGGCTCCTGGGGGACGGAGGTACAGCGAGCGGTTTTACCTACGGTGTCGTAGGTTACGTTGCCGTAGGTTAAGCGCCCCATAAAGAGTCACGGTTACGCGTACAGGCTCCGCAGGCGAACTGAGAGGCACGTCACACAGCCTTCGAGCTTCTCGAACTCCGAAATGTCCACCAGAACGGGCTCGTATCCGAGGTCCGCGAAGAGCTCCGCCGACTTCGGGGCGCTCTCCGCCATGAGCAGCCGGTCACCGCCGAGCAGCACCACGTGAGCCCCCGCCTCCTCCGGCACCGGCAGGAAGCGGGGGAACAGCGACGGGGTGTCGACCAGCGGCTCGTGCCCGATGACGGTGCCGTCCGGCAGTGCCGTCACCGCCGACTTCAGATGCAGCACCTTGCTGACGGGAACCGACACGACCTGGGCCCCGAGCGGCTCGAAAACGGCCCGCAACTGGCGCACCCCGGCCGCGTTCGTCCGGCCGCCGCGGCCCACGTAGAGCGTGTCGCCCACCTTCAGTACGTCGCCCCCGTCCAGCGTGCCCGGTTCCCACACCCAGTTGACGGAGGCACCGAGCCGCGCGACGGCCTCCTCGACCCCCGCGATCTCGCCGCGCCGCTGCTCGGCCCCCGGGCGGGTGATCAGCGCGACGTTGCGGAAAACGACGACCGTGTCCTCCACGAACACCGCGTCCGGGCAGTCGTCGGCCGGCTCCACCAGGAACGTCTCCCAGCCGTGCGCCTCCAGCGCGTCGACATAGCCCTGCCACTGCGACAGGGCCTTGTCGACGTCGACGGGCGTGCGCTCCAGGTGGGTGACGAGCCCGTCGGCGATGCGCGGTCCCGGACGGCGGACGAGGGCCTTCTTGCTGGGCACGGGTGAACTCCATGGCGATCGCGGGTGCTGCGGGAGGCCCCGACACGTGAGGACGCGCACATCATGCACAGCAGGACGGGCCGGGCGGAATCCCCCGTTACCCGGCTGTCACCTCCCCCTCACATGTGCAGCCACCGCGTCACCCCGATCGACTCCAGGAACGGCATGTCGTGGCCGGCCACGATCAGGGCCCCCTCGTACGACTCCAGCGCCGACGTCAGCTGGGCCACGCTCGCCATGTCCAGGTTGTTCGTCGGCTCGTCGAGGAGGAGCAGCTGCGGCGCGGGCTCGGCGAGCATCAGCGCGGCCAGCGCCGCCCGGAACCGCTCGCCGCCGGACAGCGTCGCCGCCGGCTGGTCGGCCCGCGCCCCCTTGAACAGGAAGCGCGCGAGCCGCGCCCGGATCCGGTTGTTCGTGGCGTCGGGCGCGAACCGGGCCACGTTCTCCGCGACGCTCAGCCCGTCGTCCAGTACGTCGAGGCGCTGCGGCAGAAAGCGCAGCGGTACGTGCGCGATCGCCTCGCCCTCGACCGGCGCGAGCTCCCCGGCGATCGTGCGCAGCAGGGTCGTCTTGCCGGCGCCGTTGCGTCCGACGAGCGCGACCCGCTCGGGCCCGCGCAGCTCGAACTGGCCCGGCAGGCCCGCCCCGTGGGCGAGCCGGAGCCCGCGCAGGGTGAGCACCTCACGGCCCGGCGGCACCGCGGTGAACGGCAGGTCGACGCGGATCTCGTCGTCGTCGCGCACCAGCTCCACGGCCTCGTCGAGGCGCTCCTTCGCCTCGGCGAGCTTCTCCTCGTGCAGGATGCGGTGCTTGCCCGCGGAGACCTGGGCGGCGCGCTTGCGGGCGCCCATCACGATCTTCGGTTCGCGCTTGGAGTCCCACATCTTCTGCCCGTAGCGCCTCCGCCGCGCCAACGTGACCTGGGCGTCGGCCAGTTGGCGCTTCTGCTTCTTCAGATCGGTCTCGGCGACCCGCACCATCCGCTCGGCCGCCTCCTGTTCGGCGGCGAGGGCCTGCTCGTAGGCGGAGAAGTTCCCGCCGTACCAGGTGACCTCGCCGCCGCGCAGATCGGCGATCTGGTCGACGTGGTCGAGGAGTTCACGGTCGTGGCTGACGACGACCATCACTCCGGACCACCCGTCGACGGCGGTGTACAGGCGCTGCCGCGCGTGCAGGTCGAGGTTGTTGGTGGGCTCGTCGAGCAGCAGCACGTCCGGGCGGCGCAGCAGCAGCGCGGCGAGCCGCAGCAGGACGGACTCGCCGCCGGACACCTCGCCGATGGTGCGGTCCAGGTCGATGTCGCCCAGGCCGAGTGCGGAGAGGGTGGCGAGCGCCCGCTCCTCGACGTCCCAGTCGTCGCCTACGGTGGTGAAGTGCTCCTCGCGCGCGTCTCCGGCCTCGATGGCGTGCAGCGCGGCGCGGACCGCGTCGATGCCGAGGGTCTCGTCGACGCGGAGCGCGGTGTCGAGCGTGATGTTCTGCGGCAGGTAGCCGATCTCGCCGCTGACCCGCACGGTGCCGTCGCCGGGCGTCAGCTCACCGGCGATCAGTTTCAACAGGGTCGATTTCCCTGACCCGTTGACGCCGATCAGGCCGGTGCGGCCGGGCCCGAAGGCGACCTGGAGGCCGTCGAAGACGCCGGTGCCGTCCGGCCAGACGTAGGACAGGCCGGTGCAGGCGACGGACGCGGGGGCGGAGCGGGGGTGACGTGTGGACGATGACATACAGGCCTCGCGGTTGCTCGATGGCGGCACGGTGACAGGGGTGCGACGCGTTCGAGACACCGCGGGGCCATGGGCAACAAAAAAGGCCTGTACCGGCGGGGAGGACGGCTCGGGATGCCGAGGTCTCACACGACGACATGTCCGTGCACGCGCGGCGAAGGCGCGGCGTGACATGCGCGGTGTCTCAAGACCTCAGACGAGCAACGTCCTTCTCCGATCGACGGCAACAGAACCACGTACACGGTAAAAAGGCGCGGCCGTCACGGTCAAGGCATTTAAATCCCGTTGCCCGTGGGGAGCGGGACGGATCCAATGAACAGCATGAACACGCCATCGCTGCCGCCCGTCCGTGTGGGTGCGCTCGTCCCGCTGTCACCGCCCGGCTGGGTGGAGGCGGGCCGGCACCTGCTCGCCGGGCTCGAACTGGCCGTCGACGAGGTCAACGCCTCCGGCGGGATCGCCGGGCGCCCCCTCGCACTGGCCGTCAGGGACACCGCGGCCGACCCGGGACGGGCCGCGACGGCCGTGGACGAACTGGCGGGCCTGGGCGTCGCCGCCGTCGTGGGGAGTACCACAGCGTCGTCGCCCGTGCCGCCGCCGCGCGTGCCGAAGCGGTCGGCGTGCCGTTCCTCTGCTCGTCCGCCGTGCTCGACGCGCTCACCGACGCACCGGCGCGGTGGGTGGCGCGGCTGGCTCCGGCGCAGTCCCGCGGCTGGCGGATCTTCGCGGACTTCCTGCTCGCCGAGGGCCGTCGCCGCATCGCCGTGGCGGCTCAGCCGAGCGTCTACTGGGCGGCGGGGACGGACATCCTGCGGGACCACGTCACGGCCCGCGGCGGCAGCGTGGTCGTCCTCGACGCGCACGCGCTGACCCCCGCGGCCCTGTGCGACGCGCTCGCCGCCGACGGCGCGACGGCGCTCCTGCTCCTGGTCGGCGCGCCGGACCCGGCGGTCCCCCTCGTCAAGGCGATCCGGGCGGACCCGCGGCTCACCGAGATCCTGATCGGCGCGCCCGCCGGACAGCCGGAGTTCCCCGGATGGGCGGCGGCGCTCGGCGCCGACGGCGCCGGCATCCCGTTCCTGCGCTACCTGCCCGAACGCCTCGGCCCGCTGGGCGAGCGCGTCGACCGGCTCCTTCGCCACCGGCTGGGCGAGCCGCCCTCCTTCGTCGCGCACGAGGGCTGGGACACGATCACCGTCCTGGCCGAGTCGCTGCGCGCGCACGGCACCGACCGCGCGGCGACGGCCGCTTCCTGGCCGCACCTGACGGTCGAGGGTACCCGGGGTCCGATCCGCTTCTCGCGCACGCCGGGCATCACCGTGGCGCAGTGGACCTGGCCGCCCGTCCAGGTGGCCGACCGGTCCCCGTCCGACCCCGGCGCCTTCCGGACGCGCTGGACGGGCTGACGGGCGGGGCCGCAAACGCTCAGTAGGCGTCCCGCATCAGCTCCACCAGATCACTGTCCATGTCCATGTGCAGGGCCTCGGCGCCGGCCGGGACCAGCTCCGCCGTGTCCGTCAGGAAGCGCTCCAGCTCGCCGGTGCGGACGTGCACGATCGCGGTGCCCTCCACGGCGTGGAACTCCAGGACCGTCCGGTCGTAGCCGTAGGGCCGCACCCGCACGTCACCGGTGCCCGCGGACTCCGCCACCCCGGTGGACAGCAGCTCACGGGCGAAGGTCCAGCACACCTCGACGCCTTCGAGCGTCGCGGGGGCCGGGAAGGACATACGGACCGCGAACGGGTCCCGTACGTCGTAGCGAAGGGTCGCGGGGATGCTCGCCATCCGCGGTGCGGCGGCGACGAGACGGGCCTCTACGGCTTGCTCGATGACGGTGGACGACAACGCCTGCTCCCTAGTGACGGACGATCTGAAGGCCTTACCTGAATAGACGACGGAACGATGTAATCCGTGCACCTCACGTCAGGTGAAATGCGAGTGACCTCTGTCACCGGTTTCAACCATGGTGCTCTGGACGCAGCCGGGACAGTGGACTAGCTTCGCGCGCCATGAGGCGACTGAGCACGTGGGGCACACGGGGCACGCTGAGGAAACTGATGGCTCTGGTCGCGGTGGTGCTGGCGGTCTCCGCCTCCGTACCGGCCGCCGCACAGACGTCCGGCACGGGGAAGGATCCCCTCTGGGAACTGAGACCCACGAACAAGGACGTTCGGTTCCGCGGTCTCGCCGCCGTCGACCGCGACACGGCGTGGGTCGCGGGCTCGAAGGGCACCGTCCTGCGCACCACCGACGGCGGGACGCGCTGGAGCGACGTGTCGCCGCCCGCCGCGGCCGGACTCGAACTGCGGGACATCGAGGCGTTCGACGCACGTCGCGCCGTGGCCCTAGCGATCGGCGAGGGCGAGGACTCCCGGATCTTCCGTACGGACGACGGCGGCGCGACCTGGACCGAGTCGTTCCGAAACCCCGACCCGAAGGCGTTCTACGACTGCGTCACGTTCTTCGACCACCGGCACGGGCTCGCGATGAGCGACCCGGTGGACGGCACGTACCGCATCCTGTCGACCCGCGACGGCGGCCGATCCTGGACGGTCCTGCCGAGTGCCGGCATGCCGCCCGCGCAGACCGGCGAGGCGGGCTTCGCGGCGTCCGGCCAGTGCCTGGTGGCGTCGGGCCCGAAGGACGTCTGGCTGGCCACCGGCGGCGGCGCGACCGCCCGCGTGCTGCACTCCGCGGACCGGGGTCTGACGTGGACGGCGACCGATACGCCGATCCCGGCGGGCGACTCCGCGCGCGGTGTCTTCGGCCTCGCCTTCCGTGACCGTACGCACGGCATCGCCGTCGGCGGCGACTACCGCGCCGACCAGCCCTCGCCGCGGGCGGCCGCGGTCACCGGCGACGCGGGCCGCACCTGGACCGGATCGGCGCAGCCGCCGCCCGCGTACCGCTCGGGTGTCGCCTGGCTCCCGCGCACGCACTCCGGGGCCCTCGCGGTCGGCCCCACCGGAACCGACCTCACCACGGACGGCGGCCGCACCTGGCGCACCGTGGACACGGGCTCGTACGACACGGTCGACTGCACCCGGGACGGGGCCTGCTGGGCGTCCGGCGAGAAGGGGCGGGTGGCGCGCCTGCGGCGTTAGCCGGCGGGCGACTCCTGCCGGAAGGTGGCCAGTTCGGGGGCGGTCCGCGCCGCGATGAACTCGGTGATCCCGTACGCGCACACCCCGCCGGTCACGAAGGGGTCGGTCGCCGCGAGCTGTTCGACGGCCCGGCGATCGTCCCCCGCGGCGATGATGATGCCGCCGTCGCGCGGCTCCTTGCGGCCCGCCGCGAGGAAGGTCCCCGCGGCGAAGTGCCCGTCGAGCCAGGCGCGGTGCGCCTCCAGGAGGGCGTCCACGCGCTCGATCGGTGCCGTGTATGTCAATTCCAGTACGAACATGATCGTCAGGGTACGCGCGGTCTTGTGGCGTGCGTTGAAGTGTGCGTGATCTACGCATAGGGCGATGCCCGGAGCCACCCCCGCGATCGCCCTGCGCGAGGCGTACGGCGAGGTGCACGCCGTCGACGGCATCCAACTCGACGTCGCCGAGGGCGAGTCCGGGCACGTGCGAAGAGGTCCCGCCGCCTGTGATCCCGGTGTACGCGGCCCAGCGCCTGTCGTCCGACACGACGGCGGGCGGCAGGCTCTGACCGTCCGACGCGCCCTAGGCGCCCGTCATCAGCCGGGACATGCCCACCGACCCGTACGACGAGGTCTCGACGAACCCGAACTTCTCGTAGAGGAACTTCGCGGGGCCGTCCGCGATGAGCGACACGTACGCCGTCGCGGGCGCGCGCCGCTCCAGCTCCTGCGTGAGCGCGGCCATGATGCGCTTGCCGAGGCCCGCGCCCTGGTGGTCGGGGTGCACGCAGATGTCGACGATCAGGAACGCCGTGCCGCCGTCCCCGACGATCCGGCCCATCCCGATCGGCTCGCCCTCGTGCCGCAGCACGACGCCGTACCAGGTGTGGGGCAGGGCGAGGGCGGCCGCCTCGGGGGACTTGTCGGACAGGCCCGCGTCCGTGCGCAGCCGCCGGTACACCTCGACGGACGGAACCCCGGGCTCCAATACGTAAGGGGCCGCGTGAGGGTCCACGTCAACACCTTCGTAAGGGTCGATGGAGTCATTCATGCCTTACATCATACGAGGGTGCGGGGCGCCGCTGTCTAGGGTGTGGGCATGCTCACGACCACGGGGATCCCTGACGGCTGGCCGACGGACGAGGCCGCGGCGCGCGCGGTGCAGGACGCGCTGCGCGACCGCGTCGCCCTGGACGAGGCCGGCCCGCCGCCGGGGACCGGCACCGTCACCGGCATCGACGTCGCGTACGACGACGAGCACGACGTCGTCGCCGCGGCCGCCGTCGTCCTGGACGCGGCCACGCTCGACGTGCTCGAAGAGGCGACGGCCGTCGGGCACGTCGCCTTCCCCTACGTTCCCGGGCTGTTGGCGTTCCGCGAGATCCCGGCCGTCCTCGGTGCCCTGGAGGCGCTGCGCACCGATCCCGGGCTCGTGGTCTGCGACGGCTACGGCCGCGCGCATCCGCGCCGCTTCGGCCTGGCGAGCCACCTCGGCGTGCTCACCGGGCTGCCGACGATGGGCGTCGCGAAGAACCCGTTCGCCTTCGCGCACGGCGAGTTGGGCCGGGCGCGGGGGAGCACGGCCGCCCTCCTGGACGGCGCCGAGGAGGTCGGCCGCGCGCTGCGCACCCGCGACGGCGTGAAGCCGGTCTACGTGTCCGTGGGCCACCGGATCTCCCTGGACAACGCGTGCGCGCACGCGCTGTCCCTGACCCCGGCCTATCGCGTCCCGGAGACCACGCGACGGGCCGACCGGCTGTGCAGGGACGCCCTGGTCAGCGCTCGGCGGCGACCCGGAACGTGATCCCGGCCGCCCGCAGCCGCTCGATCAGCGCGTCGCCCATCGCCACGACCGTCGTCACCTGCCCTGCGGTGTCCGGAAGTTCGTCCTGCGCGAGACACATCGCGGACTCGGCGAGCATCTTCGCCGTCTCGTCGTACCCGGGGTCGCCGCCGGCCACCTCGGTGAACACCCGGCGCCCGCCGCCCTCGCCGACGAACCGCACCGAGAACCAGCTCTTCGCCCGGCGCTCCCGGCCCGGCCCGTCGCCGGGCAGCAGCCGCCCGCCCAGCCACCGCCGTGCGGGCGGCACCTGGGCCGCCGCGAACAGGGCACCGGCCGCCGCGACCCCGCCCACCGCGACCGGCAGCGACTTCACGGCCGCGTAGTGCCGGTAGCGGAAGTCGGGCCCGTAGGACTCCAGGGCGCGCGCCGAGCGCTGCACCACCTGCGGGTCGATCGTGGGCAGCGGCACCGCCCACGCCCCGACCTCCTTGGCGAAACGCGGGGTCCCGGTCGGCGCGTACGCGGTGCGGCCCACGAGCCGCGGCTGGTGGCGCCGCCGGTCCTGGTGCGCGGCGACCATCTGCCGGGCCCGCCCGAACTGGTTCAGGGCGGAGGCGAACGTGCCGCCCGAGAACGTCGCGTTCGACCGTACGAAACCGTCGACCCGCAGCGGCACGCCCTTGGGCAGCTGCCGCACCGTGAAGTACGCGCCCAGGTCGTGCGGGATCGAGTCGAAGCCACAGGCGTGCACCAGCCGGGCGCCCGTCTCGCGCGCGCGGGCGTCGTGGCGCACATACATGAGGTCCACGAACTCCGGCTCGCCCGTGAGGTCCACATAGTCGGTGCCCGCGTCGGCGCAGGCCGCGACGAGCCCTTCGCCGTACTCCAGGTACGGGCCCACGGTCGTGGCCACCACGCGCGCGCGGGCGGCCAGTTCGCGCAGACTCGCCCGGTCGGCGACGTCCGCGCGCACCAGCGGGAGCACCGCGCACGACGGATCGATCCCGGTGAGCCGCTCGCGCAGCCGCTCCAGCTTCGCCGTGTCCCGGCCCGCGATCGCCCAGCGCAACCCCTCGGGGGCGTGCGCCGCGAGGTATTCGGCGGTGAGCACCCCGACGAAGCCCGTCGCCCCGAACAGCACCACGTCGTACGGCCTGTCCGCCCTGCCGTCTGTCGTACCCGACTCGTTCATGACATCCCTCACCGTGCGTCGCGCGCCGTTGTCGGTGGCCGAGGCTAGCGTGGACGGGGAGCGGGGCCGCACGGGCCCCTGCCCGGAAGCGGAGGCCGCCGTGACCGAACCGAGGAAACCGTCGCAGCGGGCCCTGCGCACGTGGGCCCGGGTGCGGGAGTTCGCGCTCGGGCTGCCCGGCGCCACCGAGGAGTTCCCCTGGGGCGAGACGGTGGCGAAGGTGAACAAGAAGGTGTTCGTCTTCATGGGCGTCGACGACGGCACCTACCCGATGGGCCTGACCGTCAAGCTCACGGACGAGGAGGCCCATGCCCACGCCCTGACGGCGCCCGGTGCCGAGCCCGCCGGGTACGGGCTCGGCAAGGCGGGCTGGGTGCGCGTCCCGCTGGACGAGAAGGGCGCACCGGCCGCGGACCTGCTGTGCGACTGGGTGGAGGAGAGCTACCGGACGATCGCGCCCAAGAGGCTCATCGCCGAGCTGGACGGCGCGGGGGAGTGATCCTCGGTCGCGTCCGCCGGGATCGCGTCGGCCGGGGTCACGTCCGCTGGGACGCGGCCGCCAGCGCCTTGAGGTCGACGGTCTCGTCGGCCGAGGGCTCCTGCGGTTCGACCGCCTTGCCGTAGTCGCTGAAGGTCGCCGTGTTGGGGCTCTCGCCGCCGCTCGACGTGGTGCGCAGGATGTACGGCTTGCCCTCGGTGGCGACGTAGAGCGTCAGCGTCTCGCCGCCGGACGCCTTCTTCGTGAGCTTGATCGCCTCCTTGCCGTCGACGGTGGTCGTGCCTGCCTTCTTGAGCCCCTTGCGCTCGGACTTGTCCTCGTCCATCGACGCCACGAGCCCCTGCTTGTCGCACAGGCCCTGCGTCATGGAGTCGTCCGCCGGTGTCTTGACCCACTTGTCCTTGACCTTCGGCACGATCTTCCCGGCCCCGGGCTGCTCCTTCAGGGCGGTCTGCCAGTACTTCTCGTCGCCCCGCAGATAGAGCGTGCCGTCGAGGTGGCGCACGTCGGCGGTCGTGCCCGCCGTCTTGATGGTGCCGTCGCAGTTCTTGCGCTGGTCCACCGCCAGATCCACGGTGAGTTCCTCGCCGCCGGACTGCCGCATCCTGCCCTTCACGTGCATCGAGTCGGCCTGTTCCGTGGCCTTGACCGCGTCGGCCGCTATCCGGTCGGCGCTCGTTCCCTTGAAGGCCTCGCCACCTTCGTCACTGTCACCACCGCACCCCACGAGCCCCAGTAACGACATTCCGGCGACGGCGGTCAGTGTCAGCACACGACTCCCGTGCATCTCTTGGTCTCCCTTCCGAGGAACTTACGGACGAAATCCCCGAATACCCCACGAGTCCGGGTGGTCACCGGAAGGCAGGTGTCCACTTTGCGCGGCGAGGGAGGGCGCGCGGAGCGTGAGCCCGTAAATTGGCTAAGCGCTTGCTCGTTCGGGGCTTGTGCTCACCGGAACGTGTTCTTAGCATCACTGGTGTTACATCAGTTGTGTCACAGACTAGGGACGTGACGGATGGCAGTGGCAGGCACCGAAACCCGCGACCGGCAGGGCGGCCCGCTCACCGGGGTGCGCGTCGTCGAGCTCGCCGGCATCGGCCCCGGACCGTTCGCCGCGATGCTCCTCGCCGACCTGGGCGCCGACGTCGTACGCGTCGACCGGCCCGGCGGCTCCGGCCTCGCGATCGACCCCGCGTACGACATCACCAACCGCAACAAGCGCTCCGTCCTCGTCGACCTGAAGGCCGAGGGCGGCTCCGAGCAGGTGCTCCAACTCGTCGAGCGCGCCGACGTGCTGATCGAGGGCTACCGCCCCGGCGTCGCCGAGCGCCTCGGCGTCGGACCCGAGGAGTGCCGCGCCCGCAACCCGAAACTGGTCTACGGCCGGATGACCGGCTGGGGCCAGGAGGGCCCCCTCGCGCAGCGCGCCGGGCACGACATCGCCTACATCGCGCTCACCGGCACCCTCGGCATGATCGGCAAGCCCGGCGAACCCCCGACCGTCCCCGCCAACCTCGTCGGGGACTACGCGGGCGGCTCGCTGTACCTGGTCGTCGGCATCCTCGCCGCCCTCCACCACGCGCGCGACACCGGGGCGGGCCAGGTCGTCGACGCCGCCATCGTCGACGGCGCGTCCCACCTCGCCGCGATGATCCACGGCATGCTCGCGGCCGGCGGCTGGCAGGACCGGCGCGGCGCCAACCTGCTCGACGGCGGCTGTCCGTTCTACGGCACGTACGAGACCGCCGACGGCCGGTACATGGCGGTCGGCGCCCTGGAGCAGCAGTTCTACGACGAGTTCATCGCACTCATGGGCCTCGCGGACATCGCTCCCGCACGCAAGGACCTCACACGCTGGGACGAGCTGCGCGACGCCGTCGCCGCCCGCTTCAAGGACCGTACGAGAGACGAGTGGACGGCCGTCTTCGAGGGCTCGGACGCCTGCGTCGCCCCCGTGCTCTCGCTGCGCGAGGCGCCCGCCCACCCGCACCTCGCCGCCCGCGGCACCTTCGTCGAGCACGGCGGCATCACCCAGCCCGCCCCCGCGCCCCGCTTCTCGGCCACCCCCGCCACCGTCCGCTCGGGCCCCGCCCGGCCGGGCGCCGACACCGCCGACGTCGCCCGCGACTGGGGCGTACCGGCGCTGCACGAGCCCACGAAGAAAGGCAGTTGATCGCGAGCATGGAACGACGCCTGTTCAGCGCCGAGCACGAGGCGTTCCGCGAGACCGTCCGCACCTTCCTCGCCAAGGAGGTGACCCCGCACCACGAGCGGTGGGAGAAGGACGGCATCGTCGCGCGCGAGGCCTGGCTCGCCGCCGGACGCCAGGGCCTGCTCGGACTCGCCGTGCCCGAGGAGTACGGGGGCGGCGGCAACCCTGACTTCCGCTACAGCGCCGTGCTCGCCGAGGAGTTCACCCGCGCGGGCGCCTCCGGCCTCGCCGTCGGACTGCACAACGACATCATCGGCCCGTACCTCACCTCGCTCGCCACCGAGGAGCAGAAGCGCCGCTGGCTGCCCGGCTTCTGCGACGGCTCGCTGATCACCGCGATCGCCATGACCGAACCCGGCGCCGGATCCGACCTCCAGGGCATCCGCACCACCGCCGAGGACAAGGGCGACCACTGGCTGCTCAACGGCTCCAAGACCTTCATCTCGAACGGCATCCTCGCCGACCTCGTCATCGTCGTCGCGAAGACCACCCCCGAGGGCGGCGCGCGCGGGCTCTCCCTCCTCGTCGTCGAGCGCGGCACGGCGGGCTTCGAGCGCGGCCGCAACCTCGACAAGATCGGCCAGAAGGCCCAGGACACCGCGGAGTTGTTCTTCCACGACGTACGCGTCCCGAAGGAGAACCTGCTCGGCGAGCGCGACGGCGCCTTCGTCCACCTGATGACGAACCTCGCCCAGGAGCGCATGGGCATCGCGGTCGCCGCCATCGCGGCCGCCGAGCACCTCCTGGAGATCACCACGAGCTACGTGAAGGAGCGCGAGGCCTTCGGACGGCCGCTCGCCAAGCTCCAGCACATCCGGTTCGAGATAGCGGAGATGGCCACCGAGTGCGCCGTCACGCGGACGTTCCTCGACCGCTGCATCGAGGACCACTGCGCGGGCACCCTCGACGCCGTGCACGCCTCCATGGCCAAGTGGTGGGCCACCGAACTCCAGAAGCGCGTCGCCGACCGCTGCCTCCAACTGCACGGCGGATACGGCTACATGACCGAGTACCGCGTCGCGAAGGCCTTCACCGACGGACGCATCCAGACCATCTACGGCGGCACCACCGAGATCATGAAGGAGATCATCGGACGCTCGCTGCTGTCCTGACCCGACCCTCGTTCCGCTGCTCCGAAAGGCACCTCCGTGACCACTGACGCGTACGTCTACGACGCGATCCGCACCCCGCGCGGCCGGGGCAAGGCCACCGGCTCCCTGCACGGCACCAAGCCGATCGACCTCGTCGTCGGCCTCATCCACGAGATCAGGGCCCGCTTCCCCGGCCTCGACCCCGCCGCCATCGACGACATCGTCCTCGGCGTCGTCGGACCCGTCGGCGACCAGGGCTCCGACATCGCCCGCATCGCCGCCATCGCGGCCGGACTGCCCGACACGGTCGCGGGCGTCCAGGAGAACCGCTTCTGTGCGTCGGGCCTCGAAGCGGTCAACCTGGCCGCGATGAAGGTGCGTTCGGGCTGGGAGGACCTCGTCCTCGCCGGTGGTGTCGAGTCCATGTCGCGGGTGCCGATGGCCTCCGACGGCGGTGCCTGGTTCGCCGACCCGATGACCAACTTCGACACCGGGTTCGTCCCGCAGGGCATCGGCGCCGACCTCATCGCCACCATCGAGGGCTTCTCCCGACGCGACGTCGACGAGTACGCGGCGCTCTCCCAGGAGCGGGCGGCCGCCGCCGTGAAGGACGGGCGCTTCGAGCGGTCCGTCGTCCCGGTCAAGGACCGCAGTGGACTCACGGTCCTCGACCACGACGAGTTCCTGCGCCCGGGGACCACCGCCGACTCGCTGGCGAAGCTGAAGCCGTCGTTCGCCGACATCGGCGACCTGGGCGGCTTCGACGCGGTCGCGCTCCAGAAGTACCACTGGGTCGAGAAGATCGACCACGTCCACCACGCGGGCAACTCCTCGGGCATCGTCGACGGCGCCTCGCTCGTCGCCATCGGCTCGCGCGAGGTCGGCGAGCGGTACGACCTGACGCCGCGCGCCCGTGTCGTCTCGGTCGCCGTCTCCGGCTCCGAGCCGACCATCATGCTGACCGGGCCCGCGCCCGCCACCCGCAAGGCCCTCGCCAAGGCGGGCCTGACCATCGACGACATCGACCTCGTCGAGATCAACGAGGCCTTCGCGGCGGTCGTGCTCCGCTTCGTGCGGGACATGGGCCTCTCCCTGGACAAGGTCAACGTCAACGGCGGCGCGATCGCTCTCGGCCACCCGCTGGGCGCGACCGGGGCGATGATCCTGGGCACGCTCGTCGACGAACTCGAGCGCAGGGACCTCCGGTACGGGCTCGCCACGTTGTGCGTCGGCGGCGGGATGGGGATCGCGACGATCGTGGAGCGGGTGTAGCGCCGCAGGGAGCGTTTTCCGTCGCCCGGTGCGGGTGCGCCGTGGGCTGGTCGCGCGGTTCCCTCAGCCCCTGAAACGCAGGTGCCGCGCGCCGCATTTCCCCGAGGAGATGCCGCACGAAGTGCGCGTCTCGGGGGCGCGGGGAACCACGCGACCAGCCACGAACCTCCCGCACCCGGCGACGAAGAACACGCCCCTCCCTCCCCCCTAGCCGCCGACCCCGCCGCACCGAACATCACGGAGACACGAATATGACCGCCAGCTCCACCATCCGCTGGGAACAGGACGAGACCGGCATCGTCACCCTCGTCCTCGACGACCCCCGCCAGTCCGCGAACACCATGAACCAGGCGTTCAAGGAATCCATCGCCGCGACCGCCGACCGCGCCCAGGCCGAGCTCGCCGCCAACCCCGACGCGATCCGCGGTTTCATCTACACCTCCGCCAAGAAGACCTTCTTCGCGGGCGGCGACCTCAAGGACATGATGAAGGCCGGGCCCGAGGACGCCCAGGCCGTCTTCGAGGCCGGCCTCGGCATCAAGAACGCGCTGCGCCGCATCGAGACCCTCGGCAAGCCGGTCGTCGCCGCGATCAACGGCGCGGCCCTGGGCGGCGGTTACGAGATCGCGCTCGCCAGCCACCACCGCGTCGCCCTCGACGCCCCCGGCTCCAAGATCGGCCTGCCCGAGGTCACGCTCGGCCTGCTCCCGGCCGGCGGCGGCGTCACTCGCACCGTCCGCCTGATGGGCATCGCCGACGCGCTCCTCAAGGTGCTGCTCCAGGGCACCCAGTACAACCCGCGGCGCGCCCTGGAGAACGGCCTGGTCCACGAAGTGGCCGCCACCCGCGAGGAGATGATCGAGAAGGCCCGCGCCTTCATCGACGCGAACCCCGAGTCGGCGCAGCCCTGGGACAAGCCCGGCTACCGCATTCCCGGCGGCACGCCGGCCAACCCGAAGTTCGCCGCGAACCTCCCCGCCTTCCCGGCCAACCTCAAGAAGCAGCTGGGCGGCGCCCCCTACCCCGCTCCCCGCAACATCCTGGCCGCCGCCGTCGAGGGCTCCCAGGTCGACTTCGAGACCGCCCTGGTCATCGAGGCCCGCTACTTCACCGAGCTGGTCACCGGCCAGACCGCGAAGAACATGATCCAGGCGTTCTTCTTCGACCTCCAGGCCGTCAACTCGGGCGCCAACCGCCCCCAGGGCATCGAGCCCCGCGAGGTCAGGAAGGTCGCCGTCCTCGGCGCCGGGATGATGGGCGCGGGCATCGCCTACTCGTGCGCCCGCGCCGGGATCGAGGTCGTCCTCAAGGACGTCTCCGCCGAGTCCGCCGCCAAGGGCAAGGCCTACTCGGAGAACCTCTGCGCCAAGGCCGTGAAGCGCGGCCGCACCACGCAGGAGAAGGCGGACGCGCTCCTCGCCCGCATCACGCCCACCGCGGACCCGCAGGACGTGGCCGGCTGCGACGCCGTCATCGAGGCCGTCTTCGAGGACCCGTCGCTCAAGCACAAGGTGTTCCAGGAGATCCAGCACATCGTCGCGCCGGACGCGCTGCTGTGCTCGAACACCTCGACGCTCCCCATCACCGTCCTCGCCGAGGGCGTCGAGCGCCGGGCCGACTTCATCGGTCTGCACTTCTTCTCGCCCGTCGACAAGATGCCGCTCGTGGAGATCATCAAGGGCGAGGCGACCGGTGACGAGGCGCTGGCCCGCGCCTTCGACCTCGTACGGCAGATCAGCAAGACGCCGATCGTCGTCAACGACAGCCGCGGCTTCTTCACGTCCCGCGTCATCGGCCACTTCATCAACGAGGGCGTCGCCATGGTCGGCGAGGGCATCGAGCCCGCGTCGGTCGAGCAGGCCGCGGGCCAGGCGGGCTACCCGGCCAAGGTCCTCTCCCTGATGGACGAGCTGACCCTGACCCTGCCCCGCAAGATCCGCCAGGAGACGCGGGCGGCCGTCGAGGCGGCGGGCGGCACCTGGACCGAGCACCCGTCGGAAGCCGTCATCGACCGCATGGTCGACGAGTTCGGGCGCACGGGCCGCAGCGGCGGCGCGGGCTTCTACGAGTACGGCGAGGACGGCAGGCGCGCCGGTCTGTGGCCGGGCCTGCGCGAGCACTTCACGAAGCCGGGCACGGAGATCCCGTTCGCCGACATGCAGGAGCGCATGCTCTTCTCCGAGGCGCTGGACACCGTCCGGCTCCTGGAGGAGGGGGTCCTCACCTCCGTCGCCGACGCCAACATCGGCTCCATCTTCGGGATCGGCTTCCCGGGCTGGACCGGCGGCGTGCTCCAGTACATCAACGGCTACGAGGGCGGCCTGCCCGGTTTCGTGGCCCGCGCGCGGGAGCTGGCCGAGCGCTACGGCGACCGCTTCCTGCCGCCGGCGCTGCTGGTGGAGAAGGCGGAGAAGGGCGAGACGTTCACCGACGCTCGCTGACGTCCTGCCGACTCGTGGGGGCGGGGACACCGTCCTCGTCCCCACGAGGTGCGGGGGAGGCGGTGAGCCATTCGCCGAGCGACTCCTTCAGGGACCGCTGGAACGTGGTGAGCAGTGCCTGCACCACCAGCGGCTGCATATGGGCCGACAGCGACTTCACGTCCTGCGCGGCCCGCTGCGCCACCTCGTCCTGGAACAGCCGGGACAGCTCCTGGGCCGCCGCGCGCGAGTGCTCCACGAGAATGTCGCGGGCCCCGAGGATCGACGGCAGTGACAGCGGTACGTCGAGGAGCTGGACACCGAGGCGCAGCAGTCCCGCGTCGCAGCGGAAGGTGTCGGCGCCGTCCTCGATGCCCACGATGTCCATGGCCGCGAGCCGCGCCAGATCCTCGTCGTCCAGCGCCCGCCCGGCCCGCCGCTCCAGCTCCCGGCGCGACACCGTCTCCCTGGTGTCCGGGGCCCAACTCGCCACCACCGCGCGGTGGATGGCCAGGTCGTGCGCGCTCAGGTCCGCCGGGAGCTGCTCGAGGTACCGCTCGATCGCCGCGAGGGTCATGCCCTGGTGCTGGAGCTCCTCGATCAGGGCGAGCCGCGAGAGGTGGTCCTGTCCGTAGTGGCCGACCCGGCGCGGCCCGATCACCGGCGGCGGCAGCAGGCCGCGCGTGCTGTAGAAGCGGATCGTGCGCACGGTGACGCCCGCCCGCGCCGCCAGTTCGTCGACGGTCAGCGTCGGGACGTCCTCGGTGGAGGCGTCCTCGGTGTGCGTCGTCATGTCCGCCTCGCGGGTCGCTCGCGTACTGGTACCCAACAGGTTCACCACAGGTTGAACAGTATTGCTGACACACCGATGTTGTGAAAGTGTCCGGCGCCGAGATCGCCGAACGCGACGCCTTATACGCCTGATTCGAGAGCCTGTACAGAGGCGTCCTGCCATGTGAGAAGAACCGCTATGTGATCTCTGCCACCGCGTGCGAGGTGATCTCTGGGGGAAGGTGCACCGTCGGTCCGCGCGCTGTCAGGGGTGTCGCGGGCCGGAGCACTTTCCGGACCCCGGTGACCTGCGTGTCTCCGGGCACCACAGAGTGGACACCCCCACGTGAGCAAGGACGCCGTCAACACGGCTCTGGACGCATCCCGCACAGATGCGGCCCAGGCGCCCGCCGACGCGGGCGATGCCGGCTACAGCAAGGACCTCAAGAGCCGCCACGTCAACATGATCGCGATCGGCGGCGCGATCGGCACGGGACTCTTCCTCGGTGCCGGCGGCCGCCTGCACGACGCGGGCCCGGCCCTCGTCTTCGCGTACCTCGTCTGCGGAGTCTTCGCGTACTTCGTCGTGCGCGCCCTCGGTGAGATGGTCGTCTACCGGCCCTCTTCCGGTTCCTTCGTGTCGTACGCGCGCGAGTTCCTCGGCGAGAAGGGCGCCTACGTCGCCGGCTGGATGTACTTCCTGAACTGGTCGATGACGGGCATCGCCGACATCACCGCGATCGCCCTGTACACGCAGTACTGGAGCGCCTTCACGACCATCCCCCAGTGGGTGCTGGCGCTGATCGCCCTCGCGGTGGTCCTCGGCGTGAACCTCATCTCCGTGAAGTACTTCGGCGAGATGGAGTTCTGGTTCTCGATCATCAAGGTGGCCACGCTCGTCGCCTTCTTGCTCGTCGGCATCTTCCTGTTGGCCACGCAGCACCCGATCGACGGGCAGACGCCGGGCCTGAGCATGATCACTGACCACGGCGGCATCATGCCCAGCGGTCTGATGTCGGTCGTCCTCGTCATGCAGGGCGTCGTCTTCGCGTACGCCGCCCTGGAGCTCGTCGGCGTCGCGGCCGGCGAGACCGCCGAGCCGCAGAAGATCGTCCCGCGCGCGGTCAACTCGATCATGTGGCGCGTCGGCATCTTCTACTGCGGTTCGGTGCTGCTCCTCGCGCTGCTGCTCCCGGCGACCTCTTACTCGTCGAACGAGAGCCCGTTCGTGACGCTCTTCAGCAAGCTGGGCGTCGGCGGCATCGGCGACATCATGAACCTGGTCGTGCTGACCGCGGCCATGTCGTCGCTCAACTCCGGCTTGTACTCCACCGGCCGCATCCTGCGCTCCATGGCCATGTCGGGCTCCGCCCCGAAGTTCACCGCCCGGATGAACCGCAGCCAGGTGCCCTACGGCGGCATCCTGCTCACCGCGGGCGTCGGCGTCCTCGGCGTGGGCCTCAACTACCTGCTGCCGCACGACGCCTTCGAGATCGTCATCGAGGTCTCCTCGATCGGCATCATCGGCACCTGGATCATGATCATGGTCGCGCACCTGGCGTTCGTCCGCCGGGCCAAGGAGGGCCTCGTCGAGCGCCCGTCGTTCCGGCTGCCGTGGTCCCCGGTGACGGAGATCGTCACGATCGTCTTCCTGGTGCTGGTCCTCGGTCTCATGTGGAACGACGAGGAGACCGGCCGCAAGACCCTCATGCTGATCCCGATCGTCGCCGTGGCCCTCGTCATCGGCTGGTTCGGCGCCCGACGCCGCATCGACCGGCTCGCGACGGACGAGCTGACGAAGGTGGCGGACGGGAAGTAGCACCCGCCGTGTTGTCAGTGGCAGCCCCTACGGTGGCGTCATGTCGGAGATCACGTATGTCCGGGGTGACGCCACCGTGCCGTGGGGCAAGGGCCCGCGACTGATCGTCCATGTCTGCAACGACATCGGGGGCTGGGGGAGAGGCTTCGTCCTGGCCCTCTCGCGGCGCTGGCCCGAGCCGGAGAAGGCGTACCGCCGCTGGCACCGCGAGCGCGCGGCGAACGACTTCGGCCTGGGAGCCGTCCAGTTCGTCCGGGTCGAGCCGCACCTGTGGGTCGCCAACCTGATCGGGCAGCGCGGGATCCGCACCGGTAGCCAGGGCGCACCCGTGCGCTACGAGGCGATCGCCGAGGGCTTGGGCG
This sequence comes from Streptomyces sp. Q6, assembly GCF_036967205.1. Taxonomy (NCBI): domain Bacteria; kingdom Bacillati; phylum Actinomycetota; class Actinomycetes; order Kitasatosporales; family Streptomycetaceae; genus Streptomyces; species Streptomyces citrinus. Next base: position 7,403,497 of record NZ_CP146022.1, read on the forward strand.
CCGTCGCCGAGCAGGCGACCGCTCTGGGCGCCTCCGTGCACATGCCGCGCATCGGGTGCGGGCTCGCCGGCGGGACGTGGGAGCGGGTCGAGCCGCTGGTCGTCGAGCGGGTGGCTGCGCGGGGGATACCCGTGACGGTCTACGACCACGACAGGTGAACCGACGGCGGTCGCGGCGTCCGCGTTGGGGCCGCGTGCCGTACGGGTAGGACACAGGCATGCCCCTGGTTCCGTGGGACGTTCACCACAAGGCAGGTCAACTGGTCGTGCTGGTGGCCGTGTTGGCGACGGCGCTGGTCACCTCCACGCGGCGCCGGCTGCGACCCCGGCCCGTGGCCACCGCGGCCCCGCCGCCCCCGTCCCCACGGCTGACCCCTCCGGTCGTCCCGTGCCACACGATCACCGCCGACGCCCCGCACGCCGAAGCCGTCGCCGACCTGTGCACCTGTGTCTCCGAACTCGCCTCGGACCTCGCCAAACGGTTCGGCGGTGAGGCCGGCGAGAGGTAAGTGCTCCGAGCCGCATACTGGGATCACAGGCAACACCGGCACCACGTGACCCACAGGACGCGGCATGAAGCAGCACGACCCGGATCCGCCGCCGCCCCCGCCCGGCGGGATCCTCTGGGACACCGCGGGCGACATCCGCTCGCTGCTCGCCCTGCCCGCTGCGTTCGTCCTCCAGGTCGCCCACCCCGCCGTCGGCGCCGGCGTCGACGACCACTCCGTCTTCCGCACCGACCCCTGGGGCCGCGGCCGCCGCTCCCTCACCTCGCTCCTGCTCTGGGTCTACGGGGGCGAGGCCGCCGCCGAGGAAGGGCGCCGCCTGCGCCGCGTGCACCGCGACATCCAGGGCACGGACCCGCACGGCCGCCGCTACCACGCCCTGACGCCCGCCTTCTACGCCTGGGTGCACGCCACCGGCTACCCCGTGGCCCGCTACGCCCGCCGCTACTTCGCCCGCCCCTTCACGCCCGAGGAGGACGAGCGGTTCTACGCGGAGTGGCTCATGGTCGGCCGGATCCTCGGCATCCACGACCGGGACATGCCGCGGACGACCGAGGAGTTCTGGCCGTACTACCACGAGGCGCTCGCGCGGGAGATCGGCCGGAACACGGTCGTCGACGAGCTGACGTCGGCCACCCGCGCGATCCCCGCCCCCGACCACGCGGTCCTGCGCCCGCTCTGGCCGGTCCTGCGCCCCGCGCTGGCCCGCACCCTGCGCTTCCTGTCGATCGGCCTGCTCCCGCCCGAGGCACGGGAGGCGCTCGGCCTCCCGTGGACGGCACGCCAGGAGCGGGTGCTGCGGCGCGTCGCCGTCCCGGTGAGATGGCTCGTCCCGCGCCTGCCGGAACGCCTCAGGTACCTCCCGCAGGCGCGGCGGGCGCGGGCCGCTGAGGGGCGGCCGCGCCGTTCTCCGCGCCTCTGAGGCGGCGCTTTGCCGCCCGCCCTGCGGCGGGGAACCCCGCGAGCGCCCCACCGGCCCGCACTCGGCGACGCACCCTCAGCCCTGCGCGTGCACCCCGTTCGTCGCGGCGATCGCCCGCCACGACGCGGGCTGCTCCGCCACCCCCGCGGAGCGCAGCGCCGGGGACGCCGGCTTCGACGGCTGGTACAGCCACGTGTCGAACAGCGACGCCAGCGGCTTGTGCGACACCGACTCGGCGTACCGCACGAAGTCGGAGACCTTCGCGTTCCCGTACGCGTGCCGCTGCGGCCACCCCTTCAGGATCGCGAAGAAGTCCTTCTCGCCGACCGCGTTGCGCAGCGCCTGGATCGCCAGCGCCCCCCGGTCGTACACCGCGATGTCGAACTGGTTCTCCGCGCCCGGGTCGCCCGGCTTCACCGTCCAGAACGCGTCGTCCGCCGGGTGCTGCGCGTACACGTAGTCCGCGAGCTCCTGCGCGGTGCCCTCGCCCTCCTTCTCCGACCACAGCCACTGGCTGTAGCGGGCGAAGCCCTCGTTGATCCAGATGTCCTTCCAGTGGTCGACGGAGACGCTGTCGCCGTACCACTGGTGCGCCAGCTCATGGACGACGACCGAGACGTTCGAGCCGTTCGCGAACTGCTTCGGGGAGTAGAAGGGCCGCGTCTGCGTCTCCAGGGCGAACGAGGACGGCACGTTCGGCACGTAGCCGCCGAGCGCCTCGAACGGGTACGGGCCGTACAGCGACTCCAGCCACTCCGCGACCTCGGTCGTGCGCTCCACGCTCGCCTTCGCGGCGCCCTCGTTCGCGCCGAGGTCCTTGCTGTACGCGTTGACCACCGGCAGCCCGGACGCGGTGCGGTCCGTCGTGATGTCGAACTTGCCGACCGCGAGCGTGGTCAGATAGGTCGCCTGCGGCTTGCTGGAGCGCCAGTTGAAGCGGGTCCAGCCCAGCTTCGAACTCTGCGACTGGAGCGTGCCGTTGGAGATCGCCTGCGTGCCGTCGGGCACGGAGACCGACACGTCGTACGTGGCCTTGTCGAGCGGGTGGTCGTTCGAGGGGAACCACCAGGCCGCCGACTCCGGCTCGTTGGCGAAGACGGCGCCGTCGGGGGTGCGCTGCGGGGAGGTGAAGCCCCACAGCTTCACGTCGGTGGGCTTGCCCGCGTACTTCACCACGACGGTGAAGGACGTGCCCTTCGGCAGGCCCGCCGGCGGGGTCACCTCCAGCTCCTGCACCCCGGACTTCGTGAACGACGCCTTCTTGCCGTTCACCCGGACCTCGCTCGCCGTGAGGCCGAAGTCGAGGTTGAAGCGCGAGAGGTCCTGCGTGGAGGAGGCGAGGATCGTCGCCGTGCCCTCCAACAGGTCCGTCTTCGGCTGGTACTTCAGCCGCAGGTCGTAGTGGGAGACGTCGTAGCCGCCGTTCCCGTACGTCGGGTAGTAGGGATCGCCGATGCCCGAGGCCCCGGGCGTGTAGTCAGCGGCCGATGCCGGGATCGCCAGCAGGAGGGAGGCCACGAGTGCGCCGGGGGCGATGAGTCTGCGGTACACGAGAACTCCAAGTCGTAGGAACACGCCGAGGGCTGTGCGCGAGGCACAGAGCGCAGGTCACAGTGCGCACGCGGACGGAACCGGCCCCGCGTGATCACTGCCGCGAGCCTATTCAGCACCTCTCACCCCCGTCATGTCCATGGCCGCCGCTGTCACACGATCGCCATTCGGCCGACATGTGCCAATCCGGCCCACACGCCTGTCCTGTCCCGCTACTGCCCTCTGTCGCGCGCGAGTTGACCCGTGTACCTTCCGCGCCATGCCGATACCTGCCAGACGCACCCACCGCCTCTGGAGAACGTTCGCCGCCGCGGCCACCGCCGCGCTGCTCGCCGTTCTCGTCGCACCCGGCGCCGCCGTGCACGCGGCCACGCCCACCGAGTCGCAGCCCGTCTACTCGTACGAGAAAGCGATCCGTGAGTCCGTCTGGGTCGACACCCGGCTCGACGGGGACGGCGACGGGAAGACCGACCGGGTCGCCGTCGACATCGTCCGCCCGCGCGAACTCGCCGCCAAGGGCCGCAAGGTACCCGTGATCATGGACGCCAGCCCGTACTACTCCTGCTGCGGGCGTGGCAACGAGAGCCAGAAGAAGACGTACGACGCGAACGGCGACGTCGTCCAGATGCCGCTCTTCTACGACAACTACTTCGTGCCCCGCGGCTACGCCTTCGTCGGCGTCGACCTGCTCGGCACCAACCGCTCCGACGGCTGTGTGGACGTCGGCGGCGCCTACGACATCGGCTCCGCCAAGGCCGTCGTCGACTGGCTCAACGGCCGCGGCACGGGCTACACGACCCGTACCGGCACCGAACGCGCCAAGGCCGGCTGGACCAACGGCCGCACCGGCATGATCGGCAAGAGCTACGACGCCACCGTCGCCAACGGGGTCGCCGCCACCGGTGTCGAGGGACTGGAGACCATCGTCCCGATCGGTGGCATCTCCTCCTGGTACGACTACTACTTCCAGCAGGGCGCCCCGCTCTACGACTCCGGCCCCGACTGGCTGTCCGACTACGTCGAGAGCCCCGACGCCCGCGCCCGCTGCGCCGCCGTCCAGCAGCAACTCGTCGACGAGGCCCCGCGCACCGGAGACCGGACCCCCCTCTGGGAGAAGCGTGACTACGTCAAGGACGCCGGCAAGGTCCGTGCCAGCGTCTTCGTCGTGCACGGCATGCAGGACCTGAACGTCCGCGCCAAGCACTTCGGCCAGTGGTGGGAGGCGCTCGCCAAGAACGGCGTCGACCGCAAGATCTGGCTGTCGCAGACCGGCCACGTCGACCCGTTCGACTTCCGCCGCACCGCCTGGGTCGACACCCTGCACCGCTGGTTCGACCACGAACTCCTCGGCTATGACAACGGCGTCGACCGCGAGCCGATGGCGGACATCGAGCGCACCCCCGACCACTGGACCACCGACAGGGTCTGGCCGCCGCGCGCCACCGGGACCACCACCCTGCGCCCCGGCAAGGGCAGCGCGGCGGGCGTCGGCACCCTGGGCCTGAAGACCGGCTCGGGCACCGAGACGTTCACCGACGACCCCGCCCTGAGCGAGACCGACTGGGCCGACCGGATCGACAGCCCCACCCCCGAGAAGGCCGGATTCATCAGCCGCCCGCTCGGCAAGGACCTGCGCCTGTCCGGCTCCTCCAAGGTCACCGTCACCGCCACACCGACCACGTCGAGCGCGCACCTCAGTGCCGTCCTCGTCGACCTCGGCCCGGCCACCGTCCGCGACTACGCGGGCGCCGGCGAAGGCATCACGACGCTGACCGACCGCAGCTGCTGGGGACCGAGCACGACCGGCGACAGCTCCTGCTTCCTGAACACGCGGACGGCGACCGCCGACGTCAACTCCACCGTCTTCAGCCGCGGGTGGGCCGACCTCGGCACGTACGCCGACCCGGACAAGGGCACCGCCCTGACCCCGGGCAAGCCCTACACGCTCACCATCTCGCTCGCCTCCAGCGACCACGTCGTGCCCAAGGGGCACCGTCTCGCGCTGATCGTCGCGGGCACCGACAAGGACCTCATCGACCCTCCGGCGAGCAAGCCCACCCTGACGCTCGACCTGGCGCGCACCGCGGCCCGCGTCCCCGTCGTCGGCGGCGCCGACGCGTTCGCGGCCGCCACCTCCGGCTCCGCCGCCGCCACCCCGCACTCGTCGTCGGCCGACGGCGTGAGCACGTTCCGCCAGGACCGGCCCGTCCCGGGAGGAGCCCGCTGATGCGCCTGCACCCCCGCACGCTCGTCCTCGCGGCCTCCGTCGTCGCCCTCTCGGTCACCGCACCGGCACAGGCGACCGCCACCACACCGCCCCGCACCGGCTTCGAGCGGACCGAAGGCGCCCGCTGGACCACCCAGCCCGAGGAGCAGGAACTCCTCGCCACCGTCGACAAGGCGTCCGACCAGGTCTCCGTCTCCCGGATCGGGACGACCAAGCAGGGCCGGCCGCTCCAACTCGTCCGGATCGGCGCGCACCGCACCGCCGACACGGTGCTCCTCGTGTGCAGCCAGCACGGCGACGAACCGTCCGGGCGCGAGGCGTGCCTCACCAAGATCCGCGACCTCGCGTACGCCAAGGACGCGGCGACCCAGCGCTTCCTGTCCCGCACGACCCTCCTGGTCGTGCCCACCGCCAACCCCGACGGACGCGCCGCCGACACCCGCGGCAACTCCGACGGCGTCGACATCAACCGCGACCACCTCGCGCTCCGGACCGCGGAGGCACGGGCCATGGCGGCCGTCATCCGCGACCGGGCGCCCGACGTCATCTACGACCTGCACGAGTACGGGGCCACCCCCCAGTACTACGACAAGGACCTCTTCGACCTCTGGCCGCGCAACCTCAACACCGACGCGGCCGTCCACGACGAGGCCCGGAAACTATCCCTGGACTACGTCCGTCCGGCCGCGAACGCCTCCGGGTACTCCACGGGCACGTACGGCATCTGGACCGACCCCGTCACCGGCGATCCGATCAAGCAGACCGCGGGCGACGGACAGGAGCGCATCCTGCGCAACATGTCCGGCGTGAAGCACGCCCTCGGGCTGCTCATCGAGAGCCGCGTCGACCCCGGCACCCCGGCCGAGGCGGCCGACGAGTCGCTCAACAACCGGCGCCGCCGTGACTCCCAACTGGCGGCGCTCGGCGGCCTGTTCACCTTCACCGGTGAGCGGCTCGGCCGGATCGAGGCGGCGACCGGCGCGGCCCGCGTGGCCGGGTTCGGCGACAGGGGGCCGATCTACGTCGGCGGCGCGGACAACGACCCGGCCGAACCCGCCGAGATCATCCAGGATCCGCCCTGCGGCTACCGCCTCACCGAGGCGCAGTACGACGCGCTCAAGGACGAGTTGGCGCTGCACGGCATCACCGTGCGGACCTCGGGCAGCGAAGCCTACGTACCGCTGCGGCAGTCGCAGCGGGCACTGGTCGCGCTGCTGCTCGACGCCCGTGCCCCCTACCACTTGACGGAAGGGGAGCCCGACACCAGCTGCTGAAGAGGTGTCAGGAGCGTCGCGTGTGGTAGGCCCTAAAGGGTGACAACCCCTCAGAAACCTCCCACCGACGCTCCCGTCCCCGACGCGGGGGCGACAGGCGGCCGGAGCCCCGCCACCGACCGGATCGTGTTCGGCGTCACCGCCGTGCTCACCCTGGCCTTCGTGGTCTGGGGCTCCGTCGCCACCGACAGCCTGGAGAGCGTCTCCACGCGCCTCCTCAACGGCCTGATCCACAACGGCGGTTGGGCGTTCATGCTCGCCGCCTCCGGCTTCGTCGTGTTCGCCCTGTGGCTCGCGATCAGCCGCTACGGGAAGATCACCCTCGGCAAGGAGGGCGAGGAGCCGGAGTTCCGCACCGTCTCCTGGGTCGCCATGATGTTCAGCGCCGGCATGGGCATCGGCCTCATGTTCTACGGCGTGAGCGAGCCCCTCGCGCACTTCACGACCCCGCCGCCGGGCACCGACCCGGCCGACGCCGCCGAGGCCATGGAGACCGCCATGGCGACGACGCTCTTCCACTGGACGCTGCACCCGTGGGCGATCTACGCGGTGGTCGGACTCGCCATCGCCTACAGCACGTTCCGGCGGCGCAGGCGGCAGACCATCTCCTCGGTCTTCGTCCCGCTCATCGGTGAGAAGCGCGCCCACGGGGCGTGGGGCCGGGTCATCGACATCATCGCGATCTTCGCGACGCTCTTCGGCTCGGCGGCGTCCCTCGGGCTCGGCGCGCTCCAGATCGGCTCCGGCTTCGAGGTCCTGGACTGGATGGACAACGCGAGCACCGGCCTGCTGGTGGCCATCATCGCCGTCCTGACAGTCGCGTTCGTCGCCTCCGCCGTCTCCGGTGTGGAGAAGGGCATCCAGTGGCTGTCGAACATCAACATGGTCCTGGCGCTCATCCTCGCGGTCTTCGTCTTCATCGCGGGCCCCACGATCATCGTCCTCGACCTCCTGCCGACCTCGCTCGGCGCGTACCTCGGCGACCTGCCCCAGCTCATCGGCCGCACCGAGGCGTCCAGCGGCAAGGGCGTCGCCGACTGGCTCGGCAGCTGGACGGTCTTCTACTGGGCGTGGTGGATCTCCTGGACGCCCTTCGTCGGGATGTTCATCGCGCGCATCAGCCGGGGCCGCACCATCCGCCAGTTCGTCGGCGGCGTGATCCTGGTCCCCTCCACGGTCAGCCTGCTCTGGTTCGCCATCTTCGGCGGTACGGCGATGAAGATGAAGGAGCACGGGCAGCTCGGCGGCGCCAGCACTCCGGAGGCCCAACTCTTCGGCGTCCTGCACGAGTTCCCGCTCGCCACGGCGACGAGCCTGCTCGTCATGATCCTCGTCGGCATCTTCTTCGTGTCGGGCGCCGACGCGGCCTCGATCGTCATGGGCACCCTGTCGCAGAAGGGCGCGCTCGAACCCGGCCGGTTCGTCGTCATCTTCTGGGGCGTGGTGACCGGAGCCGTGGCCGCGGTCATGCTCCTCATCGGCGACGGCTCGGACAACGCGCTCACCGGCCTGCAGAACCTCACGATCCTCGTGGCGGCCCCGTTCACCCTCGTCATGATCGGCATGTGCGTGTCCCTCATGCGCGACCTGCGCAAAGACCCGCTCATCGTCCGCGGCACGATGGGCACCGAGGTCGTCGAGGCGGCGGTGGTCGCCGGACACGAGCAGTACGGCGGCGAGTTCGAGATCCGCATCGGCCCCGGCGACAGCCTGGAGACGGAGGGCGACCCCATCGGCAGACACCTGGCGGACGACGCGCCGGACGACGGCCTGGACACCGACGTCAAGACGGACCTCAGGTCCGCCACCGACAGAACCGCCCTCGGCAAGGACACCGACCAGGACTGACGTCACGCGGGGCCGGGCCGGGACGTGGTCCACTCCCGGCCATGCCCCTGCTGATGCTGGACCTCGACAACACCCTGGTCGACCGGGACGCCGCGTTCCGCTCCGCGCTGGCGGAGTTCCTGACCGACCACGGGCTCCCGCCGACGGACGTGTCCTGGCTGACGGCCCTCGACGGCGACGGGTACACCCCACGGGCCGAGGTCGCCGCGGCGATGACGGCACGCTACGGACCCCGCGTCCCCGCGCGCGCCATCCACGCCGTCCTCGACCACGGCGCGGCGGACCGCGTCGCACTGCCGCCCCTGACCCGCGCGGCGCTCGTACGGGCCAGGGAGGCGGGCCTGACACCGCTCGTCGTCACCAACGGCCGCACCGCCCAGCAGACCGAGAAGCTCCGCCGCACCGGCCTCACCGCGCTCGTCGACGGCTGGGCGATCTCGGAGGCCGTGGGCCACCGGAAGCCCGACCCCGGCATCTTCCACGCGGCGGCCGCGGGCCGTTCCCTGCACGACGCCTGGATGATCGGCGACGCGCCCCGCGCCGACATCGGGGGAGCGCAGGCACTCGGCCTGCGGACGGTGTGGGTGACCCGCGGCCGTACCTGGCGCGAACCGGACTTCGCGCCGACGCTGACCGCCGACGACGTGGTGGAGGCGATCGACGCGGTGCTGCGCGCACAGCCGTGACGGCCGTGCCCTGTCGCCCGGCGCGCCACGGTGTTTCAATCCCCGCATGACAGAGATCAAGGAGCCCTGGGGCCTCAGCGTCTTCGGGACGGGCAGCGTGTCGGCGGAGCCGCGCGTGGCCCACCTGAAGCTGGCCGTCGACCACCTCTCACCGACGCCCAGGGAAGCCTTCGCCCAGGCGGGCGCGGCGGTGTCCCGGCTGCGGACCGTGCTGCGCGAGCACGGCGTGCCCGACTCCGAGGTGTCCGGATCGCGCCTCTCGCTCGCGTCCGAGTTCAAGGGGTACGGCGGCGAGCGGACGTTCCTCGGCTACCGCTGCGAAGCGACGTACACGGTGCGCACCGAGCAGCTCGACCGCCTCCAGGACCTGATCCAGGACGCCGTGGAGGCCGGCGCCAACCGCGTCGACGAGGTCCGCTTCGACGTCCTCGGCAAACCGACCATGCGCGACGAGGCGCGCCGCCGCGCCGTCGCGGCCGCCCGCCGCAAGGCCGAGGTGTACGCCGAAGCGTGCGGGGTCAGGCTCGGCCGCGTCGTGCACATCCAGGACGTCGACCCGGAATCGGTGGGCCTGCGCAGCCACGGCGGCCGCCTGGGCGGCGACCCCGAGTCCGACGGTGTCCTCGCGCCCGGCGCGGTGAAGGTCGAGGCGGCGGTCCTCCTCGGCTACGGCCTGCTGCCGTGACGCGGGCCGGGCCGCGCCCACCCGGGCGCGGCCCGGCGCCTCACACCAGATCCGCCGCTTCCTCCGCGCATCCCCAGGCCACGGTCACCCCGGCCCCGCCGTGCCCGTAGTTGTGCACCAACACCCGCCCGGACGCGGTCACTTCACGGTCGATGCGCACGGCGAGCCGCGCGGGCCGCAGCCCCACGCGGTGCCCGATCACGCGCGCCCCGGCGATCTCCGGCCGCACCGCCGCGCACCGCTTCACGATCGCCCGCGCCACCGCGGGCTCCGGAGCGAGGGACCACGCGTCCTCCTCGGCCGTGCCGCCCAGGATCAGTCCGCCGGGCTGCGGGAAGAAGTACGTCGTGGTGTCGGAAGCGGCGTCCGCGGCGGTGAACCAGGTGCGGACACCGGGGTTCTCCACCACCACCAACTGCCCGCGCACCGGCCGCACCGACGCGTCGGGGACCAGCTCCCGCGCCCCGAGCCCGGCACAGTTCACGACCACCGGCGCGGGCACGTCCCGCAGCGAGGTCACCGACCGCTCCTCCACGGCCACGCCCGCGGCCGCCAACTCCCCGCGCAGCCACGCCAGATGCGCCGGCATGTCGATCAGCGGAAGCCGCGCCGCAAGGCCCGCGTCCGTGTCGCGCAGCCCCGCCACCTCGCCCGCCCACACGCCGAGCCCGGCGAGCCGCGTGTCGGCGTGCACCCCGTCGACCATCCGCACGCCGGTCGTCTCCGGCCGCCTTGCCCACTCCTCGTAGCGCCGCAGCGAACGGACCGACCACGCGCCCACCCGCTCCACCGGATCGATCCGGTAGGGCCACCACAGCGCACCCGCGACGGCCGAGGTGGTCCGCCCGGCCGGCTCCCGCGACCACACCCGCACCCGGTGCCCGCGCCGGGCGAGAACCAGGGCGGTGGCCATCCCGATGACCCCGCCGCCGACCACGATCACATCACCGCTCAGCTCACTCTCCACGCCGGGACGGTAGCGGAATGTGCCATGCCGTGCTCACATCAGGTGTCAGGTGGGGATACTCACCTCATGTCTGCCGAGTACGCGACCTTCGGCCTGGCACCGGCGATGCGCGCCGGTGGAGTTCTCGCCAACGGTGACTACCAAGTCCACCGGGACTTCGTGGACTTCATCGTCGACGGGCGCCCGCTGCTGTTCCAGCTCTCCGACCTCGACGCCGTCTCTCCCCTGGCCGCCGACATCCCGCCCGCCATCTTCACCCACCACGTCAAGAGCCTGCTCCTGGAGGCCGAGGCACCGCTCGCCGAGGGCCGCTACATCATCTACGGCTGCCCCGAGTGCGAGGGCCTGGAATGCGGCGCGGTGACCGCCGTCATCGAGCACACCGGCGACGACGGCGACGACTACGTATGGCGCGACTTCGCCTGGCAGACCGAGGAGCACGCCGATCTGGAGCTCAACGGCTACCACGGCATCGGCCCGTTCCGCTTCCGCGGCGCCGCCTACCGCGCCGCCCTCGGCCAACTGCTCGCCGACCCCGTCGCACCGGCCGCCCGACGCCGGGTGCTGCTCATCGGCGCCCGGGTCGCCGTCCTCGCCAAACTCGCCGCCGCCCTGCGCACCATCGGTATCGGCGCCGACATCACCCAGGACGCGACGGGAGTCCCGCCCGAGGAACTGCGCGCCTACGGTGCCGTCGCCTTCGGCCGGGCGGTCGAGGAGCGCCAACGGGACGCAGTACGAAGGGAGTTCGAGCGCGCGGGCGCCGACGTGGCCTACGTGGACGGGCTCGCGCCGATCATCCCCCTCCTGGTCGCCCAGATCGAGAGCGCCCTCGACCGCGGGCCCGAGGAACAGCGCCGCCTCACCCGCCTGGTCGCCGCCGACGGCGAGGCGGGCCTCGAAGTCACCTCCACCTGCCGTGTCCGGATCACCGCGTACCGCCTCGACCGGCTCTACCGCACCCACGTCCACGAGGTCTTCGACGACGTCCTCGAACCGGGCCGGCACCGCGTCCCCCTCGATCCCCGGGCGACCAAGGGGGAGTCCTTCCTCGTGGCCCGCGCCACGGGAGGTGTGCTGGTGGCGCCCATGGCCCGCTGACCTGCCCGCAGGGTGCCGACGGCGCGGCGGCCCCGCGCTCCGATTAGGATCGGCGCCCTGATGACTGCCACCCTCGTAGCCAAGAATCTCGCCGCGGGACACGGCGACCGCTCCCTGTTCTCCGGGCTCGACCTCGTGGTCGCGCCCGGCGACGTGATCGGCCTCGTCGGCGCCAACGGCGCCGGAAAGTCCACCCTGCTCAAGCTCCTCGCGGGCCTCGCCGTGCCGGAGGAGGGCGAGCTGCGGCTCTCCCCGCCGACCGCGGCCGTCGGCCACCTGCCGCAGGAGCCGGAGCGCCGCCCCGGCGAGACGATCCGGGAGTTCCTCGCCCGCCGCACCGGCGTCGCCGACGCCCAGCGCGCCATGGACGAGGCCACCCAGGGCCTGGTCGACGGTACGCCCGGCGCCGACGACGCGTACGCCACGACCCTGGACCGCTGGCTGAACCTCGGCGGCGCGGACCTCGACGAGCGCGCCGAGGACGTCGCCGGACAGCTCGGCCTGCGCGTCGGCCTCGACCAGACGATGACGTCCCTCTCCGGCGGCCAGGCCGCCCGCGCGGGCCTCGCCTCGCTGCTGCTCTCCCGCTACGACGTCTTCCTCCTGGACGAGCCGACCAACGACCTCGACCTGGACGGTCTGGAGCGCCTGGAGTCCTTCGTGCGGGGCCTGCGCGCCGGCACCGTCGTCGTCAGCCACGACCGCGAGTTCCTCACCCGCACGGTCACCAAGGTGCTCGAACTCGATCTCGCGCAGCAGCAGATCAACCTGTACGGCGGTGGCTACGACGCCTATCTGGAGGAGCGCGACGTCGCCCGGCGGCACGCCCGCGAGGAGTACGAGGAGTTCGCCGACAAGCGGTCCGCCCTCGAAGGCCGCGCCCAGATGCAGCGGGGCTGGATGGACAAGGGCGTCAAGAACGCCCGGCGCAAGGCGACCGACAACGACAAGATCGGCCGCAAGTTCCGCAGCGAGGCCAGCGAGAAACAGGCCGCCAAGGCCCGCCAGACCCAGCGCATGATCGAGCGTCTGGACGTCGTCGACGAGCCCCGCAAGGAGTGGGAGCTGCGCATGGAGATCGCGGCGGCGCCCCGCTCGGGCTCCGTCGTGGCCTCGCTCCGCGACGCCCGGCTGCGGCGCGGCGACTTCGACTTCGGCCCGGTCACGCTCCAGATCGACTGGGCCGACCGCGTCGCGATCACCGGGGCGAACGGCTCGGGGAAGTCCACCCTGCTCGCCGCCCTGCTCGGCCGCGTCCCGCTCGACTCCGGGCACGCGACGCTCGGCTCGGGTGTCGTGGTCGGCGAGGTCGACCAGGCCCGCGCGCTTTTCCACGGCCAGGAGGCGCTGCTCGACGCGTTCTGCGCGGCCGTCCCGGAGACCGAGCCGGCCGAAGTCCGCACGCTGCTCGCCAAGTTCGGCCTGAAGGCCGACCATGTGCTGCGCCCGGCGGCGACCCTCTCACCCGGCGAGCGCACCCGCGCCGCCCTCGCCCTGCTCCAGGGCAGGGGCGTCAATCTCCTGGTCCTGGACGAGCCCACGAACCACCTCGACCTCCCGGCGATCGAACAGCTGGAGTCGGCCCTGGCGTCGTACGAGGGCACGCTCCTGCTCGTCACGCACGACCGCCGCATGCTGGACGCCGTCCAGACGACGAGGCGCCTCGAGGTGGCCGACGGCAAGCTGAGCGAGGTCTAGCCAGGACGGGGAACCGCGCGACCGGCCACCACGGGCCCGCGGTTCCCCACCCGCACAGGCCCCTAGGCCAGCCCGGCCTTCCGCAGGGCATCGGCCATCGCGGAGTTCGCGGCGGCGGGAGCGCCGCCCTGCCGCCCCTTGCCGCCACCGGAGCCCTGGCCCCCGGCACCCCGGCCGCCGGAACCGCGGGCACCCTGCCGGGACTGCTGCTGCGGCGGCTTGCGGTCACGGTCACGCGCACCGCGCTGACCGCCCCGCTCCCCGCCACCCCCGCCGGAGCCACTGGCGTCGTCGTCGAGCCGCAGCGTGAGCGAGATCCGCTTGCGCGGCACGTCCACGTCGAGGACCTTCACCTTGACGATGTCACCGGGCTTCACGACGTCGCGCGGGTCCTTGACGAACGTACGGGACAGGGCCGACACATGCGCGAGCCCGTCCTGGTGCACGCCGATGTCGATGAAGGCGCCGAACGCCGCGACGTTCGTCACGACCCCCTCGAGCACCATCCCCGGCTCCAGGTCGGAGATCTTCTCGACGCCCTCCTTGAAGGTGGCCGTCTTGAAGGCGGGCCGCGGGTCGCGCCCCGGCTTCTCCAGCTCCTTCAGGATGTCCGTCACCGTCGGCAGACCGAACGTGTCGTCCACGAAGTCGGCCGGCCTGAGCGAGCGCAGCGTCCCCGTGTCGCCGATCAGCGAACCGACCTCGCCGCCGGTCGACTTCGCCATCCGCCGCACCACCGGGTACGCCTCGGGGTGCACGGACGACGCGTCCAGCGGGTCGTCGCCGCCACGGATCCGCAGGAAGCCCGCGCACTGCTCGTACGCCTTGGGGCCGAGCCGCGCCACGGACTTCAGGGCCTTGCGGTTGCCGAAGGGGCCGTGCGCGTCGCGGTGCGCCACGATGTTCTCGGCGAGGCCGGAGCCGATGCCCGAGACGCGCGCGAGCAGCGGCGCGGACGCCGTGTTCACGTCCACCCCGACACCGTTCACACAGTCCTCCACGACGGCGTCGAGCGAGCGGGACAGCTTCACCTCACTGAGGTCGTGCTGGTACTGCCCGACACCGATCGACTTCGGGTCGATCTTCACGAGCTCGGCCAGCGGGTCCTGGAGGCGCCGTGCGATCGAGACGGCGCCGCGCAGCGACACGTCCATGTCCGGAAGTTCCTGGGAGGCGAAGGCGGAGGCCGAGTACACCGAGGCGCCCGCCTCCGACACCATCACCTTCGTGAGGTTCAACTCCGGGTGCTTGGTGATGAGTTCACCCGCGAGCTTGTCGGTCTCGCGCGACGCCGTGCCGTTGCCGATCGCGATCAGGTCGACCGCGTGCTCCTGGGAGAGCCTGGCCAGCTTGGCGATGGCCTCGTCCCAGCGGTTGGCCGGGACGTGCGGGTGGATGACGTCCGTTGCCACGACCTTGCCCGTCGCGTCGACGACCGCGACCTTCACACCGGTACGGAAACCGGGGTCGAGCCCCAGCGTCGCGCGCGTGCCCGCCGGGGCGGCGAGCAGCAGGTCACGGAGGTTCGCCGCGAACACCTTGACCGCCTCGTCCTCGGCGGCGGTCCGCAGCCGCATCCGCAGGTCGAGACCGAGGTGCACCAGGACGCGCGTGCGCCAGGCCCAACGGACCGTGTCCTGGAGCCATTTGTCGCCGGGCCGCCCCTGGTTCCTGATCCCGAACCGGTCGGCGATGATCGGCTCGTACGAGGACGTGGCTCCGGGGGCGTCGTCGAGCGGCTCCTCCGGCTCCAGGACGAGTTCGAGCACGTCCTCCTTCTCGCCGCGCAGCATCGCGAGGACGCGGTGCGAGGGGAGGTCCTTGAAGGGCTCCGCGAAGTCGAAGTAGTCGGCGAACTTGGCGCCCGCCTCCTCCTTGCCCTTCTTCACCTTCGCCGCGAGCCGCCCGCGCGCCCACATGCGCTCGCGCAACTCGCCGATCAGGTCGGCGTCCTCGGAGAACCGCTCGGTGAGGATCGCGCGGGCGCCGTCGAGCGCGGCCTGCGCGTCCGCGACCCCCTTGTCGGCGTCCACGAACGCGGCGGCCGCGGCCACCGGATCCACCGACGGGTCGCCCAGCAGGCCCTGCGCCAGCGGTTCGAGCCCCGCCTCGCGGGCGATCTGCGCCTTCGTCCGCCGCTTCGGCTTGAACGGCAGGTAGATGTCCTCCAGGCGCGCCTTGGTGTCGGCGGCGCGGATCTGCGCCTCCAGCTCGTCGGTCAGCTTGCCCTGCTCGCGCACCGAGTCCAGGACGGCGGCGCGCCGCTCCTCCAGCTCGCGCAGATACCGCAGCCGCTCCTCGAGCGTGCGCAGCTGCGCGTCGTCGAGGGACTCCGTCGCCTCCTTGCGGTAGCGGGCGATGAACGGCACCGTCGAGCCGCCGTCAAGCAGCTCGACGGCGGCCTTCACCTGCCGCTCCCGTACGCCGAGTTCCTCGGCAATCCTGCCTTCGATGGACCCAACAGTGGGTGTCGCCACGATCCCGTACCGCCTATGTCGACTGAGGTTGCGCGGCAATTGTGGCAGGTGACACCGACATCGGGGGATCAGGGCGCCGACCTGGAGAGCCTGTCTCACGCACGGCGCGCGCCGCCCCCGGAGCGCGACGCCCCGCCGAACAGCCGGGCGAGCGCGCGGAACGGCAGCGTCACCACGGTGGCGACGGCGCCGGCGATCTGACGCAGTACGTCGGCGATGGCACGGAACATGAAGGCTCTCCTTTCACGGCCCCGGCTCTGGTGGCCGGGGTGCTTCGAGGAGACCGGGTACCGCGTACGGCGCCGCTCAGACGTCAGGCGGCCTTGCCGATCAGATCGGCGGGGAACGCGCCGTTCTCGAGCGCCGCGCCCATGAAGCCGGCGGCGAGCTCGGAGAGCCGGGCCACACCGTCGTCGCCGAGGTGCGCGTAGGGCGCGCGGTCCAGCTCGTCCGTGCGCAGCTCGATCGCGGACCGCAGCGCCACGCCCTCCTCGGTGAGCGTCAACTCCTCGTCGGCGGTGAGCAGTCCGCGGGCCCGCAGCCGTCCGGCGGCCTCGTCGAACTGGGCACGGCTCCAGCCGCGCGTGGCGAGCAGCCACTTCGGGGCCATGCCCTTACCGGTCGCGACATGGCTGACGAGCGCCTCGACCGGGTCGAGGCCGGCGGCGAGCAGCGCGGCGAGGTGCCCGTCGCCGCGGTGCTCGCGCAGCAGCGTCGCCGCGTGCCAGTACGCCATGTGCGGCGCCTCGGGCACCGGGAGGTCGGCGTGGGCCGCGTACAGGGGACGCGCGTGGCGGGTGCACGCCTCGGTGGCGCGCAGGGCGAGCTCGGCGGCCTCGGCCATCTCCTTGGAGGCGAGCACCTCCGCGCCCAGCAGTCGGCGCAGCGTCGCGTCCACGGCACGCGCGCGTGCGGCGAGCACGGTCGCCGGGGACGCGGTCTTCCACACCTCGGGGACGTGCCGCGCCACGAGCTCGTGGTTGAAGTTGTAGAACGTCGCGCTCACCGTCCCGGCGCAGACCTCACCCATCGCCGCGGAGCGCACCGCGAAGTAGGCGGCACTGCGGTCGGTTACCCCGATCGCGGCCAGCTCCTTGCCGAGGTCGGGCGAGAAGTAGTGCGTGGAGTGGAACGGATTGACCACGTTGTGACAGCGGCGGGCGGCACGAAGGCGCGGGTCAGGAGTCATGCCCCGTACGTTACCGACCGGTCGGTACGTATGGCGACGAGGGGGAGTCCAGGAAGGCAGGAAAGGTGGGCTGCTCGTCATTGCGGCCATCGGGAGGGGCTCGAAGAATGGGGACATGCCGCAACGCACCGTCCTGGTCCCCCTCTTCGACAAGGTCCAGAGCCTCGATGTCACGGGCCCCGTCGAGGTCTTCTCCGGCGCCGCGCTCGCCGTCGGATCCGCCGACGACGGCTACCGGGTCCGCACGGCCTCCCTCGACGGAGCGCCGGTCCGTACGTCGAGCGGCCTCACCCTGGTCCCGGACGGCACGCTCGCGGACGCCCCTACCCCGCACACCCTGCTCGTCCCCGGCGGCCAGGGCACCCGCCACCCCGACCCGCACCTGATCGACTGGCTCCGGGAGACCGCCCCGCACGCCGAGCGGATCGTCTCGGTCTGCACCGGCGCGATCCTGCTCGCCCGCGCGGGCCTGCTGGACGGCCGCAGGGCCACGACCCACTGGGCCTACTGCGACACCCTCGCCCGCGACCACCCGGAGGTCGAGGTCGACCCGGACCCCATCTACGTACGCGACGGCAACGTGGCGACCTCCGCGGGCGTCACCGCCGGCATCGATCTCGCCCTCGCCCTGGTCGAGGAGGACCACGGCCGGCGGACGGCTCTGACGATCGCCCGCCACCTCGTCGTCTTCCTGCGACGGCCGGGCAACCAGGCCCAGTTCAGCGCCCAGCTCGCCGCGCAGACCGCCCGCCGCGAACCGCTGCGAGAGGTCCAGCAGTGGATCACCGAGCACCCCGACGACGACCTGTCCGTGGACTCCCTCGCCACCCGCGCCCGCCTCTCGCCCCGCCACTTCGCCCGCGCCTTCCAGGCGGAGACCGGCCTCACCCCCGGCAAGTACGTCGACCGCGTCCGCGTGGAACACGCCCGCCGCCTCCTGGAGGACACCCCCGACGGGGTGGAGGAGATCTCCCGGTCCAGCGGCTACGGCACACCGGAGGCGATGCGCCGCGCCTTCCTGAAGACCCTCGGCACGCCCCCGGCGGAGTACCGCCGCCGCTTCCACGCCCCGCACCCCGTGCACCCACACCCACCCGCAGAGCAGAAAGGCACCTCGTGCAGATCGCCGTCGTCCTCTTCGACCGCTTCACCGCCCTCGACGCCGTAGGCCCCTACGAGACCCTCGGCCGCCTCCCCGACGCCGAACTCGTCTTCGTCGCGGAGCGGCGCGGCCCGGTGCGCAGCGACACCGGAACCCTCGCCCTCGTCGCCGACAAGACCTTCGCCGACGTGCCGCACCCGGACATCGTGATCGTCCCCGGCGGCCCGGGACAGACCCCGCAGATGGAGAACGAGACCCTCCTCGCCTGGCTGCGCGCGGCCGACGCCACCAGCACGTGGACGACCTCCGTCTGCACCGGATCCCTGCTCCTCGCGGCCGCGGGCCTGCTCAAGGGAAGGCGGGCCACCTCGCACTGGCTCGCTCTCGACTTCCTCGAGCGGTTCGGCGCCGAACCGACCGGCGAGCGCGTCGTCGTCGAGGGCAAGTACGTCACCGCCGCCGGGGTGTCCTCCGGCATCGACATGGGCCTGACGCTGCTGGGCAGGATCGCGGGCGACGAACACGCCCAGGCCGTACAACTGCTCACCGAGTACGACCCGCAACCGCCCTACGACGCGGGCTCCCCGCAGAAAGCGCCCGCGCACCTCGTCGAGGAGTTCCGCTCCAAGAGCCGCTTCATCCTCACCTAGGGCCTGTCTCCCGGATCCCTCCTGCCCCGCGACGCCTGGCACGCGCTCTCGCCGCACCGGGCCCAAGGCCAAGTACATCCAGTACGAGGCCCTGCACCCGGCACGCCGAGAGCACGCACCGGACGCCGCAGGGCCCACTCTTCGGGCGGACGGAGGGATCTGGGAGGCAGGCCCTAAGACGCGGTCGTCACACGGTCCACTCGAAGCGCGGCGCCCGCCGCTCCAGGAACGCGGCGACACCCTCCGCGGTGTCGCCGCTGCCGCGCGCCTGCGCCGCCCAGTGCGCGTCCCGGTCCGTGCGCCCCGCCGCGAACTCCTTCGCCGCGGCCTGCGTGAGGAGGGAGCGGCCGACCAGGACTCGGGTGAACTCGGCCACCCTCTTGTCCAGGTCCGCCCCGTCCCACACCTCGTCGACGAGCCCGGTCCGCAGCGCCCGCTCCGTGCCGATCAACTCGCCCGAGAACAAGAGGTACTTGGCGGTCGCGGGCCCGACCAGCGCGGTGAGGCGGCGCGTCGACGACGCCGGGTAGACGATCCCGAGCTTCGCCGGTGTCACCCCGAACAGCGCGCCCTCGGCCGCGAACCGCAGATCGCACGCCGCCGCCAACTGACTGCCGCCGCCCACGCAGTAGCCCCGTACGACGGCCAGCGTCGGCTTCGGGAACGCGGCGAGCGCCTCCTCGGCCGCGACCGCGAGCCCCTGCGCGGCGCCGTTGCCCAGCGTCGAGATGTCGGCGCCCGCGCAGAACGTCCCGCCCGCTCCCGTCAGCACCACGGCACGGACCGCCGGGTCCGTCGCGAGCCCGTCGAGCAGCGGGGGCAGCGCGGCCCACATGCCGTCCGTCATGGCGTTGCGCTTCGCCGGATGGTCGATGACGACGGTCGCGACCCCGCCGGTGACGGAGTGGGTGAGCCGCGGCGCGGAGACGGGAGCCATGCGCCGGATGCTATCCGCCGCGGGCGAACGTACGATCGGAAGGGGGTGCCGACAGGAGGCGCCGATGGCTGAACCGCAGGACCAGGAAGCGGCCGGAGCGCCGCTGACCGGAAAGGCCACCACCGCCGACGAGCGCGGCCCGATCGGTCGGCGGCGGAAACTGCGCCGCGGTCTCGGCTGGCTCGCCGTTCTTGGCGGCGTTCTCGTCCTCGCGGGCCTCGTCGGCCTCGCCTACACCGCCTTCGCCACGCTCACCTCGATGCTGCTCTTCGGCTGGCTGCTGCTGCTCGGCGGCGTCATCGGCCTGCTGCACGCGATCCAGTCCCGCGGCACCCCCTTCTTCTGGCTCGGCGTCGTGGTCGCCGCGCTCAACCTCGCGGCCGGCGTCGTCGTCATCCGCCACCCCGAGGGCACCGCGGAGGCGCTGACCATGTTCGCCGCGCTGCTCTTCCTCACCGGCGGTGTCTTCCGGCTCGTCGGCGGGCTCGTGGTGCGGGGGCAGCACCTCGGCTGGACCCTGGTGCAGGGGGCGTTCGGCATCCTGCTCGGCGTGCTGGTCCTCGCCAACTGGCCGGAGAGCAGCCGCTACGTCCTCGGCTGCTTCTTCTCCCTCGCCCTGCTCTTCGACGGACTCGGGCTGCTGGCGACGGGTCTGGGCGGCCGGCGCATCGTCAGTCTCGTACAACAAGCTGAAGAGCCCCTGAAAGAGGACTCATTGGGGCGGGATCGATCGCAGAACTGACCCTGTCGTACGCCAGCGGTCAGATTCCGTCGATACGCGCTGACTTCTGGTCAGTCATCCGGTCCGGACCAGCCGATTCTCAACACTCGAAGGGTGGTGACTATCGAGCGCAAGGGCGGCGACGGGACGATGAGCGACCACGGATGGGGGTCCCGCCCAAGTCCTCAAGGCAGTGGGCACGTACCCCTCGACCGGCCGGCGGGCGAGGCGCTGCCGTACGAGGGGGTCTGGCGCTTCACCGCCGAGGCGGTCGACGCCTCCGTGCCGCAGGCCCGCCGCGCGGTGCGTGAACTGCTCGCCCGACAGGGCGTGCCCGCCTCCGACGAGCTGGTGCACGGGCTGCTCGTGATCGTCTCCGAGCTCGTGACGAACGCGGTGAAGCACGCCGCGCTGCTCTCCCCGATGCTCGCCGTGGAGGTGGCCGTCGGCGCGGAGTGGGTGCGCGTCTCCGTCGAGGACGAACACCCCTATCGCCCCACGGCGCTGGAGGCCACCAGCGGCCAGACCGGCGGCCGCGGACTGCTGCTCGTACGGGAGATCACCGCGGAGGCCGGCGGCGTCTGCGACGTCGCGCACACCGCGAGCGGGGGCAAGGTCATCTGGGCCGCCCTGCCCCTCAAGCCCCCGTACGCCTGAGCGTCACCAGCCGGCCGTCGGACCCGTCAGCTCCCTGACCGCCGGGCGCGCCGCGTCGAGCACGGTCATGAACCACGCGGAGAACGGGTCCTTCGCGTGCCGCTCGGCCAGCTCGTCGGCCGTCACGAACGCCGTCGCCCCGACCTCCTCGGGGTCCGGAACGAGCGGCGCCTGCACCATCCCCACGAAGAGGTGGTTGAACTCCTGCTCCACCAGGCCCGACTCCGGGTCCGGGTGGTTGTAGCGCACGGTTCCGGCCTCCGCCATCAGCGACGGCGAGACGCCGAGCTCCTCGAACGTACGGCGGGCGGCCGCCGCGAACGGGGCCTCGCCCGGGTACGGGTGCCCGCAGCAGGTGTTCGACCACACGCCGGGGGAGTGGTACTTGCCGAGCGCCCGCTGCTGGAGCAGCAGCCGCCCCTGCTCGTCGAAGAGGAACACGGAGAACGCTCTGTGCAGCTGCCCCGGCGCCTGATGCGCGGCGAGCTTCTCCGCCGTGCCGATCGTCCTGCCGTCCTCGTCGACGAGTTCCAGCAAGATCGCTTCTCCGGTGCCGTTCGACGAGCTGTTCGCCGCGGTGGCAGGTGTGATCGGCATACCCATCCTTCGCTTCGGTTTTCCGGACCAAGTCTGCCGTACGGGACGGAGACTCCCGGGCCATACCGTTCCCCGCATGTCCCGCCCGGCCGCGCGACCGGGCGGGACCACCGTAGGGCCCGCTCAGACGCCGAAAGCGGCCGGGTAGGTGATCGTGCCCCGCGGGACCTGCCCGGAATCGGGTCCACCGTCGAGGATCAGCGCCATCATCGCCTCGTCGGGCACGTCGAAGCCGGGCCTGATGCCGTACGTCGACGCGGGCACGAAGCCGAACCGCGGGTAGTACTCGGGGTGTCCGAGAACGAGCACGATCCGCTCCCCACGCGCGCGTGCCGCCTCCAGCACCGCGCGTACGACGGCCGAACCGGCCCCCGTGCGCTGGTCCTGCGGCCGTACGGCCACCGGCGCGAGGGCCGCCGCCGGTGCCCCGTCCACGGTGCAGCGGGTGATCAGCGCGTGCGCGGCGACCGTGCCGTCCGGCGCCTCGGCGACGTACGACAGTCCGTCGAGCCACGCGTCCTCGTCGGCACGCAGCGCGTCGACGAGATCGGCCTCGGCGGGGGTCGGGAACGCCGCGACGTTGACGGCGTGCACCGCCGCCCGGTCGGCGTCGGTCTCGGGGCGGGTGGACCAGGTACCGGTGTCGGTCAACGGAGGAACCTTCGGGTGAAGGGGCCCGCTCGGTGGAGGCGGGCCCGACGGGGTGCGGCGACAGGGTTCAGCGGGGGAGCGCGGTGGCGGCGTTCAGTGGCAGAGCTTCGCCTCGTGCTCGGCGTGCCCGGTGGGCTCCAGCTGGAACGTGCAGTGCTCCACGTCGAAGTGGTCGCCGAGGCAGCCCTGCAACTCGTGCAGCATCTTCTCGTTGCCGATCGCGCTCAGCACGTCGGGACTGACGACCACGTGCGCGGAGAGGACCGGCATCCCCGAGGTGATCGTCCAGGCGTGCAGATCGTGGACGTCCTCGACGCCGGGCAGCGCCAGTATGTGCGCCCTGACCTCCGCCATGTCGACGCCCCTCGGGGCCGATTCGAGCAGCACGTTCAGGGTCTCGCGCAGCAGCTTCACCGTACGCGGGACGATCATGAGTCCGATGACGATCGACGCGATCGGGTCGGCCGCCTGCCAGCCCGTCGTGAGGATGATCACGGCCGAGATCAGCACCGCCAGCGAGCCCAGCGCGTCGGCGGCCACCTCCAGGAACGCCCCGCGCACGTTCAGGCTCTCCTGCTGCCCCTTGACGAGCAGCGACAGCGAGATCATGTTCGCCGTCAGACCGATCAGGCCGTAGACGATCGTCAGGCCGCCCGCCGTCTCGGCCGGCTCCATGAAGCGCTGGACCGCCTCGTACAGGACGTAGCCGCCGACGCCGAGCAGCAGCAGACAGTTGGCGAGCGCGGCGAGGATCTCGGCCCGCGCGTAACCGAACGTCCGCTGCTCGCTCGCCGGACGGTTCGCGAAGTGGATCGCGATCAGGGCCATCGCGAGGCCGAGCGCGTCCGTCGCCATGTGGGCCGCGTCCGCGATCAGCGCGAGCGAGTCGGCCATGACGCCGCCGACGATCTCCACCACCATCACGGTCAGCGTGATCGACAGCGCGATGCGCAGCCGGCCCCGGTGGGCGGCGGCGGCCGTCCCCGTCGTGGGTCCATGGCTGTGCCCGTGGTCGTGGCTGTGCCCGACGCCCATCGAAACCGCCCTCCGTATCGGTTCGCGTGCCGCCCTGGTCGGGGGCGGCGATCACAGTGAACTACGGGGAGGGGGTATCCGCAAACACTGCACTGAACACCGTTGTCATATGCCCTGACCTGCGGAAACGCCCCTCGCGGGAATCTTCGTATGTACGCAGGTCAGGGCGCTGAGGAGATCACTTCGCGGTCGCCCCGGGGTGCCGCAGGCACCAGCCCGCCCAGGCCGACTCCACCATCTCGCGTACCCCGCGCGACGCCGCCCAGCCGAGCTCCTTCTCGGCGAGGGCCGAGGAGCCGACCGCGCGCGGCGCGTCCCCGGGCGGCGCGGCTCGACGAGCGCGGGCCTGCGGTCGCCGGAGACGTCCGCGATCACGTCCACGAGTTCGCGGACGGAGACGCCCTGCCCGGTGCCGATGTTCAGGGTCAGGTCGCCGCTCGCCCCGGGGCGCAGCAGCCGGCGCGCGGCGGCGAGGTGCGCCTCGGCCAGGTCGGCGACGTGGATGTAGTCGCGTACGCAGGTGCCGTCCGGGGTCGGGTAGTCGTCGCCGAAGATCCGCGGCGACTCCCCGCGCGTCAGGCGGTCGAAGACCATCGGGATCACGTTGTAGACGCCGATGTCGGCGAGCGCGGGCTCGGCGGCCCCGGCCACGTTGAAGTAGCGAAGGCAGACGGTCGCCATGCCGTGAGCCTGCCCCGCCGCCCGCACCAGCCACTCGCCGGCCAGCTTCGTCTCGCCGTACGGGTTCACGGGTGCACACGGTGTCGACTCGGTGATGAGGTCGGTGTCGGGGTTGCCGTAGACCGCGGCCGACGAGGAGAAGACGAAGCGGCGCACGCCCGCGGCGGCGACCGTCTCCAGGAGCGTGGCGAGCCCGCCGACGTTGTCCCGGTAGTAGAGCTCGGGCTTCTCGACCGATTCGCCGACCTGCTTGTGCGCCGCGAGATGCACGACGCCCGTGACCCCGTGCTCGGCGCAGACCCGGGCCACGAGATCCGCGTCCTGGGCGGAGCCGCGCACCAGCGGCAGCTCGGGGGGCAGCCGGTCGGGGACGCCCGACGTCACGTTGTCGAGGACCACGACGCGCTCCCCGGCGCTCGTCATCGCCCGTGCCACATGTGCCCCGATGTATCCGGCTCCGCCGGTGATCAGCCACGTCATGACGCACCACCCTAAGCGGGACCGCCACCGGTCGCGGGCGCCGGCGGGTTTGTCGCCCGGGGCCTTGATCGACAATGATGAACGGGCGGCCTGGCCTACGCAGACCGTGTGGGACAGGGGCCAATCGGGCCGTAAACGGGCGGTGAACGTCCACTTCTCATCATCCGATAGCCTCTGCCGACATGCCGCCCGGCCCCCGGAAATATCGGGGCTCAGGGCGCCCCTTCGTGCATGAGCCCGGCGCGCTCGCGTCGGCACCCAAGGAGTGAGTTCGTCTGTCGACCGCCATCGTCACCGGTCAGCCGGTCCCCGGGTCGTCCCTGGAGGGCGATCTGCGGGCGCTCGGCTTCGACGTTCGGCTCGCCCCGGACGCCGCGGACGCCGAAGCGGCGCTCGCGACCGTCCCCGGCGGCCAGCGGGTCGCGGTCGTGGACGCGGGATTCGTGGGCCATGTCCACGCCCTGCGCCTCGGCCTCACCGACCCTCGCTTCAACGCCTCGGCGATCCCCGGCGCCCTCGCGGTGCTGCCCTCCACCCGGCAGGCCCTGAACCGGGCCGTCACGGAGAGCGGCATGCACCCCGACGCCGTCGCCAAGTCCCTGGAGGCGGCCGGCACCGACGTGCACCGCCCCGAGCTCGGTGACCTCGTCGCCGCGGTGCCCACCGACCCGCAGGCCCGCAACGAGGTCCGCCAGTCCGTCGCCGCCGTCGACGACGAGGCGATCCGGCTGCGCACCGCCGTCAAGGCGCGGGACGGCTTCTTCACCACGTACTGCGTCAGCCCGTACTCCCGCTACCTCGCGCGGTGGTGCGCACGCCGCGGCCTGACCCCCAACCAGGTCACCACCGCGTCGCTGCTCACCGCGCTGATCGCGGCGGGCTGCGCGGCGACCGGCACGCGCCCCGGCTTCGTCGCCGCGGGCCTGCTCCTCCTCTTCTCCTTCGTCCTGGACTGCACGGACGGGCAGCTCGCCCGCTACTCGTTGCAGTACTCGACGCTCGGCGCCTGGCTCGACGCGACCTTCGACCGCGCCAAGGAGTACGCCTACTACGCGGGCCTCGCGCTCGGCGCGGCCAACGCCGACGGCGACGACGTGTGGGCCCTGGCCCTCGGCGCGATGGTGTTGCAGACCTGCCGGCACGTCGTCGACTTCTCCTTCAACGAGGCGAACCACGACGCCGCGGCCAACACCAGCCCCACCGCCGCCCTCTCCGACAAGCTCGACAGCGTCGGCTGGACGGTCTGGGTGCGCCGGATGATAGTGCTGCCGATCGGCGAACGCTGGGCGCTGATCGCGATCCTCACCGCACTGACCACCCCGCGCATCACCTTCGTCGTCCTCCTCGTCGGCTGCGCGCTCGCCGCCTGCTACACGACCGCCGGGCGCCTCCTGCGCTCGCTCACCCGCAAGGCCCGCCGCACCGACCGCGCCGCACAGGCCCTCGCCGATCTCGCCGACTCGGGGCCGCTCGCGCGGCTGTTCAGCAAGGTGAAGGTGCCCGCCCCCGCCCCTGTGATCGCCGCTCTCGGCGGCGTGGCCGTCGTCACGGTGAGTGCGCTCACGGATGTCGGCGGCACCTGGCCGATCGTCGTCGCCGCCGTGTACTGCGTCACGTCGGGCCTGGCCGTCGCCCGACCCCTCAAGGGCACCCTCGACTGGCTCGTGCCCCCGATTTTCCGGGCCTCCGAGTACCTGACCGTCCTGGTCCTCGCGGCCCGCTCGGAGGTGAACGGTGCCCTGCCCGCGGCTTTCGGGCTGGTGGCGGCGGTCGCCTACCATCACTACGACACGGTGTACCGCATTCGCGGCGGCACCGGGGCGCCCCCGCACTGGCTGGTGCGGGCGATCGGCGGGCACGAAGGCAGAACGCTGGTGGTCACGATCCTGGCCGCGCTGTTCACAACCACAGATTTCACCGTCGCGCTCACGGTCTGCGCCGTGTTCGTGGCACTCGTGGTGCTCGCCGAGAGCATCCGCTTCTGGGTCTCTGCTGGAGCACCCGCCGTACACGATGAAGGAGAACCCGCATGATCGGCCTCGTCCTGGCCGCCGGCGCCGGCAGCCGGCTCCGCCCCTACACCGAGACGCTTCCCAAGGCGCTCGTGCCCGTCGTGGGCGAGGGAACCGAGAACGAGCTCTCCGTCCTCGACCTCACCCTGAAGAACTTCGCCGAGATCGGCCTCACCGAGGTCGGCATCATCGTCGGCTACCGCAAGGAGGTCGTCTACGAGCGCAAGGCAGCGCTCGAGGCGAAGTACGGCCTGAAGCTGACGCTCATCGAGAACGACGTCGCCGAGAAGTGGAACAACGCCTACTCCCTGTGGTGCGGCCGTGACGCCATCAAGCACTCGGTGATCCTCGCCAACGGCGACACCGTGCACCCGGTCTCCGTGGAGAAGACGCTGCTCGCCGCCCGCGGCGACGGCAAGAAGATCATCCTCGCCCTGGACACGGTGAAGACCCTCGGCGAAGAGGAGATGAAGGTCGTCGTGGACCCCGACAAGGGCGTCCAGAAGATCACGAAGCTGATGGACCCCTCCGAGGCCACCGGCGAGTACATCGGCGTCACCCTCATCGAGGGCGAGGCCGCCGACGAGCTGGCCGACGCCCTGAAGGCCACGTACGAGCGTGACCCGCAGCTGTACTACGAGGACGGCTACCAGGAGCTCGTGAACCGCGGCTTCAAGGTCGACGTCGCGCCCATCGGCGATGTCCCGTGGGTCGAGATCGACAACCACGAGGACCTGGCCAAGGGGCGGGAGATCGCGTGCCAGTACTGACGAGGCTCATCCCCTCGCCGGTCGTCGTCGACATCCGGCCGGGAGCGCTCGACGACCTGGCCAAGGTCCTCGCCGACCAGAGGATCTCGTCGTCCACGGGGCGCCTGGCCATCGCGATCAGCGGTGGCTCGGGCGCTGCCCTGCGCACCCGCCTCGCGCCCTCGCTGCCCCGCGCCGAGTGGTTCGAGGTCGGGGGCGGCACCCTCGACGACGCCATCCAGCTCGCCGACGACATCAAGAAGGCGGGCCGTTTCGACGCCGTCGTCGGCCTCGGTGGCGGCAAGATCATCGACTGCGGCAAGTTCGCCGCGGCGCGCGTGGGCCTGCCGCTGGTCGCCGTCGCGACGAACCTGTCGCACGACGGCCTGTGCTCGCCGGTCGCGACCCTCGACAACGACGCGGGCCGCGGCAGCTACGGCGTGCCGAACCCGATCGCCGTCGTCATCGACCTCGACATCATCCGTGAGGCCCCGGCGCGCTTCGTGCGCTCCGGCATCGGTGACGCCCTGTCCAACATCTCCGCGGTCGCGGACTGGGAGCTCGCGGCCCGTGAGCGCGGCGAGGACATCGACGGTCTCGCGGCCGCCATGGCCCGCCAGGCCGGCGAGGCCGTGCTCCGGCACCCGGGCGGCGTCGGCGACGACGGCTTCCTCCAGGTGCTCGCCGAGGGCCTGGTCCTCACCGGCATCGCCATGTCCGTGTCGGGCGACTCCCGTCCGGCGTCCGGCGCCTGCCACGAGATCAACCACGCCTTCGACCTCCTCCACCCCAAGCGCGCCGCCAGCCACGGCGAGCAGTGCGGCCTGGGCGCGGCCTTCGCGATGCACCTGCGCGGTGCTCACGAGGAGTCCCGCTACATGGCCGAGGTGCTGCGCCGCCACGGCCTGCCCGTGCTGCCCGAGGAGATCGGCTTCACCGTGGACGAGTTCGTCAAGGTCGTGGAGTTCGCTCCGCAGACCCGGCCGGGCCGCTACACGATCCTCGAACACCTCGACCTCTCCACCGACCAGATCAGGGACGCCTACGCCGACTATGCAAAAGCCATCGGTAGCTGAGCTCCGCCCGGTCGTTCACCCCGCGGGCGTGAAGGACCGCCGGAGCGGTGAGCACTGGATGGGCCGGCTCTACATGCGCGAGATCTCGCTGCGTGTCGACCGGCACCTGGTGAACACCAAGGTCACGCCCAACCAGCTGACCTACCTGATGACCGTCTGCGGTGTCCTCGCGGCTCCCGCGCTCCTCGTCCCGGGCATCTGGGGCGCGGTCCTCGGCGTTGTCGCGGTGCAGCTCTACCTGCTGCTCGACTGCGTCGACGGCGAGATCGCGCGGTGGCGCAAGCAGTACTCGCTCACCGGCGTCTGGATGGACCGCGTCGGCGCGTACCTCACCGACGCCGCCGTCCTCGTCGGCTTCGGCCTGCGTGCCGCGGACCTGTGGGGCGGCGGCCGGATCGACTGGCTGTGGGCCTTCCTCGGCACGCTCGCCGCGCTCGGCGCCATCCTGATCAAGTCCGAGACGGACCTGGTCGCCGTGGCCCGCGCGCAGAGCGGCAAGGAGCAGGTCAAGGAGGCCGCGTCCGAGATGCGCTCCTCGGGCATGGCGCTGGCCCGCAGGGCCGCCGCGATGCTCAACTTCCACCGGCTCATCCTCGGCATCGAGGCGACCCTGCTCATCCTGGTCCTCGCGATCGTGGACCAGATGCGGGGCGACCTGTTCTTCACGCGCCTCGGTGTGGCCGTCCTCGCGGGCATCGCGCTCCTCCAGACGCTGCTCCACCTCGTGTCCATCCTCGCTTCGAGCAGGCTGAAGTGAGCACGCCGGCACGGCAGGCGAAGGTCGGCGCGGTTGTCATCACCATGGGCAACCGGCCGGCCGAGCTGCGCGCCCTCCTCGACTCGGTCGCCAAGCAGGACGGCGCCCCGGTCGAGCTGGTCGTGGTCGGCAACGGATCACCCGTCCCGGACGTCCCCGAAGGCGTACGGACCGTCGAGCTGCCCGAGAACCTGGGCATCCCCGGCGGCCGCAACGTCGGCATCGAGGCGTTCGGCCCGTCCGGATCCGACGTCGACATCCTCATGTTCCTCGACGACGACGGCCTGCTGCCGCTCACCGACACGGCCGAGCTGTGCCGCGAGGCCTTCGCCGCCGACCCGAAGCTCGGCATCATCAGCTTCCGCATCGCCGACCCGGACACCGGCGAGACCCAGCGCCGCCACGTCCCGCGGCTGCGCGCCGCCGACCCGATGCGCTCCTCGCGCGTGACCACGTTCCTCGGCGGCGCCAACGCCGTCCGTACGCGCGTGATCGCCGAGGCCGGACCGCTGCCCGCCGAGTTCTTCTACGCCCATGAGGAGACCGATCTCGCCTGGCGTGCCCTCGACGCGGGCTGGATGATCGACTACCGCGCCGACATGGTCCTGCACCACCCGACCACGGCCCCCTCCCGGCACGCGGTCTACCACCGCATGGTGGCCCGCAACCGGGTCTGGCTGGCCCGCCGCAACCTGCCCGCGCCGCTGATCCCCGTGTACCTCGGCGTGTGGCTGCTCCTGACCTTGGCCCGCCGTCCCTCGGGCCCGGCCCTGAAGGCCTGGCTGGGCGGTTTCAAGGAAGGCTGGACGACGCCGTGCGGCCCTCGGCGTCCGATGAAGTGGCGTACGGTGTGGCGCCTGACCCGACTGGGCCGACCTCCTGTCATCTGACAAGCTCATGTCTGAGAGCATTCGGGCCGTACCCGGTCCCTGGCTCCTCGCCTATGCCCGACCAGGCTGTGCTTTTGAAGACGAAAGTTCCCCTTGTGAGTGAGACAACGCATGACGGCGGTGTCGCGGTGAGCGCCGCCCCGTCGCCCGACGACGGGCTCTCCCCGGCCGAGCTCGCCGCCAAGTACGGCTTGTCCGTCAGCGGAGCGCGGCCCGGCCTGTCCGAGTACGTACGGCAGCTGTGGGGCCGACGGCACTTCATCCTCGCCTTCTCGCAGGCGAAGCTGACGGCCCAGTACAGCCAGGCCAAGCTCGGCCAGGTCTGGCAGGTGGCGACCCCCCTCCTGAACGCCCTCGTCTACTACCTGATCTTCGGCCTGATCCTGGGCGCGAACCGGGGCATGGACAAGGAGGTCTACATCCCGTTCCTGGTGACGGGTGTCTTCGTCTTCACCTTCACGCAGTCGTCCGTCATGGCGGGCGTACGCGCGATCTCCGGCAACCTGGGCCTGGTGCGCGCCCTGCACTTCCCGCGCGCCTCGCTGCCCGTCTCCTTCGCGCTCCAGCAGCTCCAGCAGCTGCTGTTCTCGATGATCGTGCTGTTCATCGTGGCGTGCGCCTTCGGCAGCTTCCCGTCCCTGTCGTGGCTGCTGATCGTTCCGGTCCTCGCGTTGCAGTTCCTCTTCAACACCGGACTCGCGCTGATCATGGCCAGGGCGGGCGCGAAGACCCCGGACCTCGCGCAGCTCATGCCGTTCGTGATGCGTACGTGGATGTACGCGTCCGGCGTCATGTTCTCCATCCCGATCATGCTGGAGGGCAAGCCGACCTGGATCGCCGACGTCCTCCAGTGGAACCCGGCGGCGATCTACATGGACCTGATGCGGTTCGCGCTGATCGACGGCTACGGCTCCGAGAACCTGCCGCCGCACGTCTGGGCGGTCGCCCTCGGCTGGGCCGTACTGGTCGCCGTCGGCGGCTTCGTCTACTTCTGGAAGTCCGAGGAGCGGTACGGCCGTGGCTGATCTCGACAAGAACCCCTCCGACGCCCGCGTTCCCACGGTCATCGCCGACGAGCTGCACATCGTGTACCGCGTCAACGGCGCCAAGACCGGCAAGGGCAGCGCGACGTCGGCACTGAGCCGCATACTCAAGCGCGGCGAGGAGCGCGGCGTGCGCAAGGTGCACGCGGTCAAGGGCGTCTCCTTCACGTCCTACCGGGGCGAGGCCATCGGCCTCATCGGCTCGAACGGCTCCGGCAAGTCGACGCTGCTGCGCGCCATCGCCGGCCTGCTCCCCGCCGAGAAGGGCAAGGTCTACACCGACGGCCAGCCCTCGCTGCTCGGTGTGAACGCGGCCCTCATGAACGACCTCACGGGCGAGCGCAACGTGATCCTCGGTGGCCTCGCCATGGGCATGTCCCGCGAGGAGATCAAGGCGCGCTACCAGGACATCGTCGACTTCTCCGGGATCAACGAGAAGGGTGACTTCATCACCCTGCCGATGCGCACCTACTCGTCCGGCATGGCGGCCCGCCTGCGGTTCTCCATCGCGGCCGCCAAGGACCACGACGTGCTGATGATCGACGAGGCCCTGGCGACGGGTGACCGCAAGTTCCAGAAGCGCTCCGAGGCCCGCATCCGCGAGCTGCGCAAGGAGGCCGGCACGGTCTTCCTGGTGAGCCACAACAACAAGTCCATTCGCGACACCTGTGACCGCGTTCTGTGGCTGGAGCGCGGGGAACTGCGTATGGACGGTCCGACGGGCGAGGTACTCAAGGAGTACGAGAAGTTCACGGGCAAGTAACCGCCCGGCTCCGCCCCGCGTCATAGGAGGCTCCACCGACTCGTATCGGTGGAGCCTTCCATGTGCTTGCATCGGCCAACTGTTTTCCGATCACGGTCAAGGACCGGTCAACTTCCTTGCCCTGAAGGAATCTTGGCGTCAATCGGTGTGTTGTTGTGATGTGCGGAACACCCCGCCGCGGCGAGCATCGTTGTACAACGTAAGCTGTACCGGTGCCTATTCGCGGCAAGTGGGGCGATAATGCGCGACACTCGGCCCGGCAGGGGTTGGGTCACCGCGCGGAAGTCCGGGCGGCGTGTCCGAAATAGGATGTATTGGGTCAGCAGTGTAGAACGGGAGACGTGACGGCAATGGCTACGGAAACTCTCCAGGTCCACGGGGCTTTTGCCGTCGTTCCGGAAGCGGACCGCACGCGGTGACCGCATCCCGCCCGCGCCCCGGTACCCCGGAGAGCGCCACCCTGGACAAGGCCGCCGACGAGAACTTCCCGGTGGCCCCCTTCTTCCTGCCGCGCGCCTGGCGCGACGACCTGATGGCCGTGTACGGGTACGCGCGCCTCGTCGACGACATCGGTGACGGCGACCTCGCGCCCGGCGGCGCGGACGCCCGTTTCCTCGGTGTCTCACCCGATCGGGCCGACGACCGGCTCGCGATGCTGGACGCCTTCGAAGCGGATCTGCGCCGGGTCTTCGACTCGACCCCCAGACATCCGCTCCTGAAGGCCTTGCAGCCCACCGTCCGCCGCCGCTCCCTGACCCCCGAGCCGTTCCTCGGCCTCATCCAGGCCAACCGCCAGGACCAGCTCGTCGCGCGCTACGAGACGTACGACGACCTCCTCGCGTACTGCGAGCTCTCCGCCAACCCGGTCGGCCGCCTCGTCCTCGCCATCACCGGCACCGCGACCCCCGAGCGGATCCGCCGCTCGGACGCCGTCTGCACGGGCCTCCAGATCGTCGAGCACCTCCAGGACGTGGCCGAGGACCTGGGGCGGGACCGCGTCTACCTGCCCGCCGAGGACATGAAAGAGTTCCACGTGCAGGAGTCCGATCTCGCCCTGGCGACGGCGGGCGCGTCGGTGCGCGCCCTGGTCGCGTTCGAAGCGGAACGCGCCCTCGGGCTCCTGAATGAAGGCACCCCCCTCGTGGGTAGCGTCCACGGCAGGTTGAAGCTGCTGCTGGCCGGGTTCGTGGCAGGGGGGAAGGCGGCGGTGCACGCGATCACCGCCGTTTCGTACGACGTCCTTCCTGGACCACCCAAACCCACCAAGCTCCGGCTATTGCGCGAGGTGGGAGCGACTCTGCGAGGAGAGGGGTGAGCAGAACCGTGGAGTCTGACCAGCAGATGTCGGCACCGGTGCTCGCCGCATACAGCTACTGCGAGACGGTCACCGGCCAGCAGGCACGGAACTTCGCCTACGGGATCCGGCTGCTGCCGACCGCCAAGCGGCGGGCCATGTCGGCGGTGTACGCGTTCTCGCGCCGTGTCGACGACATCGGTGACGGCACGCTGGCGCCCGACGTCAAGGCGCTGCGGCTCGACGAGACCCGGGCGCTGCTCGCGCGGGTCCAGAACGGCAAGGTCGAGGAGGACGACACCGATCCGGTGGCCGTCGCGCTCGCCCATGCCGCCGACCGCTTCCCGATCCCGCTCGGCGGGCTCGACGAACTCATCGACGGGGTCCTGATGGACCTGCGCGGCGAGACGTACGAGACCTGGGACGACCTGAAGGTGTACTGCCGCTGTGTCGCGGGAGCCATCGGACGGGTCTCCCTGGGCGTGTTCGGCGCGGAACCGGGGGCGCGCGGCGCCGACCGTGCGCCCGAGTACGCGGACACACTCGGGCTCGCGCTCCAACTGACCAACATCCTCCGGGACGTGCGCGAGGACGCCGCCGACGGTCGCACCTACCTGCCCGCTGACGACCTCGCCAAGTTCGGCTGCTCGGCCGGGTTCGACGGGCCGACACCGCCGCCCGGCTCGGACTTCGCCGGCCTCGTGCACTTCGAAGTGCGGCGCGCCCGCGCGCTGTTCGCCGAGGGGTACAAGCTGCTACCCCTGCTCGACCGGCGTTCCGGCGCCTGCGTCGCCGCCATGGCCGGCATCTACCGCCGCCTGCTCGACCGCATCGAGCGCGAGCCGGAGGCCGTGCTCCGCGGCCGCGTCTCGCTGCCCGGACACGAGAAGGCGTACGTCGCCGTGCGCGGCCTGTCCGGGCTCGACGCGCGCACGGTCTCCCGCACCGCCCTCAGGAGGCGCGCCTGATGGGCACCACCGGTCTCGGTGCAGCGAGGAACGCGAAGCGGCGGGCAACCCTCCGGCGCGACGCGGCGTCCCTGCATGCAACGGTCGGCCGCGTGTTCGTCACTTCTGTCGAACCCCGCCGCACCCCGGCCGTACGCACCATCGGCACCGCCTCGGGGGAGGGCGCATGAGCAACGGGAACACGGGACCCGAGGGACCCGACGCGGACGACGCCGCGGCCCGACAACGGCCCACCGCGGTGGTCATCGGCGGTGGGCTCGCGGGTATCACCGCCGCGCTCTCGCTCGCCGACGGCGGCGTCGACGTCACGCTCCTGGAGGGCAGGCCCCGGCTGGGCGGGCTCGCCTTCTCCTTCAAGCGCGGCGACCTCACCGTCGACAACGGCCAGCACGTGTACCTGCGCTGCTGCACCGCCTACCGCTGGTTCCTGGACCGCGTCGACGGGGCGTCGCTCGCCCCCTTGCAGGAACGTCTCGACGTGCCGGTGCTCGACGCGGAGAAGAACCGCCTCGGGCGACTGCGGCGCACGGCGCTGCCCGTACCGCTGCACCTGGCGAAGAGCCTGGCGACCTACCCGCATCTGTCGCTGGCCGAGCGGGCTAACGTCGGCCGTGCCGCGCTCGCCCTCAAGGGCCTCGACCTCACCGATCCGGCGCTCGACGAGCGGGACTTCGGCTCCTGGCTGGCCGAGCACGGTCAGTCGCAGCGGGCCATCGAGGCGCTGTGGGACCTGGTCGGTGTCGCGACCCTGAACGCGGTGGCGGGGGAGGCCTCACTGGGCCTGGCCGCCATGGTCTTCAAGACCGGGCTGCTGTCCGACCCCGGTGCCGCCGACATCGGCTGGGCCCAGGTGCCCCTCGGTGATCTCCATGACACTCTCGCCCGCAAGGCGCTCGACTCCGCGGGCGTACGCATCGGACTCCGTACACGCGTCACCTCCATCTCCCGTACGGAGAACGGGCGTTGGGCCGTCGAGGTTCCCGAGGGTTCCGACACTTCCGGCCAGATCCTCACCGCCGACACCGTCGTACTCGCGGTGGCGCAGCGCGAGGCGCACGACCTGTTGCCCGACGGCGCGCTCGACGACAAGGGGCGGCTGCTCGACATCGGGACCGCGCCGATCCTGAACCTGCACGTCGTCTACGACCGCAAGGTCCTCAAGCGGCCCTTCTTCACGGCGCTCGGCTCCCCGGTGCAGTGGGTCTTCGACCGCACCGACGCGTCGGGCCTGTTGAGAGGCGGGCCCGAAGGGCCTGCGAACAAGGACGGTGGCGCGCGACAGGCGGGGCAGTACCTGGCGGTGTCGCAGTCGGCCGCCCAGGACGAGATCGACGCCCCCGTCGCCGTTCTGCGGGAGCGCTACCTCCCCGAGCTGGAGCGGCTGCTGCCCGCCGCGCGCGGCGCCGGTGTCCGCGACTTCTTCGTCACCCGGGAGCGGACGGCGACGTTCGCGCCGACCCCGGGCGTCGGCGCCCTGCGGCCGTCCGCCCGCACCAATGCCCCCGGCCTCTACCTGGCCGGCGCGTGGACCGCCACCGGGTGGCCCGCGACCATGGAAAGCGCCGTGCGCAGCGGTGCGTCCGCGGCGGACGCGGCGCTCGCCGCACTCGGCCGCCCGCGCGGCCATCTGTACCGGGAGGCGGCGTGAGCCTCGAACTTCCCACGGTAGGAACACCGACATCGAAGACATCGGTGTATCCGGTTAAACAAGGAGAGACTGTGCCACCTGTGCCCTCGGCCGAAAAGGCTGCCGACGCGGTGGACGTGACCGCGCTTCTGGAGCGCGGCCGAACCCTGGCCACTCCGGTGCTCAAGAAGGCGGTCGACCGCCTCGCACCACCCATGAACACCGTCGCCGCCTACCACTTCGGGTGGATCGACGCCGAAGGGAACCCGTCCGACGGTGACGGCGGCAAGGCTGTACGGCCCGCCCTCGCCGTGCTGTCCGCACAGGCCGCGGGCGCCGCGCCCGAGGTCGGCGTCCCGGGCGCCGTCGCGGTCGAGCTCGTGCACAACTTTTCGCTGCTGCACGACGACCTGATGGACGGCGACGAGCAGCGCCGCCACCGCGACACCGTGTGGAAGGTGCACGGTCCCGCCCAGGCGATCCTCGTCGGCGACGCCCTGTTCGCCCTCGGCAACGAGGTGCTGCTCGAACTGGAGACGGTCGACGCCGGCCGCGCCACGCGCCGCCTCACCACCGCCACCCGCGCCCTGATCGACGGTCAGGCGCAGGACATCTCCTACGAGCACCGCGAGCGCGTCAGCGTCGAGGAGTGCCTGGAGATGGAGGGCAACAAGACCGGCGCGCTGCTGGCCTGCGCCTCCTCCATCGGCGCGGTCCTCGGCGGCGCCGACGACGCCACCGCCGACGCCCTGGAGACGTACGGCTACCACCTGGGCCTCGCCTTCCAGGCCGTCGACGACCTGCTCGGCATCTGGGGTGACCCGCAGTCCACCGGCAAGCAGACGTGGAGCGACCTGCGCCAGCGCAAGAAGTCACTGCCCGTCGTCGCCGCGCTCGCCGCGGGCGGCCCGGCCTCCGAGCGGCTCGGCGACCTCCTCGCCGCCGACGCCAAGAACAACGACTTCGACAACTTCTCCGAGGCGGAGTTCGCCGCCCGCGCCGCCCTCATCGAAGAGGCCGGCGGGCGCGAGTGGACGGCCCAGGAAGCCCGGCGCCAGCACACGATCGCCATCGAAGCCCTGGACACCGTCCAGATGCCAGACCAGGTGCGGGCCCAGTTCGTGGCGCTCGCCGACTTCGTCGTCGTACGAAAGAGATGATCACTATCGGCCGCATATGACTCGCAGTCGCCGGCCGATGTCCATCCAGGGCATCGGCCGACGGTTACCCAGCAGAGATGATCCACTGCATGAAGGGATAGCCATGACAGCGACGACCGACGGAAGCTCCGGGGCCCCGGCCCCACAGGCGACCTCGGCCACCACTGCCCCACCGACCGACACGACCCCGCAGGCGGCCGGGACGCACGGCGCCGCCGGCCGAGCCATACACCGCGCCACGGACTTCCTGCTCGCCCGGCAGGACTCCGAGGGCTGGTGGAAGGGCGACCTCGACACGAACGTGACGATGGATGCCGAGGATCTGCTGCTGCGCCAGTTCCTGGGCATCCGCGATCAGGCGACCACCGACGCCTCCGCCCTGTTCATCAGGGGGGAGCAGCGCGAGGACGGCACCTGGGCCACCTTCTACGGCGGACCGGGCGAACTCTCCACGACCATCGAGGCGTACGTCGCCCTGCGGCTGGCCGGCGACGCCCCGGACGCTCCGCACATGGCCAGGGCCTCCGCGTGGATCCGTGAACGCGGCGGCATCGCCGAGGCGCGGGTCTTCACCCGGATCTGGCTTGCCCTGTTCGGCTGGTGGAAGTGGGACGACCTTCCCGAACTCCCGCCCGAGCTCATCTACTTCCCCAAGTGGATGCCGCTCAACATCTACGACTTCGGATGCTGGGCGCGGCAGACCATCGTGCCGCTCACCATCGTGTCCGCGAAACGACCGGTGCGGCCCGCGCCGTTCCCGCTCGACGAGCTGCACACTGACGCCAGGAACCCCAACCCCGCCAAACCCCTTGCCCCGGTGGCGAGTTGGGACGGCGCGTTCCAGCGGCTCGACAAGATCATGCACGGCTACCACCGGATGGCCCTGAAGCCGCTGCGCAAGGCCGCCATCAACTCGGCCGCGCGCTGGATCATCGAGCGGCAGGAGAACGACGGCTGCTGGGGCGGCATCCAGCCGCCCGCCGTGTACTCCGTCATCGCCCTGCACCTGCTCGGCTACGACCTCCAACACCCGGTCCTCAAGGCCGGGTTGGAGTCCCTCGACCGGTTCGCCGTGTGGCGCGAGGACGGGGCCCGGATGATCGAGGCCTGTCAGTCCCCCGTGTGGGACACCTGCCTGGCGATCATCGCGCTGGCCGACGCGGGGGTGCCCGGCGACCACCCCGCGCTGGTGAAGGCCGCCGACTGGATGATCACCGAGCAGATCGACCGGCCCGGCGACTGGTCGGTGCGCAAGCCCCGCCTGGAGCCCGGCGGTTGGGCGTTCGAGTTCCACAACGACAACTACCCCGACATCGACGACACCGCCGAGGTCGTGCTCGCGCTGCGCCGTGTGCGGCACCCCGACACGGCACGCCTGGAGAGGGCCATCGACCGGGGCGTGCGCTGGAACCTCGGTATGCAGTCGAAGAACGGCGCGTGGGCCGCCTTCGACGTCGACAACACCAGCCCGTTCCCCAACCGGCTGCCGTTCTGTGACTTCGGCGAGGTCATCGACCCACCGTCCGCCGACGTCACCGGGCACGTCGTGGAGATGCTCGCCGTCGAGGGCATGTCCCACGATCCGCGCACCCGGCGCGGCATCGAGTGGCTGCTCGCCGAACAGGAGGCGAACGGCGCCTGGTTCGGCCGCTGGGGCGTCAACTACGTCTACGGAACCGGGTCGGTGGTGCCCGCGCTCGTCGCGGCCGGCCTCCCCACCTCCCATCCGGCGGTCCGGCGGGCGGTCAGCTGGCTGGAGTCGGTCCAGAACGAGGACGGCGGCTGGGGCGAGGACCTGCGCTCCTACCGCTACGAGGACTGGAAGGGGCAGGGCGCCTCCACCGCCTCGCAGACCGGGTGGGCGCTGATGGCGCTGCTCTCGGCCGGCGAGCGGGAGTCCAAGGCGGTCGAGCGGGGCGTCACGTACCTCGCCGAGACCCAGACCGAGGACGGCACCTGGGACGAGCCGTACTTCACCGGGACCGGCTTCCCCTGGGACTTCTCGATCAACTACCACCTGTACCGGCACGTCTTCCCGCTGACCGCGCTCGGCCGGTACGTCCACGGCGAGCCCTTCGAAGCCCGGTCCGCCGCGGCCGAGGAGAGCTGATGACCGGCGACCCGGCGGTGAAAGGACCGCCGGACACCACGCCGCTGCTCGTCGCCTGCGCGCTCGGCATCGAGCACCTCGCCCTGCGCACCGGCAGCCGGGCCGGGGCGACCACCCCCGTGACCGTGCTGCGTACGGGCATGGGGCCCAAGGCCGCGGAGCGAGCCCTGACCCGCGCCCTCGGCGACCGCGCCCTCAGCGGCGCCGCCGTCGTGGCCACCGGGTTCTGCGCGGGGCTCGCCCCCGGTATGCACCCCGGTGACCTGGTCGTGGCCGAGGAGACGCGCGACGCGCACGGCAGCACGCCGTGCGCGGGCACGGACCTGCTGGTCGAGGAGCTGGTCAGGGCGGTGCCCGGAAGGACCGTGCACACCGGCCCGCTCACCGGTTCCGACCACGTCGTGCGCGGTCACGAGCGGGGCGACCTGCTCGCCACCGGCGCGATCGCGGTCGACATGGAGTCCGCGGCGACGCTGCGCACGGCCGCGAGAGCCGACGGCCGCCCGGTTGCCGCCGTCCGGGTGGTCGTGGACGCCCCGGAACATGAACTCGTCAGGATCGGCACGGTGCGCGGTGGACTATCTGCTTTCCGCGTCCTTCGTTCCGTTCTTCCCGCTTTTTTCGAATGGCACCGTTCTTTGCTGCTCCCTCGGAGGTGAGCCAGATGGCCATGCCGCTTCGTCAGTCCATCAAGGTTGCGACGTATCTCGCCGAACAGAAGATCCGCAAGCGGGACAAGTTCCCGCTGATTGTCGAACTCGAGCCGCTCTTCGCCTGCAACCTCAAGTGCGAGGGCTGCGGAAAGATCCAGCACCCGGCCGGGGTGCTGAAGCAGCGGATGCCCGTCGCGCAGGCCGTCGGCGCCGTGCTCGAATCGGGCGCGCCGATGGTGTCCATCGCCGGCGGCGAACCCCTGATGCACCCTCAGATCGATGAGATCGTGCGGCAGTTGGTGGCCAAGAAGAAGTACGTCTTCCTGTGCACCAACGCCATGCTGCTGCGCAAGAAGATGGACAAGTTCACGCCCTCGCCGTACTTCGCGTTCGCGGTGCACATCGACGGGCTGCGCGAGCGGCACGACGAGTCCGTCGCGAAGGAGGGCGTCTTCGACGAGGCCGTCGAGGCGATCAAGGAGGCCAAGCGGCGCGGCTTCCGGGTCACGACGAACTCGACCTTCTTCAACACGGACACCCCGCAGACCATCATCGAGGTGCTCAACTTCCTCAACGACGACCTCAAGGTCGACGAGATGATGATCTCGCCCGCGTACGCCTACGAGAAGGCCCCCGACCAGGAGCACTTCCTCGGCGTCACCCAGACCCGCGAACTGTTCAAGAAGGCCTTCGCGGGCGGCAACCGGCGGCGCTGGCGGCTCAACCACTCGCCCCTGTTCCTCGACTTCCTCGAGGGCAAGGTCGACTTCCCGTGCACCGCGTGGGCCATCCCCAACTACTCCCTCTTCGGCTGGCAGAAGCCCTGCTACCTGATGAGCGACGGGTACGTGACCACGTACAAGGAGCTCATCGAGAAGACCGACTGGGACGCGTACGGGCGCGGCAAGGACGAGCGCTGCGCCAACTGCATGGCGCACTGCGGGTACGAGCCGACCGCGGTCCTCGCCACCATGGGCTCCCTCAAGGAGTCCCTGCGGGCCATGACCGAGACCGTCGCCGGGAATCGTGGGTGACGACGCCATGAGTTCCGGAGAGCCTGTCTCACTGGGCCTCCCCGAGGTGCCGGTCCGACCGATCGCCGAGCGGCGCGTCAGCCGCCGGATCCAGGTCGGACCGGTGGCCGTGGGAGGCGGCGCGCCGGTGTCCGTGCAGTCGATGACGACGACACGGACGTCGGACATCGGGGCCACGCTGCAACAGATCGCCGAACTGACCGCCTCCGGCTGTCAGATCGTGCGGGTGGCGTGCCCCACGCAGGACGACGCCGACGCGCTCGCGACCATCGCGCGCAAGTCGCAGATCCCCGTCATCGCGGACATCCACTTCCAGCCGAAGTACGTGTTCGCCGCCATCGACGCCGGGTGTGCGGCGGTCCGTGTGAACCCGGGCAACATCAAGAAGTTCGACGACCAGGTGAAGCAGATCGCGCGGGCCGCCTCGGACGCGGGCACGCCGATCCGGATCGGGGTCAACGCGGGGTCGCTCGACCCCCGGCTGCTCCAGAAGTACGGCAGGGCGACACCGGAGGCGCTCGTCGAGTCCGCGCTGTGGGAGGCGTCGCTCTTCGAGGAGCACGGTTTCCGCGACATCAAGATCTCCGTGAAGCACAACGACCCCGTGGTGATGGTGAACGCCTACCGGCAGCTCGCCGCGGCGTGCGACTACCCCCTGCACCTCGGGGTCACGGAGGCGGGCCCCGCCTTCCAGGGCACCATCAAGTCCGCCGTCGCCTTCGGAGCGCTGCTCAGCGAGGGTATCGGCGACACCATCCGCGTCTCGCTGTCCGCGCCGCCCGCCGAGGAGTGCAAGGTGGGCATCCAGATCCTGGAGTCGCTCGGGCTGCGGCAGCGGCGCCTGGAGATCGTGTCCTGTCCGTCGTGCGGACGGGCCCAGGTCGACGTGTACAAGCTCGCCGACGAGGTGAGCGCCGGGCTCGACGGCATGGAGGTGCCGCTGCGCGTCGCCGTCATGGGATGCGTGGTGAACGGCCCCGGCGAGGCGCGCGAGGCGGATCTCGGCGTCGCGTCCGGCAACGGCAAGGGTCAGATCTTCGTGAAGGGCGAGGTCATCAAGACCGTCCCGGAGTCGAAGATCGTGGAGACGCTCATCGAGGAGGCGATGAAGATCGCCGAACAGATGGAGCAGGACGGCGTCGCGTCGGGGGCTCCCGACGTCACCGTGAGCTGAGTTCTGAAGTCCGAACGGGAAGGGGGCTCGAGCGTGACGATTCTGGAATCCATCCGGGGGCCGCGCGACCTGAAGTCGTTGAGCGAGGAGGAGCTCGGTGAACTGGCCGCTGAGATCAGGGAGTTCCTGATCCACGCGGTCGCCAGGACGGGCGGCCACCTCGGGCCCAACCTGGGCGTGGTGGAACTCTCCATCGCGCTGCACCGGGTCTTCGAGTCGCCGGTCGACCGGATCGTCTGGGACACCGGTCACCAGAGCTATGTGCACAAGATGTTGACGGGCCGTCAGGACTTTTCGAAGCTGCGCGGCAAGGGCGGCCTGTCCGGCTATCCGTCGCGCGAGGAGTCCGAGCACGACATCGTCGAGAACAGCCATGCCTCCACCGCCCTGGGATGGGCGGACGGCCTCGCCAAGGCGCGGCAGGTGCAGGGGGAGCGTGGGCACGTCGTCGCCGTCATCGGTGACGGTGCGCTGACCGGCGGCATGGCCTGGGAGGCGCTCAACAACATCGCGGCCGCCAAGGACCGCCCGCTGATCATCGTCGTCAACGACAACGAACGCTCCTACGCGCCGACCATCGGCGGCCTCGCCAACCACCTGGCGACGCTGCGCACCACCGACTCGTACGAGAAGGTGCTCGCCTGGGGCAAGGACGTGCTGCTCAGGACGCCGATCGTCGGGCACACCGTGTACGAGTCGCTGCACGGCGCCAAGAAGGGCTTCAAGGACGCGTTCGCACCGCAGGGCATGTTCGAGGATCTCGGCCTGAAGTACGTGGGGCCGATCGACGGACACGACATGGGCGCCATGGAGTCCGCGCTGCGCCGCGCGAAACGCTTCCACGGGCCGGTCCTCGTGCACTGCCTGACCGAGAAGGGGCGCGGCTACGAGCCGGCGCTCGCCGACGAGGCCGACCGGTTCCACACCGTCGGCGTCATGGACCCGCTGACCTGCGAACCGCTCGCACCGTCCAACGGGCCGTCCTGGACGTCCGTGTTCGGCGACGAGATCGTCCGGATCGGGCGCGAGCGGGACGACGTCGTCGCCATCACGGCGGCGATGCTGCACCCGGTGGGCCTGACCAGGTTCGCCGAGGAGTTCCCCGGGCGGGTCTGGGACGTCGGGATCGCGGAGCAGCACGCCGCCGTCTCCGCCGCGGGCCTCGCGACGGGCGGACTGCATCCGGTCGTCGCCGTCTACGCGACCTTCCTCAACCGCGCCTTCGACCAACTGCTCATGGACGTCGCGCTGCACAAGTGCGGGGTGACGTTCGTGCTCGACCGGGCCGGGGTCACCGGCGTCGACGGGGCCTCGCACAACGGCATGTGGGACATGTCCGTGCTCCAGGTCGTGCCCGGACTGCGCATCGCGGCGCCCCGGGACGCCGACCAACTCCGCTCGCAGCTGCGGGAAGCCGTCGCCGTGGACGACGCGCCGACCATGCTGCGGTTCCCCAAGGAGTCCGTGGGGCCCGAGATCCCGGCGGTCGACCGGGTGGGCGGCGTCGACGTCCTGCACCGGTCGGACGACGCGCGCGTCCTGCTCGTCTCCGTCGGCGTCATGGCGCCGGTCTGCCTCCAGGTCGCCGAACTGCTCGCCGCGCGCGGCATCAACTCCACCGTGGTGGACCCCCGTTGGGTGAAACCCGTCGATCCCGCACTCGCGCCGCTGGCCGCCGATCATGAGCTGGTCGCCGTCGTCGAGGACAACAGCCGGGCGGCGGGCGTCGGTTCGGCCGTCGCCCTCGCGCTCGGGGACGCCGAGGTGGACGTGCCCGTACGGCGGTTCGGGATCCCCGAGCAGTTCCTCGCGCACGCCAAGCGGGGCGAGGTGCTCGCCGACATCGGTCTGACACCGGTGGAGATCGCGGGACGGATCGGCGCCTCCCTCAGTCTGAAATCCGATCTCGGTCCGACGCCGGGTGACGGTCCGGAATCCGGCAAGGAGAACGACGTATGAGCAAGGAGTTCGACCTCGGCACGCTGCTCGCCGAGCGCGGCGCCGAACGGTACGAGCTGCACGCCAAGTACCTCAACCACCAGCTGCCGAAGATGCTGCACACCATCGGCTTCGACAAGGTCTACGAGCGGGCCGAGGGCGCGCACTTCTGGGACGGCGACGGCAACGACTACCTGGACATGCTCGCCGGCTTCGGCGTCATGGGCCTCGGCCGGCACCACCCCGTCGTACGGAAGGCGCTGCACGACGTCCTCGACGCCTCGCTCGCCGACCTGACCCGGTTCGACTGCCAGCCG
Source organism: Streptomyces sp. Q6 (assembly GCF_036967205.1). NCBI lineage: Bacteria > Bacillati > Actinomycetota > Actinomycetes > Kitasatosporales > Streptomycetaceae > Streptomyces > Streptomyces citrinus. The sequence continues at coordinate 7,447,703 of NZ_CP146022.1, forward strand.
CTGCCGGGCCTGCTCGCCGAGAAGCTGATCGCGCACAGCCCGCACCTGGACCGGGTGTTCTTCGGCAACAGCGGCACGGAGGCCGTGGAGACCGCACTCAAGTTCGCGCGGTACGCCACCGGAAAGCCGCGCGTCCTGTACTGCGCGCACGCCTTCCACGGCCTGACGACCGGCTCCCTGTCGGTCAACGGCGAGGACGGCTTCCGTGACGGGTTCGCCCCGCTGCTGCCCGACACGGCCGTCCCGCTCGGTGATCTCGACGCGCTGGCACGGGAGTTGAAGAAGGGCGACGTCGCCGCGCTCATCGTCGAGCCCATCCAGGGCAAGGGCGTGCACGAGTCGCCGCCCGGCTATCTGCGGGCCGCGCAGGACCTCCTGCACCAGCACAAGGCACTGCTCATCGCCGACGAGGTGCAGACCGGGCTCGGCCGGACCGGCGACTTCTACGCGTACCAGCACGAGGACGGCGTCGAGCCGGACCTCGTGTGCGTGGCGAAGGCGCTGTCGGGCGGCTATGTCCCGGTCGGCGCGACGCTCGGCAAGGACTGGATCTTCAAGAAGGTCTACTCGTCCATGGACCGCGTCCTGGTCCACTCGGCGAGCTTCGGGTCCAACGCCCAGGCCATGGCCGCCGGGCTCGCCGTCCTGTCGGTCATGGAGGACGAGCAGACCGTCGCGAACGCCCGCGCCATGGGCGACCTCCTCGCGTCCCGGCTCACCGCGCTCATCGACCGCTACGAACTCCTCAGTGACGTGCGCGGGCGCGGGCTGATGATCGGCATCGAGTTCGGCAGGCCCAAGTCCCTGAAGCTGCGCAGCCGTTGGACGATGCTCCAGGCCGCGCGCAAGGGCCTGTTCGCGCAGATGGTCGTGGTGCCGCTGCTCCAGAAGCACCGGATCCTCACCCAGGTCTCCGGCGACCACCTCGAAGTGATCAAGCTGATCCCGCCGCTGGTCGTGGACGAGGCCGACGTGGACCGGTTCGTCGACGCGTTCACCGCCGTCATGGACGACGCGCACAGCGGCGGCGGCCTGATGTGGGACTTCGGCAAGACCCTCGTCAAGCAGGCGGTGGCCAACCGCTGAGCCCCTGCCGGGCGCCTTTCCGGGTTTGCCTCTGAGGCAAAGAATTTGCCGCCGGGGCAGGGCTCTGGCTCAATCGACAGCATGAGTCCTGCCCTCCCGGAGGAGGTTCCGGAGCCCCCGGAGCTGCCCGCCGTAGCGCCCCAGCTGCGCGCCCTGCGGCGCCGCGCCTCCTTCACGCTGGAGACCGCGGCCCGCTCGGCCGGCCTGTCACCGGCCCATCTCTCACGCCTGGAGACCGGACAGCGCCAGCCGTCGCTGCCGATGCTGCTCGCCCTCGCCCGTACCTACGGTACGACGGTCTCCGAACTGCTCGGCGAGACCCCCGCCGACCGCGACGCCGTCGTACGGGCCGGCGCCATGGAACCCACCGAGGCCGGCGGCTGGGTGTACCGGCAGGCAGGCGCCGCCGGGCGCGGCATGCAGGCGCTGCGGGTCCACATCCCGTACGGCAGCCAGGGCGACATCGTCCGGGTCCACCCCGGCGAGGAATGGCTCTACGTCCTCGAAGGGCGACTGCGGCTGCGGCTCGGGGACACTTCCCACCGGCTGGGTCCCGGTGACAGCGCCCACTTCGACTCCCTCACCCCGCACCGGCTCGCCGCGGCGGACCAGGGCGGGGCCGAGCTCCTCTTCGTCCACACCCTGTTGCAGAGCCCGACCGCCGCGCTGTGCCTCGGCCCCGCGGCCGGTCCGATCCGGGAGGTCTGACATGAGCGACACCGAGCGGCCCGCGGGCCGCGACATCGAGGACAAGCTGCCGCGCGGCATCTGGGTGCGGGTGCTCGTGTACGTCTTCGCCGGGCACGCCCTGGCCGCCTTCATCTACCTGCTGTTCACGCTGGGCGGCGGCCAGTAGGCGCGCGGCGGACCTCAGTCCAGCAGGCGCTCCCGCAGCCGCTCGCGGTCGGCGGCGCTGAGCTTCAGGCCCTCTTCGAGGTAGCGGTCCGTGCTGCCCCAGGTCTCCTCGACCGTCTCGAAGGCCGCGTGCAGGTACTCGGCGCGGGCGTCGAAGAGGGGGCTGAGCAGCTCCATGACCTCGGGGGAGTACGTGTCCGCCGAGGTGCCGCTGCGGCGCACCTTGTAGCGGCGGTGCTTCGCGTTCGACTCCAGGTAGTCCGCCTCGATGGCGTCGCGCTCCACGCCGACCGCGAGCAGCGTCACCGCGATCGACAGGCCCGCGCGGTCCTTGCCCGCGGCGCAGTGCATCAGCGCCGGGACGCTGTCCTCGGCCATCGCGTGCAGGACTCGGCTGTGCTCGCCGGTGCGCTGCGTGATGATCGAGCGGTACGACGTGATCATGCGGTTCGCGGCGCGGCCCTCGTCGAGCAGGGTGCGCAGCTGTTCTATGTCGCCGTCGCGGACCATCTGCCAGAACTCGGCGCCGTCGGCGGGGTCGGACAGCGGCAGGTTCACATTGCGCACACCGGGCAGCTCGACGTCGGCGCCCTCGAGGCGCTGGTCCGCCGCGTTGCGGAAGTCGAAGACCGTGTGCAGGCCGAGCCCCGCGAGGAACGCCGCGTCCTCGGCGGTGGCGTGGGCGAGATGTCCGCTGCGGTAGAGCACGCCCTGGCGCACGCGCCGGCCGTCCACGGTCGGGAGGCCGCCGACGTCCCGGAAGTTGCGTACTCCGGTCAGCTCGGGCTCGGTGGACGGGGCGTGCTGCGTCACGGGGGCTCCTCCCGGTCGGTGCACCGACGTTGCTCGCCGGTGGATCGCGCTCCTGACGATACGACATGGTTCCCCAGGCAACCGTCTGTCCGTTTTGAGGGCTTTACGTGGTAACTGTCCCCCGTAGGGCGGGTGTTGTGGGGGTGCGCGTGAGCAGGCTCATAGCCGTGACGTTCCGTGGTGGATTCCCGAGGGGGGCCGCAGAGAAATTGCTACGGGTAAGGCGTTGGCAAAGTGAAAAGGTCGCGGAGGGTGACACAGGAATCTCTCAGGCGATCAAGAAAGGGCCCGCGGAAGTGAATTCGGCGCTTGTCGCCGCCTTTCTCCCTGCCTTACGGTCACCACTCAATCCGGTCGGAACGCCTAGTCCTGCCGCCGCCCCGGATTCCGAACGACGACCCGTGACGGCAGGAGCGGGGGACCCACAGGCAGTACGCCGCCCAGGGAATTCCCCATGCGGCTCGGGGTGAAGTCGCGTCCGTGACCCGGGTGCGGCCGGACATCTCCCGTCCGAACCCGACAGCTCACCTCGCAGGCGACGGAGAGGAAAATCGGCATGCCCGCACAGGGAAAGCACCGCCGCCCGAAGTCCCACCGCGTCACCCGCGCCGCCGCTGTCGCCTCCGCCGGAGGTGCCGCGCTCGCCCTGCCGCTGATCGGCGCCACCGGCGCGCACGCCGCCACGGCCGAGGCGAAGACGTACACGGTCAAGGCCGGGGACACGCTCTCGAAGATCGCCGCGGCGCAGGACGTCGACGGCGGCTGGCAGCAGCTCTACCAGGCCAACAAGGCCGCCATCGGCTCCGACGCCGCGCTCATCAAGCCCGGCACGAAGCTCACCCTCGACGGCGCGGCCAAGGCCGCCACCACCGCGACGCAGGCGAGCGCCACCACCACGGCCGCCTACGTGAAGCCCGTCGACGCCTCCACCGGCACGCCGTACCACCAGACCGGCTCCATGTGGTCCAGCGGCTACCACACCGGCACCGACTTCACGGTCGCCACGGGCACCTCCATCAAGGCGATCGCCGCCGGTACCGTCGTCTCGGCGGGCTGGGACGGCAGCTACGGCAACGAGGTCGTCATCAAGCACGCCGACGGCCGCTACTCGCAGTACGCCCACATGTCCTCGGTCGGCGTCTCGGCCGGGCAGGCCGTCACCGCGGGCCGGCAGATCGGACTCTCCGGGGCGACCGGCAACGTCACCGGTCCGCACCTGCACTTCGAGATCCGTACGTCCCCGAACTACGGCTCCGACCTCGACCCGCTCGCCTACCTCCGCGAGCACGGTGTGAACGTCTGACGCGCGCGATCCACTCGGCCCACCGGGATATTCCCGGTGGGCCGAGTGGGCTATCTCACCACCCGTCAACCCCTGGCTACGGTCGCGTAGGTCACATCCCAGGGTGAAAGATGTGTGGTCGTGGCAAACGAATCGAGATCACTCAGCGGCGGCACGATTCGGTCCTACGCGGCGGTGGGGGACAGCTTCACCGAAGGCGTCGGGGACCCCGGGCCCGACGGGAGCTTCGTCGGGTGGGCGGATCGGCTCGCCGTCCTCCTGGACGACCGCGTCCCCGAGGACACCTTCCAGTACGCGAACCTCGCCGTGCGCGGCAAACTCATCGACCAGATCGTCGAGGACCAGCTCCCGCGGGCCGTCGAGCTCGCCCCGGACCTGGTGACCCTCGTCGCCGGCGGCAACGACATCATCCGTCCCGGCACCGACCCGGATGACGTGGCCGAACGCTTCGAGAAGGCCGTCGTCCGGCTCTCCGAGGCCGCGGGGACCGTCATGGTCGCCACCGGCTTCGACACCCGCGACGTGGCCGTGCTCAAGCATCTGCGCGGCAAGATCGCCACGTACAACATGCACGTCAGGGCCATCGCCGACCGGCACGGCTGCGCGATGCTCGACCTGTGGTCCCTGAAGTCCCTGCATGACCGCAGGGCCTGGGACGAGGACCGGCTCCACCTCTCGGCCGAGGGGCACACCCGGGTCGCCCTGCGCGCCGCGCAGGCGCTCGGCGTCGAGGTCCCGGCCGACCCGGAGCAGCCCTGGCCGCTGCTGCCGCCCCGCGGCACGTTCGAGGTGCGGCGCGACGACATCCACTGGGCCAGGGAGTTCCTCGTGCCGTGGATCGGGCGACGTTTGCGCGGCGAGTCCTCCGGTGACCGGGTGCAGGCCAAGGGGTTCATCGACCCGCACGCGATCAAGGCGCACCTGGAGTCGGCGTCCTGACCGCCACCCACGGACGGCCCCGCTGAGCCGGTGAGGTGACCGGGCGGAGTGGCGTGGCCGGGCGGGCCGGCGCGGGTGCTGGGATGTCGGCTGCCCGCCGTCCGGCCGGGCCCGACCGGGAAGGACCCCGTCCCATGCCTGTAAGCACCCGCCACTGCGCCGCGCTCGCCGCCGCCCTGCTCGCCGTCGGGCTGCCCGCGGTCCCCGCGGTCGCGGCCCAGCAGGCCCCGGCCGCCGTTACCGCGCCGGCCCCCAAGCCCACCACTCTGACCGTCACCGGCGAGGGCCGGGCCACTGCCGCACCCGACATGGCGACCGTCACGGCGGGCGTCGAGGTCTCCGGCACCACCACGCAGGAGGTGCTGGCCGCTCAGAGCCGCGCCGCGAACGCGCTGCTCGGCGCCGTGCGCGAGGCCGGTGTCGCCGACCGGGACGTACGTACCGAGAGCCTCACGCTGACCGCCGTGTACGCGAACGGGCCCGAGCCCGACGCGACCCCGAAACTGACCGGGTACCAGGCCTCCCAGACGTTCTCCGTGAAGGTCCGCGACCTGGCGCGCACCGGCGCCGTCATCCAGGCGATGGCGGACGCGGCGGGCGACGCGGTCCGGGTCGACGCGGTCGCCTTCGACGTCGCCGACCCCGGCGCCCTGCGCGCCGAGGCCCGCGCGGCCGCCCACGCCGACGCCCACGCGAAGGCCGTGCAGTACGCCGCGCTGACCGGGCGCAAGCTCGGTCGGCTGGTGTCGCTCGAAGAGAGCGCGAGCGGTCGGCCGCGCCCGGTCGCGGTCTCGGCGGTCGCCTTCGACGAGGCGGAGAAGGTTCCGGTGGCGCCGGGCGAGATCGAGGACGAGGTGAGCCTCACGGCGGTGTACGAGCTGCGGTGAGGCATGGGGTGAGCCTCACGGGGGCTGTGAGCCGCGGTGAGTGATGGGGCGGGCATCGCGGCGGTGTACGGGCTGCGGTGAGTGACGAGGCGAGTGTCGCGGCGCTGTGCGAGTGGCCGTGAGTCTTGGGGTAACGCGGGAGGTGTGCCTGAGCGTGCGCGGGGAGGCGCGTCCGAGCGTGTGGTGGAGGTGGCGGGCTACCGGCCCGCCGCCGTCAACTCCGCCCGTTCCAGGCCCAGTTCACGCGCCAGCGCCTCGTCCGCCCACTCCTGCGTGCGGGCCCGCGACACCGCGCCGTCGTACGCCGTCATCTGCACGGCGAGTCCGTCGAGCAGGGCTGTCAGGCGCAGCGCCGTCGCCGACGGGTCGGGGCAGCTGAACTCGCCCGCGGCGACGCCTTCCGCGATGACGTCCGCGAGCGCCGCCTTCCACCGCTTGTCGAGGTCGCGGGCGACCTCGCGCAGCGCGGGCTCGCGCAGGGACGCGGCCCAGCCCTCGATCCACAGCCGCCAGCCCTTGGCCTGCCCGGTCGGCGCGTACCAGCGCACCGCCGCCCGCAGTCGTTTGAGGGCCGACGTGCGACGCCCGAGCAGCTTGCGCAGATGCGCCAGGTCGCCCTCGGCGGCGTAGGTGAACGCGGCCGCGACGAGCTTCTCCTTCGTCGAGAAGTGGTACAGCACCAGCGCGTTGCTCACGCCGAGCGCCGATGCCACGTCGGCGATGCGCACGGCGGCGACACCGCGCGCCTCGATCTGTTCGATGGCGGCGCGCAGCAGCTCTTCGCGCCGCTCTGCCACGCTCAACCGGACTCTGGCCACGCGGTCACCCTAGTTGTTCCTGTCGGCGGACGGCAGCGGGGGAGGTCCGTACGCGGGCGCGGGCCGCGGCTTCGTGCACGACTCTTGACACCCTCCTGACGGGCACGCCACAGTCCCACTACTTTCCCTTACTGACTGGCCATTCAGTCAATAGGGGTCGGTCGTCCCCCCGTCGGAGCAGTCCTGTCGCCGCCAGGAGCACCTCGTGACCCAAGCGCCGCCCATTCCGCCGACCCAGCCCCCAGCGGGCGCCCCCGACCTCTCGGAAGGCTGGGGCGAACAGCGTTCCCGGCTGCGCAAGGACCTGCGCCGGCTCGATGTGCTGTTCTTCCTGATCTGCACGCTCGTCGGCCTCGACACCATCGGTTCGGTCGCGGCGCAGGGCCCGCAGGGGATCACCTGGATGGCGATCCTCGCCCTCGCGTTCTTCCTGCCGTACGGGCTGCTCGTCGCCGAACTCGGCTCCGCCTTCCCCGTGCAGGGCGGCCCGTACGTGTGGACGCGGCTCGCCTTCGGCCGGCTCGTCGCCGGTGTCAACCAGCTCCTCTACTGGATATCCAACCCGGTGTGGGTGGGCGGCAGCCTGTGCATCATCGCGCTCACCACCTGGGAGGAGTTCTTCACGCCGCTGCCCGGCCTCTGGAAGTACCTCGCCGGTCTCGTCTTCATCTGGGGCGGCGCGCTCGCGGTCGTCCAGTCCGTGCGCATCGGCAAGTGGGTGCCCATCGCCGGCGCCGTCGCACGGATCGTGCTGCTCGGCTTCTTCCTCGTCTCCGTCGTGGTCTTCGCCGCCGAACACGGTGTGCACACACTGCCCGCCGGCGAGTTCACCCCGACGTACGCCGGATTCGTGGCACTGGTCCCCGTCCTCATCTTCAACTACGTGGGCTTCGAACTGCCCAGCTCCGCCGCCGAGGAGATGAAGAACCCGCGCCGCGACATCCCCCTGTCGATCCTGCGCTCGGGACTCGCCGCCGTGCTGCTCTACGGAGGGCCCATCCTCGGCATCCTGTTCGTCCTGCCGAGCCAGGAGATCGGCAGCCTCGGCGGCTTCATCGACGCGTGCAAGGCCGTGTTCACGGTCTACGGAGGGTCGATCGCCGCCGACGGAACCGTCACGCTCACCGGACTCGGCTCCGTGTTCGGCGGGGTCGCCGCCGCGGGGCTCATCATCGGCCTGCTCACGTCCGGTGTCACCTGGGCGATGGGCGCCCACCGCGCGCAGGCCGTGGCGTGCGCGGACGGCGCGGGGCCCGCGTGGCTCGGCCGGATCTCCGAGAAGCACGGCACGCCGGTACGGGTCAACTTCCTGTCCGCCGTGCTCGGCACCGTCTTCTTCGTCGTCGCCCTGAACCTCACCGGGGGCAACGGCGAGAAGTACTTCGCGGCCGGCCTCGGCCTGACGATCTGCACCACCTTCATCTCGTACGTCATCACGTTCCCGAGCCTCGCCGTCCTGCGCCGCAAGTACCCAAACCAGCCGCGCCCGTACGCCGTGCCGGGCGGACGCGCCGGCGCCCGGATCGTCAGCCTGCTGGCCACCGGGTTCGTGGCGTTCACCGTGGTCGTGCTGGTCTGGCCGGGGTTCGGCGTCGGCTGGTTCGGCACGGCGGGCAGCGCAGCGGACTCGCTCCCCGCCTCGTTCGCCGGGGAGCGGCTCCAGTACACCCTCAGCCAGGTCCTGCCGCTGCTGCTGTTCATCGGGATCGGGTTGGCGTTCTACGCGTCAGGGGCGGGAGCCCGGCGGCGGGGCCGGGCCCGCGCCGAGGGCGCAACAGGCACGGCCGGCGTCACAGGGCCGGGAACTGATAGTCGCGGGTGATCCGGCCGTCCTCGTCGACGGTCACGAACTCCAGGCCGCCACCCGTCACTTCACCGGACGCCACGCGCACCGACTGCCAGCGGAACGTGACGACGTCCTCCAGGGCGGCCGCGGCGTCCGGCGCGGCACGGAAGGTGAACTCGCCGGACGCTACGAACTCCTCGTGGGCGCGCGCCACCCGGGCCGTCAGCTCGGTGTGGCCGCGCGCCACGAGCACCGCGTCGGCGAACCCGAGCCGGCCCGCCTCCGCACGCATCTCCTGCGGCGGCCGCAGGACATGGACCCCGTCCCGCGCCCACAGGTCCTCCACGGCCTTGCGGCGCAGGCCGGGGTCCGGCTCGTTCCAGACGGCGGCGTAGCGGTCGGCCAGATCCTGTGCGTCGATGTGCGCCATGGTGACTCCTAGGGTTGCCGGGGCGTCGAGGTGGTCGGCGATCGCCTGCGACGACTGTGCGGCGCGAGCGGGAATGACCTCAATTCCCGGCAGGGAATGGCCGATCGGCGGTTCCTCGGGTAGACACGGGCCCGTGACGACGGAGACGGCACGGGGCGGGGAACTGGGCGAGGCGCTGCGCGGATGGCGGACGCGCCGCAGGATCAGCCAGCTGGAACTCGCCGCACGCGCGGGCACCACGCAACGCCACGTGAGCTTCATCGAGAGCGGCCGTTCCACACCCGGCCGCACCATGGTCGTACGGCTCGCGGAGGCCATGAACGTGCCGCTGCGTGAGCGCAACGCGCTCCTCCTTGCCGCGGGGTACGCGCCCGCCTACAGGGAGACCGGTTTCGCCGATCCACACCTGGGTGCCGTCCGCAAGGCGCTGGAACGCGTCATGGAGGCGCATCACCCGTACCCGGCAGTGATCATCGACCGGGGCGCGGATCTCGTCACCGCGAACGGCGCCTTCCATGCGCTGATCGACGGCGTGGAAGCGTCTCTCCTGGAGGCGCCGGTGAACGTCGCGCGCGTGCTGCTGCACCCGCGCGGTCTCGCCCCGCGCATCGAGAACCTCGACGAATGGGCGTGGCACGTCGTCGACGCCCTGCGGGACGAGGCCGCGCGCAACCCTCACCGGCGTACGGCCCGGCTCCTCACGGAGCTGGAGGGGCTCGTGCCGGACCGGCCTCGGCGGGTCGGGCCCGAGCACCTCGGGTTCGCCGTGCCGCTGCGGCTGCGCTCCCGCGTCGGTGAGCTGCGTCTGCTGAGCACGCTCACGCACTTCGGGACGGCGGTCGACGTGACCCTCGCCGAGCTGCGGCTCGAAGCGTTCCTGCCGCTCGACGAGGAGACCGCCGACCGCCTCAGCGCGCTGGCACCCCGTGCGCGTCCAGGGCGATCGCCCCGCCCGGATGGACCAGCAGCGGATTGACCTCCAGGTCGGCCAGTTCGGGGTGGTCCGCCGCGGCCCGCGCCACGGCGCACACGGCGGCCGCGGCCGCCTCCAGATGAACGGGCGGGGCACCGCGCCAGCCCGTGAGCAGCGGGGCGTGCCGCAGTTCGAGGAGCAGGGCACGCGCGCGTGCCGGGGTGAGCGGGGCGAGGGCCAGCGCCGTGTCGGCGTGCAGCTCGGCCGTGACACCGCCCGCGCCGACCATGACGACCGGGCCGAACGAGGCGTCCCGCCGCACGCCGACGATGAGCTCGCGCGCGTACGGGGGTGCGACCATCGCCTCGACCGCGTAGCGCCGCACGCCCGTGGCCTCCCGCATGCGGGCGAAGGCCGTGCGCAGGGCCGCCTCGTCGGCGATGCCGAGGGCGACTCCGCCGGCCTCCGTCTTGTGCGCGAGCCCCATCGCCTTGAGCACCAACGGGTAGCCCGTCCGGTGCGCGGCCTCGACGGCCGCGTCCGCGTCCGTCACGAACTCGGCCACGGGGAAGGCGAGACCGTAGGAGGCGAGCAGGTCACGCACGCGCTCGTAGCCGCCGTCCTCAAGGGCGTACGCCGCCGGAGACGTGCTCTGCGGATCCGGGAGGCAGGGTGCCGTGCCGGCCAGGCGCGCGGCACCCGCGAGGGCGGTCGCCGCCTGCTCGATGCGCTCGTAGACGGGGACGCCACGCTCCCTGAGGACGGTCAGCGCCGGGGTGTCACGGGCCATCGTGTGGACGACGAGCGGTCGGCCCGCGGCGACGGAGGCGTCGGCGAGCGCGTGCGCGACGGCGCACTCCGTGTCGCTCTGCGCCGGATTGGCGGTCGCGTAGTCGCCGAAGTAGCCGGTGAGGACGACCGCGTCGGCGTCGCCGCCGTGCAGCAGACCGCCCGCCACGCGCGCGTAGTTCGCGAGATCGGCCTCGCCCGCCCCGGCCAGGTCGACCGGGTTGGCCGCTCCCGCGCCGGGCGGCAGATGGCCGGACACGGCGGCCACGGTGTCCGCGGACAGCGGGGGCACATCGAGGCCATGCGCCGTGCACACGTCGGCGGCGAGGGCGCCCTGGCCGCCGCTGTCGCCGATGACGGCGACGCGCCGACCCGGCGTGCGCGCCCGCCGGATGCCGGCCGCCATCAAGTACACGGCGGTGTCCACCAGCTCACCGGCCGAGTCGAGGAGCAGCGCGCCCGCGTCGCGGCACACCGCGGCGACCGTGGCGTGCGGGCTGACGAGCGCGCCGGTGTGCGACGCCGCGGCACGGCCCGACGCCGCGCTGCGGCCCACGCTCAGCAGCAGCACCGGCTTCCCAGCGGCGTGAGCTGCCGCCAGGACCCCCGCCAGGCGGCGGCCGTCCCGGAAGTCCTCCACGTACGCGGCGATCGCCCGCGTGGGCTCGTGCGCGATCAGCGACGCGAGGGCGTCGGCGGCGTCGATGTCGCGCTGGTTGCCGAGGGAGACGAACCGCGAGAAACCCTCACCGGCGCGCGCGAGATGCCTGCCGATCTCCAGGGCGAGATTGCCGCTCTGCGAGACCAGGCCGAGACCACCCCGCGGGAAGTCGCCCCAGCTGAGCCGCAGCTGACTGGTCGTGTCGACGACGCCCATGCAGTTCGGGCCGAGGAGCCGCGCGCCGTTCGAGGTGGCCAGCTCCGCCAGGGCCCGCTCCTCGGCGGCGCCCGCACCGCCCGACGTGATGACCGTGAAGCAGCGCGCCCCCGCCGTGATCCCCTCGGCGACGACGGAACGCACCTGCCGGGGCGGCACCGCGACCACCACGTGTTCCGGCGCGGTCGGCACGGCCGCCAGGTCCGGCAGGAAAGGCTCGCCCTCCAGCTGGCCGCCCCTGCGGTTGACCAGGTGGACGGCGCGCCGGGCGCGGCCGCTCAGGGCGCCGGTGGCCAGCCAGTAGCCCCACTTCTCGGGGTTGTCGGAAGCGCCCACCACCGCGACCGAGGCGGGATCGAAGAGCGTGTCCAGGGTGCTCGTGGTCACCTGTACCACCCGAAACGTTCCGCGATGACGGGCAGCCGGTCGGCGACGATGGCGTGCGCGGCGGCCCGCGGCGTCGTCCCGTCGGCCTCCGCGCGGGCCAGCATCTGGTCGATCAGCGCCCGCATGGAACGCCGCGTGTAGGCGAACGCCTCGTCCGCGTCGGCGCCGATGTCGCCGAACAGGGTCCACCACCACCAGGCGTTCGTACCGGAGTTGACGACCACGTCCGGCAGGACCGTGATGCCGCGCCGCGCGAGGAGCTCCTCCGCCTCCGCGACGACCGGCATGTTGGCCGCCTCCACGATCCAGCGGGCCGTGATCCGGTCCTCGTTGGAGGCGTCGATCGCGTACGAGACCGCGGCCGGTACGAGCACGTCGGCGTCGGCCGACAGCCAGGCGTCGCCCGGCAGTTCACGGTCCTCGGGGCGCAGCGCGGCGCGCTCCACCGTGCCGTACGCGTCGCGGGCGGCGAGCAGCGCCTCCACGTCGAGCCCGTCGGCGTTCGCGATCGTGCCCTTCAAGTCGGCGACCGCGACGACCTTCAGGCCCGCGCGGGCGAGGAAGCGGGCCGTGGCACCGCCCATGGTGCCGAGGCCCTGGAGCGCGACACGGGTGCCCTCGTGGGCGATGCCCGCGCGGTCGAGCGCGGCGAGCACCGACTCGGCGACACCGCAGCCGCCGACGAGTTCGTCGAGGCCGATCCCGTCGACGTCGAGCGCGAACGCGTCGGCGAGCCGCGCGCGGGCGGCCTGCTCGTCGTCGAGCAGCGGGTAGACCGCCTGGATGGACGAGACGAGACCCGCCTCGGCGGCCGCCTTGTCGACCAGGTCCTGGGTGAGGCCGAGATCCTCGCCCGTCGTCCAGAAGGACTCGATGTACGGGCGCATGGCGCGCAGGTAGCGCACGAGGACGCCGTACGCCTCAGGGGAGCGCGGGTCGCAGTCGATGCCGCCCTTGGCACCGCCGAGGGGGATGTAGCGCCCTTCGGGGTTGTAATGCAGGGCCTCCTTCATCGTCATGCCCCGCGCGAGTCCGGCGACCTCCTCGACGGTGCAGCCGGGACGCATGCGCAGGCCACCGCTGGAGACGCCGCGGACCAGGCGGTCGACCACCAGATGGCCGGTGCGGCCGGTGACATGGTCGGTCCAGGTGAGCTGGAACAGCGGGGCCGTGGGGGTGGTCATGCGGTCTCCTCGGGGACGGTGATCAGAGTGGGGCCCGCGGTGGTGAGGGCACGGGCCAGGAGGGTCGCCAGCTCGTCGGGGGAGTGGGCGACGGCGCCGTGGCCCCCGTAGGCGCGGGCGAGCGCGGGCAGGTCCACGCGCGCGTGGTCGACGGCCACGGGGGTGTCGCCGCGGGCCGCCATCTCGTCGCGGATCTCCCCGTAGCCCGCGTTGTCGAACACGACGACGGGGAGCGGCAGTCGCAGCTCGGCGGCCGTGGCCAGCTCTTGGACGGTGAACTGGAGGCCACCGTCGCCGCTCAGCGCCACGACCTGCCGGTCCGGGTGGGCGGCCTTGGCACCGATCGCGGCGGGCAGGGCGTAACCGAGGGTGCCGAAGCCGGTCGGGTGCAGATAGCGGGCCCGCGGGCCGAGGAGGAGGTGCGGCAGGGCGCCGTAGTAGCAGCACTGGGCGCTGTCGGAGGTGACGATCGCGTCCGGGGCGAGTGTCGCGCCGATCACCTCCAGGTACGGGACCCATGCGGCGTCCCGCACGCGGGTCTCGTCGTCACGCGTGGCGCGCAGCGTCGCCGCCTCTTCGTGGATGAGGTCAGGGGCGCCACCACCGACGACCTTCAGGGCGTCCAGCGTGGCGGCCGCGTCACCTACCAGCGCGACGTCCGCCGGAATGCCCGCATACATCTGCGCCGGATCGAGATCGACGCGGATCAACTTCCCTTGGAGAGGCGGCAGATCGGCCCACAGGTCCGACTCCGCGAGCTCCGTGCCGACGGCCAGGACCACGTCCCGGTCGGCCAGCCACCGGTGGACCGCCGGGCTGTGCAGGGACACACCCAGCGACAGCGGATGGCGCTCGTCCACCACCGCCTTGCCGTTCGCCGTGGTCACCACCGGCGCGCCCCACTGCTCGGCCAGCGCCAGGCACACGGGGCCCGCACCGCGCGCGCCGCCGCCGAGGACCAGGGCCGGACGCTCGGCACGCGCCATCAGGTCGGCCGCCGCCGCGAGCGCCCGCGCGTCGGGCACGGCCGGGGCGGTGGGCGGGGCCAGCCGTACCGGGCCCGCCGGTTCCGCCGCCTCCAGGAGGTCGAGCGGCACTTCTATGTGCACCGGACGCGGCCGCTCCGTACGGAACAGAGTGAAGGCACGCGCCACCGCCGCCCCGATCTCCTCCACGGAGGAGACCCGGTGGCTGAACGCGGCCACGTTGCGCAGCGCCTCGCTCTGACTGCGCGTCTCGTGCAGCAGGCCCGTCGACTGGCGCGGGTGGCGCAGCGGCATGCCGGGCGAGATCACCAGCAGTGGCACGCTGTCGGAGTACGCCTGGCCGACGGCGGCCGTGATGTTCAGCAGGGCCGGGCCCGTCGTGGTGATCGCGACGCCCGCGGTGCCCGTCACGCGCGCGTGGGCGTCCGCCGCGTACCCCGCGCCCTGTTCGTGGCGCGGGGCCACGTGCGCGATGCCGTACGCCGTCAGATGGCGGTAGATCTCCAGGTTGTGGGTGCCGGGGATGCCGAAGGCGCGGGTCACGCCGTGCGCGGCGAGGGCGCGTACGACGGCCTCGCCGCCGGTCAGCCGCACCGGCTCGGCCGTCACAGCGACCTCGAGATGACCAGGCGCATGATGTCGGAGGTGCCCTCCTCGATCTCCTCCAACTTGGCGTCCCGCATCCACTGTTCGACCGGGAACTCGCGTGAGTAGCCCCAGCCGCCCAGCGTCTGCACCGCCGCCCAGGTACAGAAGGCGGCCGTCTCCGACGCCGTGAGCTTCGCCATGGCCGCTTCGGCGGTGGCGTCCAGGCCCGCGTCCAGACGGCGGGCCGCGCGCCACGTCATGAGCCGGGACTGCTCGATCCGGGTGCGCATGTCCGCGAGGCGGAAGGCGACCGCCTGGTGCTCGATGATCGGCTTGCCGAACTGCACGCGCGTGCGCGCGTAGTCGCGTGCGTACTCGTAGGCGGCGCGGGCCACGCCGGTGGCCGCCGCGCCCAGCACCGCGCGGGAGATGTCGAAGGTGCGCATCAGACCGGCGAAGCCCTGGCCCTCGTCGCCGAGCCGGTTCTCCTCGGGGACGAACGCGTCGGAGAAGAACATCTCGCGGCACACGATGGCGCGCTGGCCCATCTTGCGCATCGGCTCACCGAAGGTGAGCCCCTCGGTCTCCTTCGGCAACAAGAAGGCGCTCACTCCGTGCGAGCGCCGCGTCGGATCGGTCTTGGCGAACACCACGTACTGGCCGGCCTCGCCCGCGTTCGAGATCCACGCCTTCTGGCCGTTCAGCAGATAGCCGCCGGCCGTGCGGATCGCCGCCGTCGTGATGGAGGCGGCGTCCGAGCCGGCGCCCGGCTCGGTGGTCGCGAGCGAGGTCATGGGGGAGTCGGGGCCGGTCAGCGGGGTCAGCCAGGCGCGCTTCTGCTCCTCGGAGCCGAGCGCGAGCACCGGGTCGGCGAAGAAGCCGTTGGAGCAGAGCAGGTTGCCGATGCCCAGGTCGCCGACGCACAGCTCCTCCTGGACGAGCACCTGTGTGAAGACGTCGGTGAAGCCTCCGCCCCCGTACTCCTGCGGAAGCATGAACCCCGTGATGCCGACCTTGGCGGCCTTGTGCCACAGGTCCCAGGGCGTCTCGATGTCCGCCTCGTCGACGGCACGCGCGCGCGGGCGTATCTCGTCGGCGGCGAACGACCGCGCGAGCTCCACGACGGCGCGCTGCTCGGGGGTGAGCGGGACCAGCTCGGTGGGGAGTTCCGACATGGTGCCTCCAAGTGGCTTTACTGAATCGTCGGTCAGTATCCGGACCCTTGGAGAGCCCTGTCAATGGAGCGGCTACTGAATGATGGATCAGTTCAGGGCGGGCGGGGCGCGCGGTGCCCCGGAGCCGCGCGGCCGGTGCCCCGCGAGGGCGGGCGGCGCGTTGTCGGTGGGGCCGCCCATAATGGAAATCCCTGATCGATCAAACGGGAGGCGCCGTGTCACGTTCCCTGAGTTCCGGACTGCGTTCGTTGCAGCCCGCCGCCTTCGGCGCCGAGTCGACGGGCGCCCGCCTGGAGCGCATTCACAAGTCGCCGAACTTCTCGGACGGCGCCTTCCAGAACCCGCAGGCGGCGAAGATCCGGCCGGACGGCTCCATGGTCGACTTCGCGAAGGTCTTCTTCCGCAAGGAGGAGCGCGCCCTGCGCGCCCCCGTGGGCACCGTCCCGGTGCACGCCACGACCCTCGCCGACCTGTCGAAGCCCTCCGTCGACGGGCTCCGGATCACCTGGATGGGGCACTCCAGCGTGCTCGCCGAGATCGACGGCGTGCGGGTGCTCTTCGACCCGGTGTGGGGCGAGCGGTGCTCCCCCTTCTCCTTCGCGGGCCCCAAGCGGCTGCACCCCGCGCCGCTGCCGCTCGCCGCGCTCGGCCCCGTCGACGTGGTCGTCATCTCCCACGACCACTACGACCACCTGGACATGCCCACGATCAAGGAGCTGGCCGGCACGGACACCCTGTTCGCCGTGCCGCTCGGCGTCGGCGCCCACCTGGAGCACTGGGGTGTCCCGGCCGACCGGCTGCGCGAGCTCGACTGGCACGAGTCGGCCGAGGTCGGGGGAGTGACCCTCACGGCGACGCCCGCCCGCCACTTCTGCGGCCGCGGCATGCGCAACCCACAGCACACCCTGTGGGCGTCGTGGGTCGTGGCGGGGCCCGAGCACCGGATCTACCACAGCGGTGACACCGGCTACTTCCCGGGCTTCAAAGACATCGGCGCCGAGCACGGCCCGTTCGACCTGACCATGATCCAGATCGGCGCGTACTCCAACCACTGGCGGGACGGCCACACCGGGCGCACCCCGCTGCCCGGCGCGTGGCCCGACATCCACATGACGCCCGCCGAAGGTGTGCGGGCCCACCTCGACCTCCAGGGTGGCACGCCGCACGGCGTCCTGATGCCGATCCACTGGGGCACCTTCAACCTGTCGCTCCACCCCTGGGCCGAGCCGGGCGAGTGGACGGCGGACGCGGCGCGGGAAGCGGAGCAGGTGCTCGCCGTCCCGCGCCCCGGAGAGCCCTTCGAACCGGCCGGGCGAATCCCGACGGATCGGTGGTGGCGAGCGGTGTCCGCGCCCCTCGCGCATCCCTGGCGTCCGCGCGAGGGCGACGAGAAGGGGGCTCTGGCGGCGAAGCCGGTCGAGGGCGAGCTGGATCTGGCGGGGGATCGCTGACGGGCTGGGGGCAGGTGTGGGGCTGCGAGCTGGTGGCGACGGGTGGGTGGGTCCGGCCGGTGGATGGGTCCGTTCGGTGGGTGGGTCCGCCCGGTGTGTGGGCCCGTCGGTGATCGCGGTCTCCGGTTCTGAGCCATCCCGGGTTCCGAGTGATCTCGGACCCGGAGCGATCCCGTACCCGGGGCGGCCTTGAGCCGCGAGAGATCCCGGGTCCGGGGGTGGCCCCGGGCCACGAGAGATCCCGGGTCCGGGGGTGGCCCCGGGCCGCGAGAGATCCCGGGCCCGGAGATGCCCTGGGCCGCGAGAGATCCCCGGCCCAGGGCCGCGACTGATCTGGGGCTCGGACGGCATCCGGACGTGAAGGCGCCCTTGGGCCGTACTTCGCGGTGCCGCTGACGCCTAGGTCGTCCCGGAGACGGACCGGCCGGGAGGCGCGGAGACGCTGCCCCGATGGCGGCGCTGCTGCGCAGGCCCAACGCCGCGCAGGCCCGGCCCGCCGCCACCAGGCCCGGCGCCCGCCGCCCCGTGCCCGGCCGCGCGCCCAGCCGTCCCTGCGCTCCTCCACAAGGACCCTGCCGTCCGCCCGCCGGTCCGGCTCCTCCACGATCCGCGCCCAGCGATCCCGGGCCGGCCGCGCCCTGGTACCCGTACATCGATGGCCGATGGCCGATGGCCGATGGCCGATGGCCGGTGGTTGATAGCCGGTGTGCAGCCGGCTCCTCGCCGTCCCCAGCCCGCACTCCGCCAGGATCGAAAGCCGCCGCCGTGCCCCCTCCGGCGAACACAGGCCGGCGCCGCTGTCCCCTCCCGCTCCGTAGTCCCGTACCCTCCGCGTCCTCCTCGCCACCGGCGGCCCGCACGACGCGAGCGGCGTCTCGCGCGACGTGAACGGCGCGGGCGGGGGCTCGTCCCCGTCACCCCGCGCCGTCACCGTGCGCCGTCCTCCAGAAGCCGGCGAGCAGCGGCGCGTCCGGGCGGTCGAGCATGCGGTCGAATCCGGTCCTCGTGGAGCCGACCGTACGAGAGGCTGCCGTCGCCCCCGCCTGGGCGAACACCTGTCCGTAGGGGTAATCGGACTGGCGTTTGGCGGCTCATACCAGAGCAGGACGTCGGCCGCCGGAGTTTGGCAACTGCCCACCGCACATGAGGCGTTGACGACTACCGTGAGTGCCCGCCGTGCGACGCCCGGTCGCGTCGGCTGCCGTCGTGACCCGCCGACCGACGCCCCGAGAGAACCGAGGACGAGGACCCGTATGTCTCAGCTTCGCCAGCCGGCCGCCCGCGCAGAGCGCCGCGAAGGCGGTCGGCACGGCAGGCCGGCCGGGCGGGCCGCCGCGCCGCACCCGGCCGAGACCCACATACGCCCTCAGTTGCTGCGTGTCGCCGTGCTGCCACCGCTCGCGGTGGCCCTCAGCGCCTGCGCGGCCGTGCTGTTCGTCATCCGCTCCACGGGCGTCCGCCCGAGCCCCGCGCTGTGGGCCGTCCTCGCCGGGGCCTGTCTCGTCACGGCCGCGGCCATCGTGATCGCCGCCGTGGCCGCGGACCGCGCGGCCACGACCGTGCACGACCGGGTCGTCGGGCTGCGCCGCACCAGCGCCCGCGGTCAGGCCGAGCTCCGCGGACTCGTCGAGAAGTTGCGCAAGGGCGAAGGGCCGCCGCCGCGCCGGCCGCACGCCCCGGCGGCGTCGGGCTCCGACGACTTCGACAAACTCGCCGCCGACCTCGCGCGCTCCCACGACGTCGCCGTCACCGCCGTCGTCCAGGCCACGCAGCTCTCCAGCCAGGCGGGCAGCCAGCAGAAGGTCGAGGTCTTCGTGAACCTCGCGCGGCGCCTCCAGTCCTTGGTGCACCGCGAGATCTCCATCCTGGACGACCTGGAGAACGAGGTGGAGGATCCCGACCTCCTCAAGGGCCTCTTCCATGTCGACCACCTCGCCACCCGCATCCGCCGGCACGCCGAGAACCTCGCGGTGCTCGGCGGCGCTGTCTCCCGCCGCCAGTGGAGTCACCCCGTCTCCATGACCGAGGTGATGCGCTCCGCCATCGCCGAGGTCGAGCAGTACTCGCGGGTCAAGCTCGTGCCGCCGATCGACGGCACGCTGCGCGGGCACGCCGTCGCCGACTGCATCCACCTCCTCGCCGAACTCGTCGAGAACGCCACGGTGTTCTCCGCCCCGCACACCCAGGTACTGCTCCGCGCCAACGTGGTGACCGCCGGAGTCGCCGTCGAGGTCGAGGACCGCGGCCTCGGTATGCCGGTCACCGAGCAGAACAAGATGAACGCGCTGCTGGCCGACCCCGACCAGGTCAACGTCGCGAGCCTGCTCCAGGACGGGCGCATCGGCCTGTTCGTGGTCTCGCAGCTCGCGCGGCGGCACGGCATCACCGTACGACTTCAGACCAACATCTACGGAGGCGTACAGGCCGTTCTCGTCCTGCCGCAGGCACTGCTCGGCACCGACCGGGACGACGGCGTCGAGCGGACCCCGCACGTACGCCGGGCCGCGGCCGCCGCGACCGCCGACAGCGTGCTCGGCCCGCAGGCCGCCGCCGCGAACGGGCGGAGCGCGGCCGCGGTCCCCGTGGCGGTGCCACCAGAGGCCCCGACGCCGCTCGCACGCCCTGTCCGGGCCACGCCGCACGCCGGGGTGACCGCCGTGCCCCGGCCGCCGCGCCCCGAAGCCCCGCCCGGCGTGACACCCCTGCCGCAGCGCACCACCGGCGATCCGCGGCCCACCCCCGCCGACGCCCTGCCCGGCATCCGCCCCGAGGACCGGCAGGCCGCGCAGGAGCACACGGTGGCGCCGCCGACCCCGCTCGGCGGCCCGGTCCGCGGCACCATGGGCCGGCCCCAACTGCCCCGGCGCAGAGCACAGGAGCACCTCGCCCCCAGCTGCGCGGCGGCCCCGCGCAGCGCCCCGACGACGACCCTCCGGTCGGTCACGACCCCGGACTGATGGCGGCGTTCCAGCGCGGCATCACCCTCGCCGAGGCGGCCGAGCCGCGCGAGCTGTCGCGCGAGGCACCGCCCCGTGACGACGCGGGTGGGAGCAGCGCATGACCACCGCCGCGACGGCCCCGCACCGCGGGGCGATACCCGCCGGTCCCCTCTCCGCCCCCCACCCGACCAGCACCACCCCCAGCTGTCCGACAAGGAGTCGATCCCCCATGGCGAGCGATGTGCCGACGGGTCATGTGTCCGATCTCGACTGGCTGATGAGCGGCCTCGTCCAGCGCGTTCCCCACACCAACAGCGCCGTGCTCCTCTCCTCCGACGGCCTCGTCAAGTCCGTGCACGGACTCGACGCCGACAGCGCCGACCACATGGCGGCCCTCGCGTCGGGCCTGTACTCGCTCGGCCGTAGCGCCGGAGTCCGGTTCGGCGACGGCGGCGACGTACGGCAGGTGGTGGTGGAGCTGGACTCCACCCTGCTGTTCGTGTCCACCGCGGGCTCCGGCACCTGCCTCGCCGTGCTGGCCGGCCGGGAGGCCGACGCCGCCGTGCTCGGCTACGAGATGGCCATGCTCGTCAAGAGTGTGCGTCCCTACCTGGTGACGGCGCCGCGGCAGCCCGCGGCCGAGCCCTCGGCGATGAGGAATTGAGGGTGGCGGCCCCGCAGGACGGGCCGTGGCTCGACGGCGCGGCCGGCCGCCTCGTTCGCCCCTACACGGTCAGCAACGGGCGCACCCGGCCGAGCATGTCGATGGATCTGCTGTCCCTGGTCATGGCCACGGGGGCGACCCCCCTCGGCTATCTGGGACCCGAACACAGCCAGGCGCTCGACCTGTGTGCCCAGCCGACATCGGTCGCGGAGATCGCCGGCCACCTCAAGCTCCCCGCAGTCGTCACCAAGGTCCTTCTCTCGGACCTCGTCGACTGCGGGGCGATCACCACCAAGCCCCCCACGTTCCACGAAAACCCCACTGACCGGTCCCTACTGGAGGCAGTGCTCGATGGACTACGACGACAGCTCTGAGCTGTTCCCCACTGCGCTGAAGATCTTGGTGGCGGGCGGGTTCGGCGTCGGGAAGACGACCTTTGTCGGGGCGGTCAGCGAGATCGCACCGCTCAGCACGGAAGAGCTGCTCACCACTGTCAGCGCGGCGACCGACGATCTCGAGGGCATCGAGAACAAGGTCG
Source organism: Streptomyces sp. Q6 (assembly GCF_036967205.1). Classification (NCBI taxonomy): domain Bacteria; kingdom Bacillati; phylum Actinomycetota; class Actinomycetes; order Kitasatosporales; family Streptomycetaceae; genus Streptomyces; species Streptomyces citrinus. The sequence continues at coordinate 7,469,111 of NZ_CP146022.1, forward strand.
AGACGACGGTCGCGATGGACTTCGGCCGGATCACACTGGACCCGGAGCATGTGCTGTACCTGTTCGGCACCCCCGGGCAGGAACGCTTCTGGTTCATGTGGGACGAGCTCTCCGAAGGCGCCCTGGGAGCGGTCATCCTGGCCGACACCCGGCGTCTGGAGGACTGCTTCGCCGCCGTCGACTTCTTCGAGGAGCGCGGCATGGGCTTCATCGTGGCGGTCAACGAGTTCGACGGGGCGTACCGCTACGAACCGGAGGAGGTGCGCGCCGCCATCGACCTCGACCCGCAGGTTCCGGTGGTCCGCTGCGACGCGCGCATCTCCAGCTCCGGAATCCAGACCCTGCTCACCCTGGTCCGGCACCTGCTCGCGCACGCCGCGCCCGCGGAGCCCAGCTTCGGAGCCCACACGTGACATACGACGCGGCCGGGCGTCTGCTGCTCACCCCGGTCGACAAGGAAGGTCCGGAACGGGCACAGCGGCTGTTCCGGCTCGGCCTCGGCCGGCGCCCCGAGCCGGCCTTCGACCTGTTCGCGGACCGGCTCGCGGGCGTGACCGGCGCGCCGTACGCGATGGTCAACTTCATCGACGAGAACCGGCAGTTCTTCGCCGGACTGCACACGCCCGACGGCGACCACCGGGGCGGCGCGCTCGGCGCGGTCGCGGCCCGGTCGGCCGACGGCTCCGCGAGCCGCTACTTGACGCGCGATCACGGATACTGCCCTCATGTAGTCGTGCGCCGCAAAGCGCTCGTCCTTGAAGACATGTGCGACTACCCGCGGTTCGCGGGCAACCCTGTGGTCGACGAGATCGGCATCCGCTCCTATCTGGGCGCCCCGCTGATCGACGACCGTACGGGGCTCGCGCTCGGCACCGTATGCGTGGTCGACACCGCACCGCGGCCCTGGGGGCGGGCCGGACTCGCCACCATCAAGGCGATGGCGGGCGAAGTGATGGACATGATCCGGGTACGGGGCGACACCCTGCTGTGACGGATCCGCCACTGTGCCTGACGGGGCGCGGGAGCTACACGGTCACCGTCTCGCCCTCCGGGAAGGTGATCCTGACCTCCCCCGACGCCTCCACCGTGCAGGCGATCGACTCCCGCAGCGCCCGGGGATGCACGACGTCACGGGTCAGAGCCACCAGCGTGACGTGAACGCTCGCGCCGCCCGCGGGCCGCGCGGCGCGGAGGTACGGGGTGGCCGAATGCGGTCCGTGGGCGTTGGCCTCGACCTCACGGGCGACGCCGGTCTCCTCGGCCCAGCCGTACAGGGCCACCACCGCGCTCGTCAGCCCCGACTCCGTGCGCGTCAGGGCCCAGCCAGGCCCCCGCTCGGCGTGCGGCCGGGCGGTGTCGGCGACCGCGTGGCCGCCCTCGCGTACGGTCACACCCGCCGGGGCCTGCACGCGGTGCACCCGTACCTCCCACGGCCCGTGCAGCACGCTCGTCGAGACGATCGGGAACTCCTCGTCACTGCCCGGGAGTTGAGCGTCGTGACGGGAAGAGGCGCGACGTCCCTCGCAGGTGAGCGGGTGGATGCGGAGCCGACGCGACGGGGTGCCGTCGGCGGCGAGCAGCGCGACGTGATTGTCGACCGTGCGCGCCCAGGCGTGCGGCGCGGACTCGGGGGCGGTCGCCGTGGAGTAGGCGAGTTTGGCGTAGTGCGGGTCGTCCTCGGCCGGGCCCTGCGGCGGGTTGTGGTCGCTGCCGTGGTTGATCAGCCGCACGATGCCGTCGTGCGGGGTGCCGTGCAGCAGCCAGCCCGGAGCGGGCAGCGCCGTGTACTGCTCGGACTCCTCGACGGGCAGCGGGAGTTCGCGCTCCGTCCACACCGGGTGATCGGCGGGCAGCAGCAGCCCCAGAAAGCCCTTGCTCGCCCAGTACGGTGACGCGGGCCCCGAGTACGGCTGGGTCGCGGGCAGGAACGTGTCGTACCAGCCCAGCGGCAGCAGCCCCCGCTCGTCCGGCACCCCGCGCTCCACGAAGTGCCGGGCCGCGCCGGACGCGAGGCGCCGGGTCAGACCGGGCGCGAGCGGCGTGCAGTCGGCGAGGGCGCCCAGCCACACGGGTGCCGTCGCCGCGAACCGGTACGTCAGCGACCGCCCCTGGTGCACCGAGGCTCCGTCCCCGCCGAAGAACTGCGGATACGTGGTGAGGAACCGGCCGAGCCGCTCGCGGTACACCTTCGTGCGGCCCGAGTCGGGGTCCTCGCCGGCGATCCGGGACCACAGCAGCGGATACAGGTGCAGGGCCCAGCCGATGTAGTAGTCGAAGTTGCGGCCGTCGCCGTCGGTGTACCAGCCGTCGCCGACGTACCAGTCCTCGATCCGGTCCAGTCCGCCGTCGATGTCGCTCTGGCTGTACGGGGCGCCGACGGACGCCAGGAACTGCTCCGACACCACCTGGAAGAGGCGCCAGTTGTTGTCCCAGGTGCGCCCGCCGACGAACCCGGAGAGCCAGTCGACGACCCGCTCCCGCACCCGGGCGTCCAGCCGGTCCCAGATCCAGGGGCGCGTCTCGTGCAGGGCGACGGCGATCGAGGCGGCCTCCACCATCTGCTGCGAGCAGTCGGTGAGTTCGGGCCAGGCCTCACCGCTGTCACGGTCCGTGCCCGTTGTCAGACCCTCCGTATACCTTTCGATCAGGTGGGAGACGACGGTCGAGCCGGGATCGTCGCTCCCGCCCGCGCCCGCGATCCGGAAGGAGGCCAGCAGAAATGTCCGAGCGAACCCTTCGAGCCCGTCCGAGACGACCCCGGACCAACTGGCCCGCCCCGGCAGCCGGTACTGCGCGAACCCCGGGGTCGCGTACGGGACGAGCGCGTCCAACTGCCGGTCGGCCAGGGCCTCCCAGTGCGCCCGCGTCCAGCCCGTCCGGGGGGAGCGGACACGGTCGGTGGGCGGCAGGGAGAAGTACGGGGCGGGCATGGCGGTTCGTCGGCTCCTCGGTTCGGGCCTGTCGGGCGGCGGATCAGGCGAGTTCGGCAGCGTGCGTATGGCCGCGCGAGCCCGCGACGCGGACGGTGAGCACCGGGCGGCGACCCGGCGCGACCTCGACCGTGTCGTCGGCGCGCACCACCTGGCGCACGGGGAAGGGGAGGCGGACCGTGGCCGTCGTCGCGGTGCGGCCCGGATCGGCGACCGCCACCGAGATCCCGTCGTCGCGGCGGCGCACCAGGACGGTGCAGGGACCGTCCGCGCGCAGCCCGCCGACCGCGCCCGCTGCCCAGAAGTGCGCGGCGAGCAGCCCGAGCCGGGGCGACTCGACCGCCTGGACGGTGGCGTCGTTGGCGACGATGCGCACCGGCCGGGACCGGGACCAGGCGCCCGTCGTCGCGGCAGTGGCGCCCGGTAGCAGGACGTAGGCGTAGGAAGCGGATGTGGGGGAGGGGCCGTGGTCGAACCAGAGAGTGGCGTAGCGGCGGGTGACCGGGGTGGTGCTGCCGCCCGTGTCGGCGCCGGTGTTGAGGGCGCGCCAGGTACCGGTGCGTTCCTCGCGGAGCGCGTGGAGCGGACCGCCGGTGGGGAAGACGTAGCCGCCCGTGCCGTCCAGGTGGGCCCAGGAGGCGTCGGTCAGGGGCGCCGACCAGCCCTGTCGCGCGGGCTGCGGGTGCCCGTCGACGATGAGCCGCGGAGCGCCCTCGGCGTGCAGGTTCCGGTTCTCCACGATCGTCTCGACGGTGCGGCCGTCGCTCGCCGTGATGCCGGCGCCGAGCGCGACGACCGCGTTGTCCACGAAGAACCACGCCTTCTTGGCGCGCAGCGTCGACCCGTCGGCGATCAGTTCCATCGCCGCCGCGCCGTACCGGGCGTCGAGGACGGCGCCGCCCGCGACCGTGTTCTTCGGCCGCAGGGTGCTCGTCCCGCCGCCGGTCCCGAGATCGGCCCGCGCGCGCGTGTCGACCGTCGTCCCCGGCAGGCGGTACGGATCGACGGTCGGCCAGAAGCCGTCCCCGAAGGCGTCGAGGTCGTCGCCGTCGTACAGGTACGTCATACCGTCGCCGGTGTACCAGCCGTGCAGGTTCTCGCCGTTGCCCGCCTCGTACGCGGCGATGCGCTTCGAGGACAGCGACAGGGCGCAGGCCCAGCCGGGCCTTCGATGCGCGACCCGGTCCATGTCGGCGAGGACGAAGTGCCCGGTGAGCCGCTCGGCGGGCCGCACCGCCGGATCGTCGAGGACCGCCTTGGCGCGGGCGAGCGCGGGGATCCCGACGAGCGTCGCGTACGGCGTCTCCCGGTTCCGCAGGATCCAGCCCTTGGCGGCAGCGCGCCAGCGGTCCGCGTACGACGGGGGTGCTCCGTCGGCGAGCTGGAGGACGTACGAGACGGTGACGGCGCCGTCGGTGTGGTCGCGGGCCCGCTCGCGGGAGATCGCCCGGCCGCGCACCGCGTCCATCATGAGGCCGTCGAGGACGACCGGCGCGAAGGTCCGGTCGACGGCGTCGTAGAGCACGGAGACGGCCGGGTCGGTGACCGCGTGCGCGGACCCGGCGAGCAGCGCGATCAGCTGCCCCGCGCTGCCCAGCAGGACACTCCCGTACGTGCCCGTGTAGGCGACGGAGTCGTGCTGGACGAACGAGCCGTCCGGGTAGAACCCGTCACCCGAGGTGGCGTACCGGAACAGGCTGTTGCGGCCCTGGTCGCGGACGTCGGAGAGACCGTCGCGGGCCAGCGCGAGCACCCCGGCGTCCCGGGCGAGCAGGCCGCGCAGCGCGACGATGACGGCCTTGTCGGCGCGGTTGGCGCCGGTCTCGGCGAGCGTGGGGGAGTTGGTGCGCCGGTCCGGGTTCGGGACGAACCGGGCGACCGTCCTCAGGTACGCGTCGAGGTCCTCGGCCGGAAGCGCGGCGCGCAGCAGGACACAGGTGTCCATCAGCGCCCGGGGCGCGCCTATCTCCCAGAACCACCAGTTCCCGGACTCGGACCGGGCCGGGTTGTAGCCGGTGGTGTGCAGGAGGCGCAGCGCGTCGAGCAGCCCGGCGAGCACGGTGGCGTCGCCGGTCAGCGACGTGCCGGGGGTGGCCCATGCCGTGGCGAGGGTGCGCAGCCGCTGGTAGCTCTGGCCGAACATGGCGGGGTCGGAGGCGGGGGACAGGTCCGCCCAGAGCGCCTTGCTCCCGGTCGCCACGTCGATCTGTCGCCACCAGGCCGCGGCCTGCGTGTCCAGTGCCGCCAGCGCGGCGGCGAAGTCGGCGTCGTCCGGATCGAAGGCGCCGCCGGTGAGCTGCCGCGCGGCCCGCGCGAGCAGCGGCTCGTAGGGATCGTCGGCGGCGACGGCCTGCGGGTCGTCTGCCGCGGCGGCGCTGCCCGCGAGGGAGCAGGGGAGTACCACCGCGGCGGCCCCCGCTCCGGCCAGCGAGAGGGTCTGACGTCGGCTGAGGTCCGCGCTCGGTCCGCTGAGCCGTGTGATCGGTCGTCTGAGGTCCATGGTCGGTCGTCGCCCTCCCGGTCAGTCGCTCAGGGTGGCCGGGTCGACGTCCGGCTTCGGCAGATGGAGTGCGGCCAGTTCGGCGCGGCCCTGCGCGTCGATGGGGAAGGCCCAGGTGGTGACGAAGAAGTCCGTGAGGTCGCGCTCGGCGACGCGGCTGGCGTACGTGGCCAGGGCCCGGTAGCGCTTGTCGGTCTCGGTGGAGGACGACTGCGGGTTCTCCTCGCGCACCAGCCGGTGCATCCGAGGCCAGAAGTCGTCCCCGAACGCGAGCTCCAACTGCCGCAGCGGCACGAGCTTCTCGTACGCGCCGAACGACTTCTCGTACGTGAGTCCCGCCGTGCCGAACTTGGCCCGTGCGGACTGGAAGTAGTTCAGCCCGGTCGCCGGCGTGACGGTCAGCAGGTTCGACGGCTGGCCCAGGGCGCGCTGCACCGCCAGCGAGTAGATGTTCACCGTGACCTCGGTGAGGCCGCCCGGCTTGTACGCGAACTGCTGATGCAGATGGCCCAGTTCGTGGTACAGCCCCCAGCCCCGGGTCGTCAGGCCGGTCACCGTGGTGGCCCGGTCGAGGTAGGCGCGAGGGAAGCCGTTGTAGCCGTGGGTGGCGTACGCGCCGACGCCGGACGGCACGACCGACACCTCGGTGAAGTGGTAGCCGCCCGCCTTGGGCCGGTGCACCGGCTTGGACGCGTCGAGCCCGCTGATGTCGGACTCGGCGTCGATGATCCGCTCCAGGAGCCGCAGCAGCGCCGCGTGGTCCTCGTCGCGGTGGAGCAGCGCGCCGTCCCGGCTGAGCGTCACGATGGACCGGGGACCGTGCAGTTCGACGACCGGCACGTCGGTGTACGTGTCCAACTGACCCTGGTAGTCGGCCTCTTGGGTGGATCCCAGGGTGAAGACGGGCATCGGGACGGAGCCGCTCCTGAGCTTGACCGCCGCCCGCTCCCCGTCGCCCGTGAGCGAGAAGTAGACGGGGCCGCCGTGCGGGTCGGTGACCGTGTTCGCGCCCGCCTTGAGCTGATAACTGCGGGGCGCGGTGATCGTGCCGTAGTAGTCCCACTGCCCGATCCAGAGCGTCGGCACCACGTCGTCGTACGGCAGCACGTCAAGGCGGAGCGCGGTGCCCGGCGCGACGTACCGGCCCGTGGCCTGGAACTCGGAGGCGCGCAGGGCCTGTCCGAGGCGCAGGCGCTCGGCCTCCGCGGACGGGCGGGCTCTGAGCGGGACGGTCACGGCGTCGGCGGCGTACGCGGCCGGACCCGAGCCGAGGCCGACGGCGAGGGCGGCACCGGTGGCCGCTGCGGTGGTGAGGACGGTACGGCGGGACGGGGCTTCGGGGATACGCATGCGGAGTCGTCTCCTTGCGGTCGTCCGTACGGGGAGGGGGTTCAACGACAGGCGCCGAGGCAGGACGGTGCGGTGAGGACCGGACGCGGGGCGCGTGCGTCGCGCCGCCAGCATGTAAGCGTTTGCTATCCGTCCGCAAGAGGCTCTGCGGAGTTTCTGTTCGTTACTACGTCAAGCAGCCCTGCTTCAAGCAGAATCGAGCAGCGAAGGGCGTCCGGGTGCGCTGAAGCCCGCACGCGCTCGCAGCCGAACTCGCCCGAGCGTGAGCCCGAACCCGCGTCCCCGCCCCGAGCCCGCGGCGAGCGGCACCCGTCCCGCACCCTGGGCCCGCGACGAGAGCCGGACCGCGGACGCTCAGCCTTGGCGTCGCCCCACCCGGGGCGGAGCCACCGAATCCCGCACCACGATGTGCGTCCCGAGGCGCAGCGTGCCGGTCGTCGGGGCGCGCCAGTCGTCCTCGTCGCCGCCGGTGAGCGCGACCCGGACCGCCTGCCGGCCCATCTCCTCCAGCGGGATCCGGACCGTGGTGAGGCGGGGGCGCAGTTCCTGGGCCACCGGGATGTCGTCGTAGCCGACCAGCGACATGTCCTGCGGGACGCGCACCCCGGCCTCCTCCAGGGCCTGGGCCGCACCGGCCGCCACGATGTCGTTCGCGGCGAAGACGGCGGTGAAGTCGGTTCCCTCGCGCAGGAGTTCGGCCATGCGCCGGTACCCGAAGGCGCGGCTGAACGCGCCGGGCTGCTCCAGCGCCGGGTCGCGCTCGATGCCGCGCAGTTCGAGGGCGCGCCGGTGCCCGGCCAGCCGGTCGCGGGCCGTCGACAGGCCGGGCGGACCGCCGAGGTAGAGGATCCGCCGGTGCCCTTGGGTGATCAGGTGGTCGGTGAGGGCGAAGGCGCCGCCCTCGTTGTCGTACTCCACGCCGACCGTGGGCACGTCGTCGCCGAGCGAGGGGCGCCCGCACAGCACCAGCTTCGAGCCGCCCGCGTCCAACTCCCTCGCCCGGCGTGCCAGTTCGGCCTTGTATGTGCGGTCCTCGACGCTTCCGCCGACGAGTACCACGGCGTCCGCGCGCCGTTCGTGCATCAGCTCGATGAAGGCCAGCTCCCGCTGGGGATCGCCCTGGGTGCAGCAGACGAGGCACAGCCGGTCGCCGTCGGTCGCCTCGCGTTCGACGCCGCGCGCGATGTACGCGTAGAAGGGGTCGATCAGTTCGCTCACGATGATGCCGACCGTGCGGCCGGAGACACCGGCGAGCGCGCGGGCGTGGGCGTTGACCACATAGCCGAGGGAGCGCATCGCCTCCTCGACGCGTTCGCGGGTGGCGGCGGCGACCGGATAGTTGCGGTTCATCACGCGCGACACGGTCGCCGTGGACACGCCCGCGAGCGCGGCCACGTCCACGACGGTCGCGCGGCGCTGCCCGCCTGCCGTGCCGCTCGCGCCGGACGCCGTCGAACTCTGCCGGGACATCCGGCCCACCCCCTGATGGTCGTGCTGTGCCGGCCGCGCCGTCTGTGCGCCGCCCGGACCAGAGCCTAGGGCGTGCGGTGCGGGCCCGGTCACGCGATCCGCTCCAGATCCTCCAGGAGCACCGGATGGTTGAGCGGTACCCCGCGGGCGTACCGGGCGAGTTCGTCGACGGCGAGCGCGCCGAGCCGCCCGACCTCGTTGCCCTGGGCGCCCGCCATGTGCGGGGTGATGAAGACGTTGGGCAGGTCCCACAGCGGGTGGTCCGCGGGCAGCGGTTCGGGGTCCGTGACATCGAGGACGGCGTCGATCCGGCCGCTGACCAGGTGCCCGGTCAGCGCGGCGGTGTCCACGAGCGGGCCCCGCGCGGTGTTCACGAGCAGGGTGCCCGGCCGCATCAGATCGAGCCGCCGCGCGTCGAGGAGCCGCCGGGTCTCGGCGGTGTCGGGCGCGTGCAGGGTCACCACATCGCTGGTCGCGACCAGGGTGTCCAGATCGGTGCGGGTCGCGCCGAGCAGTTCGGCCTCGGCGTCGCTCACGTACGGGTCGTAGAGCAGGACCTCGGCGTCGAGGGGGCGCAGGAGCCGGACGACGCGGCGGCCGATGTGCGAGGCCCCGACGACACCGACGGTGAGGCCGCGCGTGCCGAGCCAGTGGTGCCGGTCCAGGTCGTCGGCGGTGCGGTGGGTGCGCCGGGTGCGGAAGAGGTGGGAGAGGGGGAAGGCGCGTTTGGCGCCCAGGATGATCGCGGCGAGGGTGAACTCGGCCACCGGTACCGCGTTGGCCGCGGCCGCCGAGGAGACCGTGATCCCGCGCTCGTAGGCGTCCCGGCTCAGGAACGTTTTCACCGTGCCGGCTGCGTGGATCACCGCGCGCAGCCGGGGTGCCTGGTCGAGCACGGCCCTGTCGATGGGCGGGCAGCCCCAGCCGGTCAGCAGGACCTCGCACTCGGCGAGCGCGGAGTGCGCCTCGCGGCTGGTGAACTCGCCTATGACGGCGGGGGGTTGAATGTCGGCGGTCTCCTCGAGGCGGGCCCGGACCGACGGCGGGAAGACGTCGTCGACGACCGAGGAGTCCATCGCGAGAACCGTACGGGGCCGCCGCGGGGGCGGTGTGGCGTCGGCGGCCGTGGCCTCGACCGGCGCCTCGTCAGTGGTACGCACCCTGCCTCCGGACAGTAAACGTGTTCTATGGCGTTACCGAAAACTAGGGAGCAGGATGCGTGACCGTCAAGGTCAACCACCGCTCCACACTGACAAGTTGCCAGCAATACAACCGAAATGCCCGGTCAATCGCAGGGCTTGAGAGCGATACGTAACGCAGGCGTTGCCCGCATCTCTTGACGGCAGGGTTAACCGCTTACTAACTTGCCGCCGCAGCAGGAGAGTTACCGCATCGCGCCACTCGGCCGAACAGGACCACCCCATGACTGTTCCCGCACCACCGACCGTTCCCGCACCACCGTCCGCCGTACCCCGCACGACCTTCTGGCAGCGTCTCCGGCGCGACAAGGTGATGTTGCTGCTGTGCCTGCCGGGCTTCCTGTACTTCGTGGTGTTCCACTACGTGCCGCTGCTCGGCTACATGGTGGCGTTCCAGGACTACCAGCCCTACCTCGGCTACCTGCACAGCGCCTGGACCGGCCTCGCGAACTTCAGCGCCGCCTTCGCCGACCCCGACTTCTGGTCGGCGACCGGCAACACACTGACGATCGCGCTCGTCCAGCTCATCCTGTTCTTCCCCGTGCCGATCGGGCTCGCTCTGCTGCTCAACAGCATCGTCAGCGACAAGCTGCGCCGCTTCGTGCAGAGCGTCGTCTACCTGCCGCACTTCATCGGCTGGGTCATCATCGTCTCGATCTTCCAGCAGATCCTCGGCGGCGCCGGCGTCGTCCCCGACCTGCTCGAAAGCCTCGGTCTACCGCGCTACGACATGATGACCGACCCCGACGCGTTCCCCTTGCTGCTCGCGCTCCAGGTCATGTGGAAGGACGCCGGCTGGGGCACCATCATCATCCTCGCCGCGCTGCTCTCCGTGGACCGCGGCCTGTACGAGGCGGCGGCCATGGACGGAGCCGGCCGGACGCGCCGCTTCTGGCACGTCACCCTGCCCGGTCTCTCCCCGGTCCTGGTGCTGCTGCTGATCCTCAACCTCGGCAACATCCTGACCGTCGGCTTCGAGCAGATCCTGCTCCAGCGCGACGCCGTCGGCCCCGGCAGCGGCGAAGTCCTGGACACGTACGTCTACTTCCACGGGATCAAGGACAACCAGTGGGGCACGGCGGCCGCGGTCGGCCTCGTCAAAGCCGTGATCGGCACCGTCCTCGTCATCGGCGCGAACAAGTTCGCCCACCGGCTCGGCCACGAAGGGGTGTACCGCGGTGCTGACCGCTGAGACGACCGCCGTCCGGACCCGGAACCACTCCGAAAGAGCGCCCCGGACACAGGAGTTGCGCCCGTCCGGTGCCCGCCCGCCCTGGATGGAGAAGCCCACCAGGACCGGCCTGGTCCTCAAGGGCCTCGCCCTCGTCATCGTCGTCGGGCTCGTCGCGTACCCGCTGCTCGGCGTGATCGGGACCAGCTTCGCGTCGCAGAGCGACATCATCCGTTCCAACGGTCTCGTCCTGTGGCCCGACCACCCCAACCTCGACGCCTACCGCACCGCGTTCACCGGCGGCCGCGTCACGCGCGCCCTGTTCGTCAGCATCGGTGTCACCACCCTCGGCACCGCGTGCAGTCTGCTGGCCACCATCGGCATGGCGTACGGACTCTCGCGGCGCGGCATCGTCGGCGGCCGGTTCATCCTCATGACGGCCCTGTTCACGATGCTGTTCAACGCGGGCGTCATCCCCAACTTCCTGCTGGTGAAGGAGCTCGGCCTTTACAACACCTTCGCCGCGCTCGTCCTGCCCACGATGGTCAGCGCGTTCAACCTCGTCGTGATGCGCGCCTTCTTCATGAATCTTCCGGAGGAGCTGTACGACGCCGCGAAGGTCGACGGCGCGGGCGACTTCCGCACCCTGATCCAGGTCGTGCTGCCGCTGTCGAAGGCGGTCGTCGCCGTCGTCGGACTCTTCTACGCGGTCGCGTACTGGAACGCCTACTTCAACGCCCTGCTGTACCTCGGCGACAACGACAAGTGGCCGCTGCCGATGGTGCTGCGCACCTTCATCCTCCAGGGGCAGGCCCTCGACTCCGGCGCGGTCGGCGAGGCCGTGGCGCCGCAGCAGGCCGTGCAGATGGCCGTCCTCGTGATCGCGGTCGTTCCGATCCTGCTCGTCTACCCCTTCCTCCAGCGGTACTTCACGAAGGGCGTGCTCACCGGAGCCGTCAAGGGCTGACCGCCGCACCCCTTCCCGCAGAACAGTCATCCCCCCGCGCAGGACGCACCCCCCGCGACTTCCCTCGTATCCCCTCCCGGTGAGGAGTTCCCCGATGTCCGGCACTCTCCCTGTCAACCGACGCACCTTGTTCCGCTGGGGCGCGGGCCTCGGCCTCGGTGTCGCGGCCGCCCCGCTGCTCGCCGCGTGCGGCGACGGCGGCACCGCGGCGAAGGCCGACGCGATCGGCGGCAAGCTGCTGCCGACCACGACGGTCCGCTCGCTCGGTATCAACGCCGATCTGCCCGGCACCGCGGCCGGTGTCCCGAACGCCTTCGTGAAGTACCCGACGGAGTTGATCAGGGCGACGAAGGGCACCCCCCTCAAGGGCGCCAAGAAGATCACGGCCGTCACCGAGACCTTCGCGCCGCTGCCGACCGAACGCGGCAAGAACGCCGCCTGGCAGGCCATCGAGAAGCTCCTCGGCGCCGAGGTGGACTTCACGGCCGTGCCCGCCGACGACTACCCGGCGAAGTTCTCCACCATGGTCGCGGGCGACCAGCTCCCGGACATCTTCATGTACCCGGAGACCGGCGGCGTCGACAACATGGCCTCCTTCCTCCAGGCCAAGTGCGTCGACCTCGGCCCGTACCTGTCCGGCGACAAAGTCAAGGACTACCCGAACCTGGCGGCCATCCCCGAGTACGGCTGGCGTGACGCGGTCAAGGGCGGAAAGCTCTACGGCATCCCGATCGCCCGGAACGGCAGCGCGGGCGCCGGCTTCTACCGCGCCGACCTGTTCGCACAGGCGGGCGTCACGAGCCTCGACCAGATCGACAGCATCGAGCGCCTCGTCGACCTCGCGAAGGACCTCAGCGACTCCCGGAAGAAGCAGTACTTCTTCACCGGCGGCGGTGTGAACCTGCTCGCCATGTCGGCCGGCGCCCAGCACCTGTGGAAGCGGAACCACAAGACGGGCGAGTGGACCTACCAGATCGAGGACGAGAAGTACCGGTACGCCATCGAGACCGCCGCCAAGCTCTACAAGGCCGGCTGCTACTACCCGGGCACCGTCCAGATGTCCGGCGCGCAGAAGGCCGAGTACACGAACCTCTTCAAGAACGGCAAGGCCGCGTACGTGTACGACGGCATGCCGTCGTACCTGGCGCCCGGCGCCGGCTACGTGGACTCCATGGCCGCCATCGACAAGTCCTTCGACGTCCGGCCGATCGTCCCGGTCGGCAAGGACGCGGTGGCCTGGACCGACAACGTCTCGCTGGAGAACTGCTACATCACCAAGGCGAGCGACGCCCGCGTCAAGGAGATCCTGCGCCTCGCCGACTTCGCGGCCTCGCCGTTCGGCTCCCTCGAATACACGCTCATCACGTACGGCGTCGAGGGCACCGACTACACGCGCGACAAGAACGGCACCCCCGTCCTCACCAAGCAGGGCACCCAGGACATCACCGTGCCCTGGTCGAAGCTGGCCTCGGCGGCACCCGCGTTCTTCAGCGCGACCGATCCGGACGCGGCCCAGCACGTCCACGAGGCGTACACGAAGATCATTCCGATGCTCATCGAGGACCCGACCCAGGGCTACTCCTCGCCCACCTGGGACTCCAAGGGCCTCGGCAGCCTCTACACCATCCACGTCGACGGCATGAAGGACTTCGTCACCGGACGCAAGCCGCTGTCCGCCTACGACTCCTGGGTCAAGAAGTGGCGCAACGCCGGCGGCGACACCTGTCGCGCCGAGTTCGAGCAGGCTTCCGGGAAGAAGGGCTCCAAGTGACCACCACCAGACGCGCGTTCCTCGGACAGGCCGCCGTGGCCGCGGCCGTCACGGTCCCGGTGTTCGGCGCACCCGCCGTCGCCGCCGACGGCTTCGATCCCCGCCCCGGCTCCGACGGCGTCGGCGACCCGCTCTTCCCGACCCTCGGCAACGGCGGATACCAGGTCGTCCACTACGACCTGACCTTCGACTTCACCCCCGTGACCTACGACTTCACGGCCGTGGTCCGGATGAACGCGCAGGCCACGCAGGACCTGTCCGCGTTCAACCTCGACACCGACGGCCACACCATCGACGCCGTCACGGTGAACGGCCGCACGGCCCCCTTCGCGCTGTCCCTGGGCAAGTCGGGGCAGGAACTGACGGTCACCCCCGCCGCCCCGCTCCACAAAGGGACCCCGTTCACCGTCGCCGTCACCTACCGCGGCAACGGCAAGGCACCCCGTGCGGGCCTGTCCGGCTGGAAGTTCGGCGCGGACGGCGGCTTCGCGTCCGCCGTGCAGTCGTCACGCGCCGACACGTTCCTGCCCTGCAACGACACCCCCTCCGACAAGGCCACCTGGACCTTCCACCTCTCCGCACCCGAGGGATATGTGGCCGCAGCCAACGGCGAGTTGACCGGCAAGGACCGGCGCGCCGACGGCTCCACCGTCTGGCACTTCGCGCTGCGCGAGCGCATGCCCACCGAGCTGCTCGGCATCGCCGTCGTCAAGGGCACGTACCTGTACGGGACATCCCGCACGGGCCTCCCGCTGCGCCACGTCGTCCCCCAGGGCGAGGAGGACACGTACGCGCCGATCGTGGCACGCACCCCCGACCATCTCGCCTGGCTGGAGGCGAAGTTCGGCCGGTACCCCTTCTCCGTGTACGGCCTGCACATCTACGGCGGCTACACCGACGCCCTGGAGAACTCCACGCTCACCCTGATGGGCACCAACTGGTTCAAGCTCAACGCCGACGGCAATCCCACGTACGAGAACACGATGGTGCACGAGCTGACCCACCAGTGGTTCGGCGACTGTGTCACCCCGCACGACTGGCAGCAGGCCTGGCTCAACGAAGGGCCCGCCGTGTACTACGCCGCCCTCTACAGCGAGGAGCGCGGCTGGTCGCGGATGGCCGACAAGATGAAGGCGACGTACGGGAAACTCGACGCGATCCGCGCGAGCGACGGACCCCCCGGCCTGCCCAGGGGACTGGGCGGCACCAACATCTACGACGGCGGCGCACTCGTCCTGTACGCACTCCAACTCCAGGTCGGGCAGCGGAAGTTCGATCGCATCATGGGTCAGTGGCCGCGCCGCTTCAAGGACCGCACGGTCACCAGCGAGGACTTCATCGGCCACGCCGTCGACGTCACCGGCGACCGCTCGCTCGACCCGTTCCTGCGCGACTGGCTGTTCGGCGCGGTGAATCCACCGATGCCCGGTCACCCCGACTGGACGGCCACGGCATGAGGGGGCACAGCATGACGGGCCACAGCATGAGGGGGCACAACAGGATGCGCACCGCGACGGCCGCGCTCGTCACCGCGGCCACCCTCGCCCTGGCCTCGCTGCCCGCCACCGCCGAGGCGGCCGCCGCGCCGAAGGTTCTGTACGCGGCCCCGCACGGCTCGGGCGACGCCTGCACCGCGGGACGGCCGTGCTCGGTGACCGGCGCCCGCGACGCCGCCCGCGCCGTCTCCGGCCGTGACGTACGCGTCGAACTCGCCGACGGTACCTACGCGTTGCGTACGCCGCTGACGCTCGGCCCCGACGACTCCGGCGTCACCTGGTCCGCGGCGCCCGGCGCCGATCCCGTCCTCTCCGGCGGCCGCGCTCTCACCGGCTGGTCGGCGAACGCCGACGGGACCTGGTCCGCGAAGGTCCCCGACGGTGTCACCCCGCGTCAGCTGTTCGTCGACGGCGAGCGAGCCGTCCGAGCCCGCGGCGCGTCCTGCGCCGCCGCCGTCTGCGACGCCACCAAGACCGGGATGACCGGCGCCGAGAAGACCGGCATCGCCGACTGGGCCAGGCCCACCGACGCCGAGGCCGTCATCCGCGTCCGCTGGCGCAACTACCACTGCCGGATCGCGTCCGTCAGCGGCGACCTCATGACGTTCGCCCAGCCCTGCTGGACCAACTCCGCGTCCGGCACCGACCGCACCGGCCCCGCCTGGGACTCGACCACCGTCGACTCCAGCCGCTACGCCAAGGTCGCCTTCTTCGAGAACGCCCCCGAACTCCTGGACCGGCCGGGCGAGTTCGTCTGGGACTCGGCCGCGCGCACCGTCACGTACCTGCCGCGCGCGGGCGAGAACCCGCGCCGCTTCCACGCGGTCACCCCGGTCACCGAGAACCTCCTCGTCGTCGACGGCGCGCACGACGTCCGCGTCACCGGCCTCACCTTCGCGTACGCCGCCTACCGGCAGCCGTCCACCGACGAGGGATACGCCGGAACGCAGGCGGGCCTGACCCTGACCGGCGCCACCGGACCCGTCGACCACGCGGGCCGCTTCTACACCAAGCCCGCCGCCGCCCTCACCGTCCGCGGCGGCCGGCACGTGGTCGTCGACCACGCGGTGTTCACCCGGCTCGGCGGCGCGGGCGCCGTGTTCGAGCACGGCACCCAGGACTCCACCCTCACCCGCTCCCGCTTCACCGACCTGTCCTCCGGCGCCGCGTACATCGGCGACACCGAACCCCAGCCGGAGCCCGCACTCGCGGGAGCCCGCAACACGGTCTCCTACAACACCGTCCGCCGGACCGGAGCCGAGTACACGGACGCCGTCGGCATCTGGGCCGGCTACGAGGCGCAGACCGTCATCGACCACAACACCCTCGACGACCTGCCGTACTCGGCCGTCTCCGTCGGCTGGGGCTGGAACCAGCCCGAGGCGCAGCGGTCCGTCCTGCGCGACAACCGGATCACGAACAACCGGATCACGAACGTCATGCGCGTCGAGCACGAACAGCACGACGGCGGCGCCATCTACACGCAGGGCGCCCAGCCCGGCACCGTGATCTCCGGCAACTACATCAACCGCAGCGCGTACGGGAACACCGAGCGCGACGGCAACGGCGTCTACCTCGACGAACAGTCCAGCCACATCGCCGTCACCGGCAACGTGATCACCCGCGTCGGCTACAAGTGGGTCTCCAACTGGGCCGACTACGGCATCGACAACCACGCCACCGGGAACTGGACCGACACGGACGCCCCCGCCCTCGCGGGCACCGGCTCGACCATGAGCGACAACCGCACCAGGCTCGACACGCTCCCGGCCGAGGCCCTCGAGGTCGCCGAGGCGGCGGGCGCCGACGGGCGCGGCCGCGTCGAACAGCTCCGCCCCGACCTGGCCCGTACCGGCACGGCCACGCAGTCCACGACGGACGGCACGAACGCGGCGGCCCGCGCCGTCGACGGCGACACCTCCACCGACAGCCGCACCCTCGCCGGGGCCGGCGCCTGGTGGCAGGTCGACCTGGGCGCCGCCCACCACCTCGGCCAGGTGGAGATCTGGAACGACACCTCCATGACGACGGCGGACTTCGACGTCCAGCTCGCCACGGACGCCGACTTCACCGACGCCACCACCGTCCACGTCACGGGCAAGGCCCTGCGCCCCACCGTGCTCGACACGGACACGCAGGCCCGCTACGTACGCGTACGACTGACCGGAACCGGGCGCGTCGGGCTCGCCCACGTCCTCGTGCACCCGTAAGCGGCCGTCCCCGGGAAGGTTCCCCGCTGCTGCTTCAACGCCCCTTATAGGAAAGGCGGTTGATCCATGACCGACTCCCCGTCCGGTGATCTCGGGCTCGGCGTCCTCGGCTACGGGCTGCGCGGCTCGATCGCCCGCACCGCGCACCGGCCGGGGGCCGGTTCCCGGGTCACCGCGCTCGCCGACCACGACGCGGCGGCGCGCACGGAAGCCGCCCTCGCGTTTCCCGGCGCACTCGTCTCCAGCGACCACAGGAAGGTGATCGACGACCCGGACGTCGACGCGATCGTCGTCCTCACCCCCGACCACACCCACGCCGACCTCGCCTGCGAGGCACTCAAGGCGGGCAAGCCGGTCTTCGTCGAGAAACCTCTCGACATCACCATCGAGCGCTGCGACGAGATCCTGCGCACCGCCCACGCGACCGGGACCCGGCTGTACGTGGGCCACAACATGCGGCACATGCCGGTCGTCCGCCTGATGCGCGACATCATCGCGCGCGGCGAGATCGGCGAGGTCAGAACGGTGTGGGTGCGCCACTTCGTCGGCTACGGCGGCGACTGGTACTTCAAGGACTGGCACGCCGAACGGCGGTACACGACAGGCCTGTTGCTCCAGAAGGCCGCCCACGACATCGACGTGCTGCACTGGCTCGGACACGGCTACACGCGGCAGGTGCAGGCCCTCGGCGACCTCATGGTCTACGGCGACAACCCGCACCGGCGCGCGCCCGGCGAACCCAAGCCCGACGACTGGTACACCAAGGACGGCCACTGGCCGCCGCACACCCAGCGCGGGCTCAACCCGGTCATCGACGTCGAGGACGTCTCGATGGTCAACATGCGCCTGGACAACGGGGTGCTGGCCGCCTACCAGCAATGCCACTTCACCCCCGACTACTGGCGCAACTACACCGTCATCGGCGACGCGGGCCGCCTGGAGAACTTCGGCGACGGACCCGGGGGAGTGGTCAAGGTGTGGAACGCGCGCCGCTCCACGTACCGGGCCGAGGCCGACGCCACGTATCCCGTGCCGGACGCCGAGGACAACGCCGGGCACGGCGGGGCCGACCCGCTCCTGATCGACGAGTTCGTCCGGTTCGCGCGCGCCGGCGGCACCACCGACACCTCGCCCGTCGCCGCGCGGATGGCCGTCGCGGCGGGCGTGCGGGCGACCGAGTCGCTGCGGGACGGCGGTACACCCCGCGCGGTCCCGGACCTCGACCCCGCCCTCGTCGCGTACTTCGAGCGGGGGCAGGTCCGCGCGGCACCGGACGAACACGGCCTGTAGGAAAGCTGCGGCGGCGCTTAAGAAATCCTCGATGGACCCGGGGCCCCGCCGTAGGGAAGAGTCCGGGGTGGCGGCCACCTCGCCGCCACCTCCACCCACTCTTCCTCGTACGCGGGCCGCTGCGCGCTGCCCGCGTGCGCGACGACAGGAGCCGATCCGTTGAAGGCGCTGGTCAAGGAGAAGGCCGAACCGGGACTGTGGCTGACGGACGTCCCTGAGCCGTCCATCGGCCCCGGTGACGTACTGATCAAGGTGCTGCGGACCGGGATCTGCGGCACCGACCTGCACATCCGCAACTGGGACGGCTGGGCGCAGTCCACGATCAGCGCGCCGCTCGTCGTCGGCCACGAGTTCGCCGGCGAGGTCGTCGAGACCGGCCGCGACGTGTCGGACATCGCCGTCGGGGACCTGGTCAGCGGCGAGGGCCACCTCGTCTGCGGCAAGTGCCGCAACTGTCTCGCCGGGCGCCGCCACCTGTGCCGGGCCACCGTCGGCCTCGGCGTCGGCCGCGACGGCGCGTTCGCCGAGTACGTCGCCCTGCCCGCGGCCAATGTGTGGGTGCACCGCGTGCCGGTGGACCTGGACGTCGCGGCGATCTTCGACCCGTTCGGCAACGCCGTGCACACCGCGCTGTCCTTCCCGCTCGTCGGCGAGGACGTCCTGATCACCGGCGCCGGACCGATCGGCCTGATGGCCGCGGCCGTCGCCCAGCACGCCGGCGCCCGCAACGTCGTCATCACCGACGTCAGCGAGGAGCGCCTGGAGCTCGCCCGCAAGGTCGGCGTGAGCCTCGCCCTGAACGTCGCGCGGTCCACCATCGCCGACGGCCAGCGCACGCTCGGCCTGCGCGAGGGATTCGACGTCGGCCTGGAGATGTCCGGCAACCCCACCGCGATGCGCGACATGCTCGCCAACATGACCCACGGCGGCAAGATCGCCATGCTCGGCCTCCCGTCGCAGGAGTTCGCCGTCGACTGGGCCCGCGTCGTCACGTCGATGATCACGATCAAGGGCATCTACGGCCGCGAGATGTTCGAGACGTGGTACGCGATGTCGGTGCTGCTCGAAGGCGGCCTCGACCTGGCCCCCGTCATCACCGGCCGCTACGCGCACACCGACTTCGACGCGGCCTTCGACGACGCGGCGAGCGGCCGCGGCGGCAAGGTCATCCTGGACTGGACTTCCTGAACTCCCCCCGCTGACAAGGACTTACGGCATGTTCGACAACGTACGCGAAGACCTCCAGGCCACTCTCGACGAGATCGTCGCCGCCGGCCTGCACAAGCCCGAGCGGGTCATCGGCACCCCGCAGTCCGCCACCGTCGGCGTGACGGCGGGCGGCCGCCCCGGCGAGGTGCTGAACTTCTGCGCCAACAACTACCTGGGTCTCGCCGACCATCCCGAGGTCATCGCCGCGGGCCACGCGGCCCTCGACCGCTGGGGCTACGGCATGGCCTCCGTCCGCTTCATCTGCGGCACGCAGGAGGTCCACAAGGAACTGGAGGCGCGACTGTCCTCCTTCCTCGGCCAGGAGGACACGATCCTCTACTCGTCCTGCTTCGACGCCAACGGCGGCGTCTTCGAGACGCTCCTCGGCGCCGAGGACGCGGTCATCTCCGACGCCCTCAACCACGCCTCGATCATCGACGGCATCCGGCTCAGCAAGGCCAAGCGCTTCCGGTACGCCAACCGCGACATGGCCGACCTCGAGGCCCAGCTCAAGGCCGCGACCGAAGCGGGCGCCCGCCGCAAGCTGATCGTCACCGACGGCGTCTTCTCCATGGACGGCTACGTGGCGCCCCTCGGCGACATCTGCGACCTCGCCGAGCGCTACGACGCCATGGTCATGGTCGACGACTCGCACGCCGTCGGCTTCGTCGGCCCCGGCGGCCGCGGCACCCCCGAGCTGCACGGCGTCATGGACCGCGTCGACATCATCACCGGCACCCTCGGCAAGGCCCTCGGCGGCGCCTCCGGCGGCTACGTCGCGGCCCGCGCCGAGATCGTCGCCCTGCTCCGCCAGCGCTCGCGCCCGTACCTCTTCTCGAACAGCCTCGCCCCGGTCATCGCGGCCGCGTCCCTGAAGGTCATCGACCTCCTGGAGTCGGCCGGCGACCTGCGCGAACAGCTCGCGGCCAACACCGAGCTCTTCCGTACGCGGATGACGCAGGAGGGCTTCGACGTGCTGCCCGGCGACCACGCCATCGCGCCCGTGATGTTCGGCGACGCCACTGTCGCGGGCCGGATGGCCGAGCTGCTCCTGGAGCGCGGCGTGTACGTGATCGGCTTCTCCTACCCGGTCGTGCCGCAGGGCCAGGCCCGCATCCGCGTCCAGCTGTCCGCCGCGCACTCGACGCAGGACGTGAACCGGGCCGTGGACGCGTTCGTCGACGCCCGCGCGCAGCTCGGCTGACCGGTTTGCGACAATCGGGGACATGATCGAAGCGCGGCGACTGCACATCCTCCGGGCGGTGGCCGACCACCGTACGGTCACGGCCGCGGCCGCCGCGCTGTACCTGACCCCGTCCGCGGTGTCCCAGCAGCTCACCGCCCTGGAGCAGGAGACGGGGCACAAGCTGGTCGAGCGGGGCGCGCGCGGCGTCCGCCTCACCCCGGCCGGCGAGATCCTGCTCACGCACACGAACGCCGTCCTCGCCCAGCTGGAGCGGGCCGAGGCCGAGCTCGCCGCGTACAGCACGGGCGAGGCCGGGACGGTGACCCTCGCGTCCTTCGCCACGGGCATCGGCCTGGTCGTCGGCCCGGCCCTCGCGCGTCTGTCGCGGTCCGCGCCCGGCATCCGGGTCCGGGTCCGCGACGCCGAGGGCGACGCGAGTCTGCCGCTGCTGCTCGACCGGCAGATCGATGTCGCGGTCGCCGTCGAGTACCGGGGCGCGCCCGGCGCCGACGACGACCGGATCACCCGGCTGCCGCTGTACGCGGAGCCGTTCGACGCGGTGCTGCCGGTCGCGCACCGCCTGGTCGCCGCCGAGCGGGTCCCGGTCGCCGACCTCGCGAAGGACACGTGGATCGGTCCGTACCCCGGCAACCCGTGCCACGACGTGGTCGTCCTGGCCTGTGAGCACGCCGGATTCTCCCCGCAGTTCGAGCATTCCTCGGACGACTTCCGGGCGGTGGTCGCGCTCGCCACGGCGGGCGCGGGCGTGGCTCTCGTCCCCCGCTCGGCGCTGGTCGGCATGGACCTGACGGAGGTGGTCGTCCGCCCGATCGACGGGGTGGCCCCCACCCGCAAGGTCTTCGCGGCGGTCCGCCACGGAGCGGAGACGCATCCGCTGATCCGCCCGGTCCTCGCGGCGCTGGGCGAAGCGGCGGCCTGACGCCGGGGGCTCCCGCGGCCTCTTCGTCGACCTGTCTTCACGTCGACCGCGGTCTTTCCGTCAACCTCGCTGTTTCATATCTGGGATATCGTGCCGAATATGAGACACGAGAGTGATGCTCCGACGACCCTGAACGAGGGGCCGGCCGATCCCGTCGACGCCCGGCTCGGCGCTCGCCTGGCCGAGCTGCGGGCCGAGCACGGCTGGTCCCTCGGCGACGTCGCGGACCGCAGCGGCGTGAGCAGGTCCACCCTGTCACGCGCCGAGCGCGCCGAGATCAGCCCGACGGCCGCCCTCCTCAACCGCCTGTGCGCCGTCTACGGGCGGACCATGTCGCAGCTCCTGAGCGAGGTCGAGTCCGCCCCGGCCCAGGTCGTGCGCGCCGCCGACCAGCCCGTGTGGCGCGACGACGCGTCGGGCTTCGTGCGACGCTCCGTGTCACCGCCGCTCGCCGGACTGCGCGCCGAGGTCGTCGAGGGCAGCCTCGAACCGTACGCCGACATCGCCTACGACCGTCCGCCCGTCCCCGGCCTCGAACAGCACATCTGGATCCTCGACGGCCGCCTCGACCTGACCGTGCAGGGCGTCACCCACACCCTCGGCGCCGGCGACTGCCTGCGCTTCCGCCTCTGGGGTCCGACCCACTTCCACTGCCCGGGCCCCGAGTCCGTCCGGTACGCGCTCGTGGTGGTCCTGCCGTGAGCGTCGACATCGTCCGTATGACGCCCGATCAGTTCACTTCCTGCGCAAACGAGTTGGGCGCCCTGCTCGCCGACGTCGTGGCCGGCGGCAGCTCGGTCGGATTCCTGTCCGGACTCACGCCCGGCGACGCCGCCGCGTGGTGGCGCGAGCGCACCCCCGCCGTGACCGACGGCAGCCTCGCGGTCTGGGTCGCCCGCGACGCGGCGGGCCGCTGCGTCGGCACCGTCTCGCTCGCCTTCACCCCTGGTCCAACGGGCGGCACCGCGCCGAGATCGTCAAACTGATGGTGCGCGGGTCGGCCCGAGGCCAGGGCCTCGGCCGCACCCTGCTCGCCACCGCCGAACGAGCCGCCGCGGCGGCGGGCATCACCCTCCTGGTCCTCGACACGGAGACCGGCAGCCCCGCCGAGCCCCTGTACCGCACGGCGGGCTGGACCGAGGTCGGCGTCATCCCCGACTACGCCCTCGACCCCGCCGGCGTCCCGCGCCCCACGACGCTCTTCTACAAGGTCGCACCCACCCGGCCAGGCATGGAGGCCGCGGGAAAGGGGAGGTGAACAGGGTTGCCGCCCCGCCAGGACAGGAGCACCCCATGACCGACACCCCCGCGTACACCACGAGCGCCCTGAGCACCGGCGACGGCGCGGCCGTGGCCACGTACACCTGGCTCCCGGACGGCGGCAGGCCCCGCGCGTTCGTGCAGATCGCCCATGGCGCGGCCGAGCACGCCCTGCGCTACGACCGGTTCGCCCGCCACCTCACCGCACACGGCTACGGCGTCATCGCCTCCGACCACCGCGGCCACGGCGCCACCGCTCAGTCCACCGGCGGCTACGGCGTCACCGACGACGCCGAGCCCGGCACCGTCGACGCGTGGGTGTCGATCGTCGAGGATCTCAAGGCCATCGGCGACCAGGTGCGGGCCCTGCACCCCGACATCCCCTTCGTCCTCCTCGGCCACAGCCTCGGCTCGCTGCTCGCGCGCGACTACGCGCAGCGCTACGCCGACGACCTCGTCGGCCTGATCCTCTCCGGCACCTTCCGCTCCCTCCCCGGCGCCGACATCGAGGGCTCGATCGCCCGCCTGGAGGCGGAGATCGCCCGTGACGGCCGCGCGGCCCTCTCCTCCTACGTCCCCGACCTCTTCGCCTCCTTCAACGACCCGTACGAGCACCGCACTGGCTTCGAGTGGCTCTCGCGCGACGAGGCGGAGGTCGACACGTACGTCGCCGACGAGCGCTGCGGCTTCCCCTTCTCGGCGGGCCTGTCCCTGGACTGGGTCCGCGCCGTGCGCCGCATCAACGACCCGGCGAACCTCGCCCGCGTCCCCGCCGACCTGCCCCTGCACATCGCGGTCGGCACGGAGGACCCCTGCAACCAGCACATGACCCTCGTCCACGAACTCCTGGAGGACTTCCGGTACGTGGGCGTGCAGGACCTCACCTGGAAGGGCTACGAGGGCGCCCGCCACGAGATCCTCAACGAGACCAACCGCGACGAGGTCCAGGCCGACCTCACGGCCTGGCTGGACAAGCGCGTGCCGTGACCGCCCGACGGCGCTGACCAGCCGTTGTCAGTGGCCTTGGCTACGGTTTCCCCATGCTGGACGCCGAGGATGTACGCACCATCGCCCTGTCGCTGCCGGAGACGACGGAGAAGATCGCCTGGAGCATGCCCACGTTCCGGGTCGCGGGAAAGATGTTCGCCACGCTGCCCGAGGAAGAGACGTCGATCGCCGTGCGCTGCCCCAAGGAGGAGCGCGACGAACTGGTCCTGGCGGAGCCGAAGAAGTTCTGGATCGCCGACCACGAGGCGTCCTTCGCCTGGGTACGCGCCAGACTCGCGGCCCTCGACGACGCGGACGAGCTGCGCGCCGTCCTCGCGGACTCCTGGCGCCAGGCCGCCCCGACCCGACTCCTGGAATCGCACCCGGAGTTGGGCCTCCCGTCCACGGGCTGAAAATACGTGGGGCGTGCACGGTACTCCGTGGCATCATCCGCCTCACAGGGGTGGACGATGCGGCGCCGCCGAGCCGGGGGGCCGGGAGGAGACGGGGCGGGTATGCGCGAGCGGGCACCACGGAGTCCGAAGGAACCGCGGGGTCGCTTCCCGCGATCGCGAGGATCCCGGGAAGCGCGAAGGTCCCGGAGCATCTGGTCCCGCGACTTCGGCCTCTTCTTCGTCGCGCGGGCCATCGCCAAACTCGGCGACACCATGCTGCCCGTGGCCCTGGCCGCGGGTCTCCTCCAGTACGGGTACGGCGCCGGAGCCGTCGGCCTCGCCATGGCCGCGTCCGTCGGCTGCTTCGCCGGACTCGTCATCTTCGGCGGCGTCTTCGCGGACCGGTTCAGCACCCGCCTGCTGATGATCGGCGCCGACGCCACGCGCCTGGTCAGCCAGTCGCTCGCCGCCGTCATGTTCTTCACCGGGCACGTCGTGCTCTGGGAGATCTGCGTCATCGGCGCCGTCAACGGCGCGGCCTCCGCGATCTTCCAGCCCGGCGTCGCCAGCACCGTCCCCCGCCTCGCCGCCGACGTCCAGGCGGCGAACGGCGCGATCCGGGTCGCCGAGTCGGGCTCCCAGCTCGCGGGCCCCGCGGTCGCGGGACTCCTCGTCGCCTTCGCCTCGCCGGGCCTGGTCTTCGCCGCGCACGCGGGCACGTACGCGCTGAGCGCCCTGTGTCTGATCCTCCTGCGCCTGCCCCCGGCGGCTCCCGGCACCCAGGCCGTCCGTACCCGTTTCCGCACCGAACTGGTCGACGGCTGGAAGGAGTTCAGAGCCCGGCAGTGGCTCTGGGGCGTCATCGCCGTCTGGTGCGTCCTCCAGATCGGCGCCTCCGGACCCGCCGTCCCGCTCATCGCGACCGAGATCACCCAGGAGCACGGCCCGCGCGCCTACGGCCTGGTCAACTCCGCCCTCGGCGCCGGCACCGTCATCGGGGGCCTCGTCGCGCTCCGTCTGCGCCCCCGCCGCATGCTGCGCGCCGGCTCCCTCGCCCTGTTCGCGTTCGCTCTGTTCCCGGCGGTGGTCGGCGCGGGCCTCGACGTCCCGTGGATGATGGCGGGCTGCCTCGTCGCCGGCACCGGAATGTCGTTCTGGGGCGTGATGTGGGCGACCAGCGTGCAGACCCAGGTCCCGCACGAGGTGCTCAACCGCATCCACGCCTACGACGTCGCCGGCTCCCTCGCCATGGCCCCGGTCGGCCAGGCCCTCGCGGGCCCCGCGTCCGGCGCCTTCGGGACCCGGCACGTCCTGCTCGCGGGCGGCGTCGTCACGCTCCTGTCGGCCACCGCCCTGCTCGCGATCCCCGGCGTACGCAACCTCGTACGCGCCGACGCGAGGCCCACGCCCGCCACCCTGCCGGTGCCTAGGCCGGAACAGGAACCGGCGCGTCCCGGTACAAGAAACCGCTGATCCGCTCCCGCAGCGAGGCGGCGTCGAGCCCGTGCGCGGCGACGTGCTCGGCGACCCGCCCGTACCGTCGCAGCTCCCGACGGCCCACGCCGAGCCCGAGCACCCGGTGCGGCACATCGGCGAGCGCGTCGTTCGCCGCGCCGGTGGAGGTGCCCGCGAGATAGGGCTCGACGAGGACGACATCGGCCGCGTCGGTGGCTCCCACGGCCTGCCGCAGCGCCCGCCCGTCGAACGGCCGCACGGTCGTCGCGTACAGCACGCTCACATCGAGCGCCTCGGTCGCGGCGAGCACGTTGTCGAGCATCGGCCCGACGGCGACGACGACCCCCCGCCGCCCCTCCCGCACCCGGAGGAAACGCTCCCCGTCGACGGCGAGCCCCTCCCGGTTGGCCTGCACCGACAGCCGCACGTACACCCGCTCGTCCCCGGCACCGACCGCGTGCCGCAGCAGCGTCTCTGCCTCGTCCGGATGCCCCGGCACGTGCACGGTCCACCCGTCGAGCGTGTCGAGCAGCGCGACGTCCCCGGGTGCCATGTGCGTGAATCCGCCGGCCGACACGTCGTACGACCCGCCGGCGCTCACCAGCACCCCGCCGAGCCCCTGATGCCCGAAGTCCAGCTTGACCTGCTCGAACGGCCGCTCCACGAGAAAGCTCGCGAAGGTGTGCAGGACCGGCCGCAGCCCGGCGAGCGCGAGCCCGGCCCCGGCTCCGACGAGCAACTGCTCCCTGATCCCGACGTTGATCACCCGCTGCGGATGCCGGCGCGCGGCCTCCGCGAACGGCGCGAGCCCGATCTCGGCGAGCACGACGGCGACGCGGGGGTCCTCGTCGAGCAGCCGGGAGACGACAGGAGCGAAACGGTCACGCATGGTGTCCGTGGTGTCCACCGTGTTCATGGTGTTCATGAGAGAGGTCCTTCCGAGGCGGTACAGGGCGTACAGGGGCGGTACGAGGAGGGGCGGGAACGATGGCCCGGCGTGACCGGATCAGAACTTCGGCTCGACGCGGGCGACGACCACGTGCGGACGCCCGGCGTGCGCGGCGGTGAAGGCCTCGTACAGCGCGGCATGGTCGCGCCCGTCGACGGTCGCCGTCGACCAGCCCGCCGCCTCGAAACGGGCCGCGATCCCTCCGGCCCTGCCGTACGTGGCGCTGAGGTTGTCGATCACCACCGTGTGCAGCCGCTCCAGGCCGATGGCCCCGGCGAACGCGATGGCCTCGTGATTGCTTCCCTCGTCGAGCTCGGCGTCGCCGACCAGCGTCCAGACGGCGGCTTCGTCGAGCCCCCGCGCCCCGAGCCCGAGCGCGGTGCCGACGGCGAGGGGCAGCCCGTGCCCCAGCGACCCGCTGCCGATCTCCACGCCGGGCACGAGCACCCGGTCGGGGTGGTGCCCGAGCCGCGAGGTGAACTCCCCGAACCCGCTCAGCCACTCCACCGGCACGAAACCCTTCGCGGCGAGCACCGCGTAGTAGGCCATCGGCCCGTGCCCCTTGGACAGCAGAAACCGATCCCGTCCCGGATCGTCCACGCTGCCGGGCCCGACCCGCAGCACCCGGTCGTAGAGCACCCACAGCACATCGAGGGTGGAGGTCGCGGCGGACCCGTGCTTCTCGTCCCCGGTCATCACGCTCATCAGCCGGGGCAGGTCGCTGTATCCGTACGTACGTCGCGCTGTCGTCGTCATGACAGCCACCCTGCAACCTCAACCAAACTTGAGGTCAACTGTTCCCCGCCGCGAAACGGATGCACGACCACGGCCCCGAGTGCGGTATGGTTTCCGTGCACGTTCGGCCAGGGGAAAGCCCAGGTCAGCGAGCGCCGGGACGTGGCGCAGCTTGGTAGCGCACTTGACTGGGGGTCAAGGGGTCGCAGGTTCAAATCCTGTCGTCCCGACTAGTTCGAGACATCGAACGTCGCAGGTGAAGGGCCGTTTTCGAACGGCCCTTTTTCTGTTGTTCCGGTCGCTCCCAGAGGGAACGGGGGAGTGGGAGCGCACTCCCAGTGTCCCCATGGCTATTTGTGCCCACTTTGAGTGCTGCGCACATATTCGATTCCTTGCGCGGATGTTCACGTTCGTGCCCGTTTTATGACCTGTGGCTCCCCGTCGTATGGGTGGCGTTCCGGGTATGGGCTTGCGCTCTTTGTGCTGGTGGGGGTTGCTCCCAGTGGGAGTGGGGTCGGGGGCGGTGTCCCCTTGGCTGGAGTCTGGGTTATGGGTGCGTGCGAAATCTTGACCGCATTTCCGATTCAGGTTGGGCGGTATGCGGCTTTTGGGTGATGGCCGTTGGGGGATGCATGGAGATATTTAACGCGGGTGGGAGCGGTTCGGGCGCTTTCGTGCGGCTTGAGGGAATGCGAGGGTCGTTGCTGTGGTGGGGGCGGGAGCTGGCAGCAGTTGTGGGGGTGTGGAGCCCTCTTCGCCTCTACTCGATGCGGGCTTGCAGACGGGCAGTAGCTGGATCCGGGCTGAGATGCTCCGGGCTGAATCGCTTGCGCTACCGCTCTGGAGCTGAGCAAGCGCTCCGCCCTGGATCACAGATCGCGGTCGTGTCTGCCTCGTCGCATTCACGAAGCGTGCACCGATCATGTCGTCCATTGCCGGTGAAGTGCTGGGCACTTGAGGCCAGGGGGACTTCATCTACACCACCCCGCCCTCGCTGCCATCGACCGCCCCGGGCAAGATCCAGGGCATGCGCATTCTCCTCCTCGGCGGCACCTGGTTCCTCGGAAAGTCGGTTGCTGGCATCGCGCTTGAGCGCGGATGGCAGGTGATTGCCTTCAACCGCGGGCGCAGTGGCCGCGGCCTGCCGGGCGTCGACACGGTGCACGGTGACCGCACCTCGGCCGATGACCTGGCGCGCCTAGCCGGCCATGGCTCGTGGGATGTGGTGGTCGATACGTCCGCTTCCGACATGGCCCCTCAAGATGTACTCGCCGGTGCCCGTGTACTTGCGCAGCGCGTGGGCCGGTACGTGGTCGTCGGGAGCTCGCGGCGCCGTGCCCCGGACCGGAGTCGTCCTGCCGCGCCGGACAACTCGGCGGAATCGACACCGTCAGCCCTGGAAACCGGCGTCGTCTCCGACGGGGCCTCAGTGACGGCGCTGCGAGCGATCCTGGAGAGCTGGCTCGGTCCGTCCTCGTCGGGCTCGGCGCCCGCGACGATCAGGGCGATGACGCTGTCCTGCGTGCCTTCGGTGAAGGGTGGGACCGACAGCAGCCCCGCCTCGTCGAGATCGCGTCGAATCCGGGCCACCGTGGCACGGTCGCGACGCTCGGCGCCCCATAGTTCGAGGAGCCTGCGCACGGTGAGGGTCACGGGCTCCTGAGTGTCACTGTCGTGATCCCGTGCACGCTCGATGAGAACGCGTCGCCCTGTGAGAGAGGCTCCGGGTTCACCGTCGTCCGGCCGTCCCGGGTCGTCACTTCCTTCAGCTACCAGGGCGAGTCGCTGCGCCGCGTCGAATCGGCGTAGCTCGAAGACGGTGAGCAGCGAGCCAAGGGACTGCAGGAGATCCGGGCGGAACGTCTCGCGCGGTACCTCCGTCCTGCTCCAGTCGACGGACCGGATGTGCCGCATCCCGTCCTCGGTATCGGACCGGTAGGCGTACTCCCCGGTGATGTGGCCGATCGCGTACTGGCCGTTCATCCGGGGCAACACGACGAGGTCGCCGACGGCTATCTTGTGCCGGAAGCAGAAGAGTTGACTCGTCCAGTTTCGGAGGGTGTAGTCGTTCTCATCCGGGTACGTGGCTTCCACGATGCCGCGAATGTCGGCGCGGTCCATGCAGTTGGATAGGTCCGAGTTCCCCGTCCAACCAGCGATGACGAGACCTTGCTGCAGAACTTCACTCTCGCGTTCACCCTGCCGGCCCGCTCTGACCACCCATGCACGCATGCCGACGCCCCCGTCTTGAGCCTCGGTATAGACGTAGATCCTGTCAATTCATGGCCTGGTAGAGCAAGTTGAACCTACAGGCGATCTACTGACGCGAGAGCATTCGCTTTGCCACGGACAACGGGATCGAGTGGGCGGGGCGGTGTCAGCAGACTTCCCGTCCTGGAGAGCGGTCCACCA
Source organism: Streptomyces sp. Q6 (assembly GCF_036967205.1). Lineage (NCBI taxonomy): Bacteria > Bacillati > Actinomycetota > Actinomycetes > Kitasatosporales > Streptomycetaceae > Streptomyces > Streptomyces citrinus. Next base: position 7,498,993 of record NZ_CP146022.1, read on the forward strand.
AGGGAGCCGTCGGCGATGCCATGTCTGGGCAAAGGCGGCGGACTCCACGTGAGCGTCGACGCAGGGATGTTGCCCGTCGTGATCGCCGATCAGCGGGCCGATTTCCTCCCGTATCGCCACTCGAAGCCGAATCCGTAGGCGGTGTCGATCTGTTGCTGGTGAGTGCGGAACAGGTGGGGGGTGAACCACACGACCTCTCGCCGCAGGTCCAGGGACCTGTCCCCCGGCGTGAGCATGGCGATGGCGCACGCGGTGGCGCCCTTCGGGGAATCATCGAGGCGAATGTGCCACTCGCCGTCCGGGGCGGTGACCGTGACCACGCCGCGGAGATGGCGGAAGTCAACTGCTCCTTCGTAGACGTACACGTAGACGAGCAGTTTGGAGAACTTATTTCGGTGCTCCAGGCTGACTCTCAGGGTCTCGCCGTCGGATGACGATCCAGTGCGGTCGTCCTGGTCGAGGCTGACATAGGGCCACTCGGTGAGTGAACCGAAGGCCTCGCCCAGGGGCTGTATCGCGGTGCCCCGGCCGTCACGGGTCCGTACCAGGCAACCGAGATCAAGATCCGCGTGGGAAGCCGCCGACCAGTTGAGGTTGACCTGCAGTGCTCCCCTGCTCGTGATCCGGGCTGCCGGGGTGGACCTGGTCAGCTCCACCGTGCGGCGTGCGGCGACGCCCTCGTTCCGGGGCGTCTCCACCGTGCCCGACGCTTCACGTAACCGTGGCCCTGCTGCACCTGCTCCCAGCCGAATGACCCCGCGTTGCCGCCCGTCGCCGCTCATGCTCGGCCCCCTGAACTCACGTGAACGCCACGCTTACCGATGGGAATGTGGTCTATTATTGTGCCCCCAGTGAAAGAGTTGTGAACTTCGCTGATTGTGGAGACAACGGGACGGCGCTCTGCCGGACCAGGGCGGGGAATGTCCGTGGGGGGACCTCTCGACAAAAAGGTGACGGCTCGTCACCTCGAAGACCTGGCGCAAGAAGGGGTGTTGGCGCCGTGCGCCGATGGCCTGCATGGATTGGCAGACGCTTTCGACTCCGATGAGGAGAGCGCACTCGACTCCTGGGCTGACCTGGACCTGTTACAGCACTTCGCCAGGGCCGAGTGTGTGGCGGCGGCCGAGCCTGACCAGCAGGCGCGTCGTACGGCCCTGCTCGACGGGGTCCTCGGAGGCCTGGTCTTTCTGCCGCTGTTGTTCACCTGGACCGGCCTGGCGAAGGCATCCCTTGCGTACGAGGCGCTCACCGACGCGGACCCGAAGGCGTCCGCCCGGCCCTTCCTCCAATTGTGGCAATCCGGCTTCCAGGGGAACCTCAGCGGGGTCTTCCGCTTCGGACATGTGGCGATCGCCGGTTCGATCGCGCTCGGAGCACTGCTCGTGCTCACCCTCGTACACAGCTGGTTGCGCCATGCCGCCGAGCGGCGTGAGGAGGAGGCCCAGGAACGCACCCGCGCGACTCTCGCTCGACTGGTACCCGTCCTCACAAGTGCCCAACTCCTGCTGAATGCACACAGGTTCGCCTCCCCCCAGCGCTTCGCCGCCGAACTCAACTCGGCGGCCGGCCGGATCCAACGCATGCACACGAAGGCGATTGCTACGCAGGAACTGCTGGTGCGCGCGGCCGAAACGGTGGGGGAGACCGTGGACCGGGCCGATCGGCGCTTGGAGCAGGCCGACGCGGCCGTGCAGCCGCTGAAGGAACTTCTCGCGGACATCGAGGCTTCGGTCGCGAACAGTGGCACGACGATCCGTGCCGCCGTACGGGAACTCGACGCGCCGCTCTCGGAGGCCGGTCGTCAGCTCACCGACGCGATCAGCGGTCAGCGGAAGTCCATGGACAAGGCCTTTGAGGATCTCCGGACGGCCGGCGACGGCATGCGTGACGCACTCGTCCGCACGACGTCGAAGCTCGAGGTGGCGATCACGGGCAATGGGGACGGACTGCGTTCCGCCGTCTCCGACGTCGCCCAGCGGATCGAGGACTCCGTGACCGGACTGGCGGCGACGCAGCGGGAATTCACCACAGGGCTCGAGGTCGTCTCCGACGTCAACGGCCGGTTGATCGTCGAGTTGGGGGAGGCAGCCCAACGGACCGGCGATGCTGTGGATGCCTCACGAGTAGCCGTCGACGGCATCGCGGCCCGCAATCAGGCGCTGCACGACGCCGCCGAACGATTCACAGCAGCGGCCGAGGCTCTGGAGCGAGCCGTGCTCGCCGCCAAGCCCGTCCAGACAGGCGTCGAGCGGGACAGGACCCTTCCGGATACGGCATCGAGGCAGGTCGACGACGACTCTCGGGTAGTGATCGGTCCGGGCCGGTGAGGCGCGCTCCCCGTAAGCGGTTCAGGTTCAATCCTGTGCACCTGGCCGGTTGGCTCTTCGCGGACATGCTCCTGGTGCTGGCCCTGGTTTCCATGGGTGACAGGGGCGACCCATTGGCAGTCACGGCGACAGGGCCGACGCCCCAGGCGTCCGCCTCGTCTCCGAAGCCCACCCCGACGCCAACCGGTCCGCGCTCCGTCGAACGCAAGCCGGTGAAGATGGACGTGACCGCCGCAGGAGCCGACGACGCCGTGGTGACTCAGCTCAGGCAGAAGACGCGGCGGTACGAGGGACGTACAGCGGCCTTCGTCCTCACCTTCGGCAGTGCCCCGGAGACCGTGGCCGGCCAGGCCTACGCCAATGAGATCAACAAGGCGCTGAAGGCCGCCCGGCCCGATATGTTCCGCGGCGCGACGACGCGCGACTTCTGGCAGAACGGCCCAGCAGGATCTGCCGCCCTCGAGATCTACTTCTTCACCAGCTGACGGCCCGACCGGCCCGCTTTCCTACTTGGAGTATCCATGCAGATTCTGCCCTTCTACCTGGTGTGCGACGAGTCCGCGTCCATGTCCGGCGAGGCCGTGGAGACCATCAATCAGGCGCTGCCCGAACTGCACCAGGAAATCAGCGAGAACCCGACGGTGGCGGACAAAACCCGGTTCGCCCTGATCGGCTTCTCTGACAGAGCGGCGGTGCTGCAGCCACTCTCCGACCTGAGCGAGTTGACATCCCTGCCCTCGCTGTCCGCAGGCGGAATGACCTCCTTCACTTCCGCCTTCCGGGTGCTGCGAGACTCCATCGAGAAGGACGTCACCGCGCTGAAGGCCGAGGGCCACGAGGTCTACCGGCCGGTGGTGTTCTTCCTCTCCGACGGCCTGCCCACCGACTTCGACTGGGAGTCCGCCCTGGACGACCTGAAGGACCAGTCGAAGTTCCGCTACGCCCCGAAAATCATCGCGTTCGGTATCAGCGACGCCGACCCCGCGATCATCGCCCGGGTCGCTAACTTCCGGGCGTTCATGCAGAACAAGGACTCGGTCTCGCCCGCCTCCGCGCTGCGTGAATTCGCCAAGAGCCTGACCCGGTCCATCGTCACCTCGGCAACAAGCATGGCGGCCCAGGGGGACAACGGCTTCGACCTCCAAGTGGAGGAGAAGATCCCGGACTTCACCACGCTCTCCCTCGACAAACTGTGAGCGAGTCGATGTACGGAACGGAGATGTCCGGCCGGGAGTCGCACATGGAGTCGGCGCCAATGCTCCCGGAGCAGGCGAAGGAGACCCCTTCGGCGGACCCCGCAGCCGACCTCAAACAGTCCGTCGATATCGGCGGGCCCCGCCACCCGTTCGCCGGTCTTGGGGCGCCCCCGCACACCGGGAAGCGTCCACCGCGCTACCCGCCGCGCCCACTGCGGACGCCGTCCTTGCACGACGGCGACGAGTTCGCGGCGTTCACTCCTCACGTCCTCCTGGACGGCTGCGAACAGGGACGCCTCGTGGTGCGTGCCACCTCCATACGAGGTGACTCGCACAACTGGGAGGGCACGTGCCGGCAGGACGCGATGCTGGTCACTCGGATCGGCCCGCCGGAAGCGGAGATGCTGCTGCTCGCAGTGGCGGACGGGGTCGGATCGGCGGCGTACTCGCACATTGGCTCCTACCGGATGTCCCGGTTGGCGGCCGTGCACTTGGAGCGTGACGCGACGAGCCTGTTCAGTGCGCTGTGCGCAGGCGACTCCGCGGAGCTCGGGGCTCTCGCGAACAAGGCTGTGGCCAGTGCGGTTTCCAAACTGCGGTCGATGCGGGAGAGGAAGGCGGACAATGTTGAGCGCGCCTACTTGGACGCCGACTACGCCACCACCCTCCACGTGCTGCTCGTCCCCACCGACCCCGCCGTGCGGGAACGGGTCCTGTTCGGGGTCGGCGATGGCGGTCTGTTCCTGCATCACGCGGGGCAGTGGCTGTCGGTCGACGCCGCCGAGCCCCCCGCCGAGGGAGTCCTCGATACCCGGACCGAGGCGCTGCCGCACGCCTACCGCACGGTCAGGACCCGTCTGATCCGGACCGTACCGAGCGACGTCCTGCTCCTCGGCACCGACGGGATCACCAATCCCCTGACCCAGAAGGACCCCGAGTTCGCGCAACTCCTCGCCGGCGCTTGGTGCCGCGGCGAGATCCCCTCGATGTCGGACTTCCTGTGGCAGGCGCAGACGCGCGCGATGTCCTACGACGACGATCGGACCGTGATCTGTCTCTGGGAGGAGACGGCATGACAACCGCGGACGGCAGCGACGTCGAACATTCCTCGCTGGCGGTCGGCGGCCGACTGGCCAGCGGGGGCCAGGGAGAGGTGTTCCCCGTCGGCGACGGGGCGCTTCTGTTCAAGGAGTACAAGAAACCTTCGGAGGTCGACGGGGCCGCGCTCACGGGCCTGGTCGACTTCCGGCAGGCGCTCTCGGCCACCGACCGGGAGCGGCTCGACGAGTTGGCCGCGTGGCCGTTGTGCCGGGTCGTGCACGGCGGACGCCCGGTGGGTTTCCTGATGCGGCGCGCGCCGAGCCGGATGACCTGGATGAACTCGGCCGGAAACAGGAGACTGTTGGAGATGCAGTTTCTGCTCCGAGCCGCGAAGCCAGGCTGGAGGCAGGTCGTCCAGCCACTCCCGGAGCAGCGCAAGGACCTGGCTCTGGCCTGTGCCGACGCCGTCGCCTGGTTCCACTCCGCGGGCCTGGTGGTGGGGGACATCTCGCACGCCAACACCCTCTGGTCGCTGGCTCCTTCACCGTCGGTCCACTTCCTGGACTGCGACGGTTTCCGGCAGGCCGGGCGCAATCCGATCCTGCCCCAGGCAGCGACCCCGGACTGGAACGATCCGCTCGCCGCGTCCACCGATGCGACCGTGGACACGGATGCATACAAGACCGCGCTGATGGTGGTGCGGATCCTCAGCCAGGACGCCTATGTGCAGCCCCAGGACACGCCGTCGTTCGTCACGGGTTGCCTTGACGATCGCCGCGAGACGGCCGTGCGTGCCCTCTTCGCCCAGGCGAAGGGCGAGAGGGGAACGCGTCCGCGACCCGCCGAGTGGCGTGTGGCCCTGAGCGAGCGCGGGGTGATCAAACTGGCGGCCGTCGCACCGCGGAGAAGGCCTGCGATCGACCGCTCGATGTTCGAGGTCGTTCGGGACAGAAAACCGATCCGGCTTCCGAGGCCCGGTGGTTAGGCCGGGGCCGGAGAACCCTGGAGGTACGCAGCCCCCAGGGGGACGCCGACCAGCGGGCTGTTGAGGAGCGAACTGTGTCCCCGGGGAACCGGACTGTCGGAATTCGGAATGATGGTCAAGGTACTCAAGGAATGCCGTCCCGCGTGCCGTGGAGGCAACGCCGGGCAACAGCGGTCGCCTCCTGTGCCGCCGTCTGACGGAACGGGCCAGGCCCGCCGGTGAACCTTCCCCTTGATCGTGGACACCTGGAGACTGGGACCTTGAGGTTCCAGAGGAAGTAGCACCAGGTGGGAAGCAAGTACACGAAGCGGTACACCGAAGAGTTCAAGCGGGACGCGATCGCGCTCGTCGACCCCTCGGGCAAGACCGTCACGGCCGTCGCCTGTGAACTCGGCATCAGCTCCGAGTCCCTGCGCGGCTGCTACCGCAAGGCCAAGGCCGACCAGGGCGTGGGCGCCCCGGACGAGCTGACCGGCGCGGAACGCAAGAAACTGCGGCGGCTGCGGCGGGAGAACCGCGAACAGCAGCAGACGATCGAGATCCTGAGAAAAGAAAAGAAAAGTATCCAGTGGGCGCCCTTCGGGCTCGCGTCGGCGAGTGATGAGAACCCGCCTCCGTGGGTGGTGACTTCGTGCGCCGTACTGGTTGCTGTCGTGCGCTCGCGCGATGGTCGCGGACGGTGGAGGAAGCTGGAGTGGGCGTCGTCCGGTAGACGTCGGTGTCGCGTGGTACCGCGAGTCCGGAAAAAGAAGTATGGCGCTGGGGCTTGAGGGACTTCTGACTGCTGCCGCGAGCGCGAATCTCAGACTCTTTGAACCGGTAGGCCCCTTCGGGCGGTGCCCGCTCGAGTCGGTGCCGGAGCGGAGATGGTCGTCATGGACGTGGTCGTGGACCGCTGTGCGGGCCTTGATGTGCACCGGGACACGGTGGTGGCCACCGTCCGCTGGCCCGGCAAGCGCAAGAACAGCCGAGGGCAGGAGACGCGGACGTACGCAACGACCCAGCGGTGATTTGCCGAACTGAGCGACTGGCTCCTGGTGGAGCAGGTCGAGCCCGTTGGCATGGAGGCGACCGGGGTCTACTGGAGACCGGTGTTCAGCGTGCTGGAGGAGCGGTTCACCTGCTGGCTCCTGAACGCTCAGCACATGCACAACGTGCCAGGTCGGAAGACGGATGTCTCCGACTCGGTGTGGATCGCCCAGCTTCTGGAGCACGGGCTGGTGCGGCCCTCGTTCGTGCCGCCGCGCGAGATGAGGGACCTTCGGGATCTCACGCGTTCGCGGACCGCAGTCACTCAGGAACGCGTCCGGATGATCCAGCGACTGGAGAAGGTGCTGCAGGACGCCGGGATCAAACTGACGTCGGTCGCCGCGCAGGCGTACTCGAAGTCGGCGCGGGCGATCCTGGATGCACTGGTGGACGGCGAGCGCGACCCGCACGTGCTGGCTTCCCTGGTCAAGGGGCGGATGAGGTCCATGCAGGAGCGTCTGGGGGAGGCGCTCGGACATCGCTGCCGGGTCGATCATCACGGGGTTCTGGTCCGCCGGTTGCTGGAGCACCTGGACACGCTGGATGCCTCGGTCGAGGACCTCAGCCGGGAGATCGCCCGGCGTCTGGAGCCGCACGCGGACCTGCTGGCGCTGCTGTGCACGATCCCGGCGGTTGGAGCCAAGACGGTCCAGGTCCTGGCCGCGGAGATCGGTCTGGACATGGAAGTCTTCCCGACGACAGGTCATCTGGCTTCCTGGGCGGGGGTGTGTCCGGGCAACAAGGCCTCGGGCGGCAAGCGTCGTTCGGGCTCGCGGTGGCTCAAGCAGGCGCTGACCGAGGCCGCCTGGGGCGCGGCCCGCACCAAGGGCACCTATCTGTCCGCCCATCACGCGCAGATCCGTGGCCGGGCTGGCCGCTACAAGGCCATCGGCGCCACCCGGCACGACATCATCGTCGCCTACTGGCACATCGCCCATGATCGGGTGCCCTACCGCGAGCTCGGTGCCGACTGGGTCAGCCGCCGCTACTCGCCCGAGCACCGGGCCCGTCGCCTGATCTCTCAGCTGGGCCCCGGCGTTCGGGTCTGCTGCAGGTCAAGATGACGTGCCCCGGCGTCGACGAGTCGGTCGATCACCGGGTAGGGCCTTTTGGGCGGGGCTTGTCTTCGTTGAGGAACTTCGCCGCGGGCCGGATGATCCCCAGCTCGGTTTCCAGCGCGCGGATCTGCAGGTGAGCCGCCCGCAGCTCGGCGGACTCGCTCGACGGCGTTCCCGGTCGCCACCCGTGGTCGATGTCGTCCTGGCGCAGCCACTTCGACAACGGGATGGGATGGATACCGAGCTCGACCGCGGTCTGCTTGGCCTGCTTGCCCGCGCGGACCAGTGTGATGGCACGTGCCCGGAACTCCGGAGGATAGGGACGAGGCATGACTGCCAGCCTTCCGCGAAGGCCCGTCAGCTAGCCACCAGAACTGGAACCCGGCACGCGGGGCAGGTCAACCTGGAACCCAGGACATGGGGCAGATCGAGATGTCACCCGATCGTGCAGCAGACCCCTGGCGGCGAGTCGTTCGAACGACTTCCCCCGGTGCTGGACCGTTCCAGGCACTGAGTCCCGCAGCGCTGCAGGCCGAGCGCTACCGTGCAGCGCTCATGGCCGGAGAGAGGCCTATCGAACGCGCCCCGGCCTGTACGTTCGCTGTGGCACGCATCGGGCTTCGTCATGGCCGTGAGGAACGGTCGAGGGGGGAGAGCCGAGTTTCGCGGTCGCGGTCTTCGTCGTGCGTGGCGACGCTGGGGACCTCGTCGAGTTCCTGGGGCTCTGGCGTGAGCTCTACACCGCGAGGGTCGTTTCCGTGGATGGTGCCGCGGTGACGGGCACGGAGCTATACGGCGGGATGGTCCAGCGCAGGACTGTTTCGTCGCCGTGGGCTTGGAGGGCGGCGGGGTAGACCTGGCTGTGGGCTCGCTCTCCGTGGAGGCGTATTGAGTGGTCCCCGGGGCCGCAGCCGAGTCCGAGCACGGGGCAGCCGTGGAGGTCGATGACGTCGGCCAGGAGTGGGTGGCTCCAGCCGGCTCGGTTGATCCGGTGGAAGTCGGTGTGGGCGTCCACGGAGACCATCAGGCCGTTGCCGGGCCCGTTTCGGGTCCAGGTTTCGAGCTGTTCGGCGAGGGCTTGTGCCTCGGCCAGGGGAAGGTCGAGCCATCCGCGTGGGCCGTGTCCGCCGGAGTGCTGGGGGATGCGGGCACCACCGAACTGGGCGTGGACGGAGTCTTCGTACTTGCCGCAGCAGGTGACGTCCGCGAGGCCGTCGGTCGATTCGCCGTCCAAGCCGATGAAACCGTCGAGGACCCGGGCGTCGCCGAGCACCATGCCGCATCTGTCGACCGGAAGACCCTGGACCGGAGGTCGGGGCTCGGTGGGGCTGAAGGGCGGACCTGGCTTCGAAGTCGACAGCGACCGCTTCGGGCGGAGTGCGGCTCTCGTGGATCTCGACGCGGACGGATGCGATGACCTGGTGGCGAGGTACGTGAGCCATCACAAACCCCGTGAGGATCAATGCTATTGGATCTTCCTGGGCGGCCAGGCCGGGGGTCCGAGAGCGGTGCTCTCACGCCTGGCGAGGAAGGGGCCGCCCGACGGGTCGGATGCCGACGGTGAACAGTCGGCAGAGATGCCGTCACGCCGCGGTGGTGCCGGTGGCGTCCGTTGTCGTCGGCACAGGGACGACCTCGACGCTCATCCCGCGTGCGGTGAGGTCGCGTACTGTCTGGTGGAGCGTGATCTGTGAGAAGGCGAAGAGTGAGTCGGGGGTGAGGGTGGCCCCGGACTTGTGCCGGACGGCGAGGACCAGCCGGCGGGGTGTGAAATCGTCCGCCAGCCTGATTCGCCCGCCGCTGTCCCGTGTGACCCGACGGATGAACTGGGCTCTTGCTTCAGGGGAGTTGAGCAGGACTTCGACAGCTACCTGGGCCTGCCCGAGGAGGTGGCTGAAGGTGCCCGAGGAACCGGTCTGTTTGACGAGGATCAGGGTTCCGTCCGGCGTCAGCAGGTCGCAGATCTCGACGCGGTCGGTGCGCTTGAGCGGGTTGTTGATGAATTCGCCGTCGAGGAACAGCCAGTCCGGCCGAGCCTTGGCGACGGCCTTGTTGTAGGTCCTTTCGGTCGCAGCTCCGGGCCAGGGCGGCAGGCCGTACACGGCAGTGTCGGTGAAGACTCGCCGCAGGCCGTCGCGCACGGAGTCGATGTAGCCGGCGCCGAGCTCGTGCCAGTTACCGTCCAGGAGGCAGTACTTCCGTGAGCCGAGTGAGATGTCCGCCTGGATCCAGTCCAGGGCATGGGTGGTTGCCAACGGGATGGAGGATCTGGGCGACGGGTCGCGGTGGAGTGTCACCGTGCCGTCGCGCAGGGCGGTGAGACGGGTGCCGGAGTGGTGGATCCGGGCCCGGGTGAGGACGTAGTCCAGGTCGAAGTCGTCGGACAGGAAAGAGTCGGTGCTGCCGATACGGGTCCGGTACGCGGTGGCTTCGGCGTACGTGTCGTGCAGGTCGAGAGGGACGGAGAACGAGATCCGTCCGTCGGGGGGAGCCCCGAGCAGACGGTCGAGGGCGGCATCGAGTCTGGCGAGGATGACGGTGTCGGTGACCGGGACGATGTGGTCGACGAATTCCAGCTCGGGGTGCGGAATGTCGTCCTGGCAGACCCGGGTGATCGTGCGCAGGTCCTGGACCAGGTCCGTCGGCTCGATACCGAGAGGAAGTCGCAGGCCGACGCCGCCCTGGGCGGTGAAGGCCCGGCCGTTCGCGTGGCGGCTGCGGGTGAGCGGGATGTTGTCGAGGTGGCCACCGAGGTGGCGGACCACCCGCGCCTGGTCGCGGATGCCGAGTGCCGGAACCGAAGTTCCGGCCGGTACCAGTGAGATGTCGGTGCGAGGCCGGCCGAGCGCTTTGGTGATGGCGCCGCTGATGTGCCGGGGGTCGATCATGCGGATGGCGAAACGGAGGCCGAACCGCTTGTCCTTGAGGGCGTCGGGAACCATGCGGTAGCCGTTGCCGCAGGTCACGGCGTACACCTGGCCGGCGACGGCGAGAAGCAGCAGGGCGCCGGTGCGGCGGACCGGCTCGAAGACCGGGATTCCGGTGGTGCGGGCATTGGGGGCGCACCAGGTGTCGGCTTCGTCCTCCTTGCCGTAGGTGAGATAGACCGCGGGCACACCGAGGACCTCCGGGTGGTGCAGTTCGGCGCCCAGTCGGTCGAGCTGTTCGTGGTCGAGGGCCTCGAACATGTCCTCCGGGGTCGGAGAGACCGTGGAGAGCCGGTAGACGGTGCGGACTGCGGTGTGGGTGGCCATGACGATGTCTCCGAGCGTCCGTGGGGGCATGGTGCGAGAAGGCAGACGAGATCTCGTCTGTGTACGTGGAATGATGACGGTGGCATGTGTACGATGTCAACACGCTTCCAGGGTTCCCGGGTTTCTGGTGCTGCGTGTACGGTGGCCCCATGCCGGATCAAGCCGCACCTGCCATCGGCCCTCTCGTCACTGGGTCGGAGATCGCCAGGATCGCCGGGGTCACCCGCGCCGCCGTGTCCAACTGGCGGCGTCGCTACGACGACTTCCCCGCCCCTTCGGGTGGCGCGGCGAGCAGCCCGTTGTTCGCGCTCGCCGAGGTCCAGGCGTGGCTGGAGAAGCAGCGGAAGGGGCAGGACGTCTCGGCCGAGGTCCAGGTGTGGCAGGAGCTGCGGGCCGCCTACGGAGACGACATGGTCGCTGGCCTCGCGGATGTGGCCGAGCTGCTCTCCAAGGGGCAAGGGCGTCGCCCGCCGGGGTTGCGCCTGCCGCGAGAGGCGGTGGCCCGGGTGCGCGCACTCGTCGAATCCGAGCGGCCCGTTGACGTCGTGAACGCACTGATCGACCGTTTTACCGACGCCGTCCGCCGCGCCGGGTCGGACCAGCTGACATCGCCTCGCCTTGCCCGCGCCGTACGCCACTTCGCACCGCCGCCGGCGCCCGGAGCGACGGTCTTCGATCCTGCCTGCGGCATCGGTCTGCTGCTCCTCGCCGTCGCCGGGCAGACCGGGGCGCACTGCCGTGGACAGGAGTCCGATGCCGACTCAGCGCGGCTTGCCACGGTGCGCGCCGCCCTGTCCTCGGTGCCCGACACCCGGATCGAGACGGGTGACTCGCTGCGCGACGACCGCTGGCCCGACCTCCGGGCCGAACTGGTGGTCTGCGATCCGCCAGTGGGAGTCACCGGATGGGGCCGCGAGGAACTCCTGCTCGATCCACGCTGGGAACTCGGTACACCCTCCAAGGCTGAGGGCGAACTCGCCTGGCTGCAGCACGCCTACGCACACACCGCGCCGGGCGGGCACGTCGTGATCGTGCTGCCCGCCTCCGTCGCCTACCGCAAGGCCGGGCGAAGGATCAGGGCCGAACTGGTCCGCCGAGGCATCCTCACCCAGGTCGTGGCCCTGCCTCCGGGTACGGCCTCCTCGCATGCCCTCCCCATCCACCTCTGGACCCTGCGCCGCCCCGGGCCGGGCGACACCCCGCCGGCCACGGTGCGCATGGTCGACCTCACCGCCAACGATCCCGACGGCGACCTGGACCCGCGCCCCGAGCAGACCGGAGACATCCCCCCGATCAACCTTCTCGACGACACGGTCGACCTCACGCCGGGCAGCCACCTCCAGGCCGGGCACCGCGACTATCCCGGCGAGTTCACGGCCCTGCGCGGCGACCTGGAGGAGCAGCTGCACCGTCTGACCGCACTGCTGCCACAGCTCCGGCCCGGTGCCGGGGCGGGCTCGCTCGACGGCGCCACGGCGGGCGTCGCCGAACTCCTGCGGGAGGGCCTCGTGACCTTCGAAGGCCCGGACCCCGTCTCCGCCAGCGACCAGCTCGACACCGACTACCTCCAGGGCTTTCTGCGCAGCCCGGCCAACACTCGCCGAGCCACCAGCGCCTCCGGCACCTACCGGATGGAGGCCAAGGGCGCCAGGATCCCGCAGATGGCCATCGAGGAACAGCGCCGCTACGGTGCGGCCTTCCGCGGCCTCACCGAATTCGAGGCGTCGATGCGGACCGTGTCCGAGCTCAGCCGCCGACTCGCCGACCTGGCCCGCGACGGCCTCTCCTCCGGTGCCCTGGCCCCGGAGGACTGAGGACACCCGCCGGGCGGCTCCGAAGGCGGTGCATCCGCAGCCCCGGAGCCGCCGGTTCCTCCGGGATCGGAAGGAACCGGCTCGGCTGCCCGCTCCAGTTCATTCCTGGGCCGGCAGGAACTCGCTCGGCTGCCCGCTCCAGCTCACGCTCAGCGCCTCGCGCGCCCTCGTACAGGCGACGAAGAGCAGGCAGCGCTCGCGCAGCAGATCGGCTTCGTGCTGCGGTGCATCCGCCTCCAGCGGGGTGATCTCCCGGGCGAAGGGCACCGTTCCGGTCGTGACGCCGAGTACGGAGACCGCCCTGAACTCCAGCCCCTTCATGGCGTGCATCGTCGCCAGCCGGATCCCCGGCGTCTGAGCCGCGACCTGCCCCTTCACCCGCACCACCGGGATCCCGGCGGCCTTCAGCCTGGCCTCTGCCGCGTCGAGTGCCAGGTTGAACCGTGCGCAGACTCCGATCTCGTGCGGGGCGAGCCCTTCGCCGAGCCAGGCCCGCACCCGCTCCACGAGCGCGGTGTGCTCCTCCGCCTGGGTGGTGTACCCGCCGGCCTCGGGACGGCGCCCGTGCAGCAGCGAGCGGTAGCCGGCCAGGGAGTCGGCTCCTTCGCCTTCCAGCGCGTCCACGCTGACCGGGGCGAGCAGTCGCGCCGACCAGACCAGGATCTCCTCGGTGGAGCGGTAGTTGAGGCGCAGTCGGAAGCTGCGCCCTGCGGTGGCGATGCCCAGCGAGCCGAGCGTCACCCGGGAGTCGTAGATCCGCTGGTGCGGGTCGCCGGTGAGGAACAGATCGTCGGGGCCGGGAGCGACGGCGGCTCGGAGCACCCGCCACTGCGCGGGGTGCAGGTCCTGCGCCTCGTCCACCACGACATGGTCGTACGGGGTCGGACCGGCGGCGAGCAGGTCGGCCGCTCGGGCGCAGACCCGCAGGTGTGTGGTGGCGCCACGCTCCTGCAGCAGCTTCTCGAACCGCTCGACGCCGCTCCACACCAGCTCGCGCCGGGCCGCTCCGAGTCCCGTGCCGCGTCCGCGCCGGCTCGCCGCGAGGTAGCCGTCCAGATCGCGGATGTCCTGCCCGAGAACCACATGTCGGTACTCCTGTGCCAGGAAGCGGTCCTGGAACGGCAGGGCCAGCTGCTTGACCGCCTTCTCCCACAGCTGCCGCTGATCGCGGTCGCCCACCGGCTTCGGTGCGGAGCCGGTGTGCTGTCGCACCACGCCGTTGGCGTAGGCGTCGACCGTCGTCACATCGACCCGGGCGAGCAGGTGCTCGTCCTCTTCGAGAAGAAGACCGAGCATGTCGCGCAGCCCGGCGGCCAGCGCGTTGGTGTACGTCGTCAGCAGGATCCGGCTGTCCGGCGACCGCCCGAGCAGGTGCTTCACACGGTGCAGCGCGGCCACCGTCTTGCCTGTTCCGGGACCGCCGGTGACCTGCACCGGTCCGCCGTACGACGTGCGGAGGGCGACCCTGCGCTGGGACGGGTGCAGAAAGACCCGCCAGGCCGCGAACGGCTTCGCCAGGACCTCCTCCAGTTCCTGGGGGCCGGTGACCAGGCGGATCCGGGCGGTGGTGTTGCTGATGACGGTGGCGAGGTCCTCGACCGGCTCGGGCGGTGCGTCCACCGGGCGGCGCACCGCCACCACGTCCCGGTAGACCTCCTCCGGTGAGAAGCCCTCCGCGAGGTACTGCAGGACCTCCAGCTGATCCTCTGGCAGTAGTGTCGCGAACGCCTCCAGCTGTGCCTTGTCCGCCATCGAGCGCGCGGCGCGCAGCACCTGTGCGTCGATGCCCAGTTCGCGCAGGACCCCGTCGGAGACGCCGGAGAACAGCAGCTTCGGCGCCTTGCGGGACGCCGTCTCGTACAGCGGCGTCAGTTCGTCGAGCGCGACCGCGTCACGTACCTCCAGACCTCGGGTGGCGGTGTTCGCGCTGTACAGGCGCTTTGCCGCCCACGTGTACGCGTCGTCGTGCGGCAGCACATGGACGAGGAGGAACAGATCGCTGCTGTCGTCCGGCGCGAGGACCACACCGCGCCAGAAGTCGGTGATCCGTATGGTGCGCATCCGCCGGTCGCGGGCGTTCTCCACGGATTCCAGGTGCAGGCCCTTGTCCGCGTTGAGTTCGGCAGCGGTGAGGGCCTGGAACTTGGCCATGGCCTTGCGGACGCCGGCTCTGACCGGCTTCTCCAGAGTTTCGTATCCGTCCCAGAAGCTCTGGGCGAAGGCGAGTCGGGGCATGGGCCGAGGCCCCCTTTCCATCGGTATCAGATGTCAGTCGGCGGATCCGGCGAGGCGGGCGGCGAGTTCCCGGAACGTCCGCAGCAGCGCCGCGGGTTCCGAGGTGAGGTCGAGGCTGTGCTGGAGCAGCCGCAGACCGCCGGTTCCGCGTACCTCGGTGGCCCGCTCGGGCAGCCGGCCCGCCGCGTACACCAGATGCGCCTCGCGCAGGCCGAGCACGGTGGCGTAGGCGAGCGCCTGGTACAGGTCGGCGTTCGGATAGCCGTCGGACTTGTACGGCTTCTCGGTCTTGTACTTGGCGTCGACGACGGCGACGGGTGTGCGGCCGTCCGCGGCGTACACCACCAGATCGGGCTTCATCCGGACCCGGCCGCCGAGGTCGAGGTGGTGTACGTCCTGCAGCCGCGCCGTCAGACCGTGTTCCCGGAGGGCCTCGCGCAGCGCGACCGTCACGAAGTCCTCGAAGAGCTTGTTCATGTCCAGCAGGAAGCCGTCCAGAGCGAGCGGCCCGGGCCGGTGCTCCGGCGAGGTGGAGCGCAGTACGGCTTCGGCGAGGCGCAGGGCGGGCTGGTACCGGGAGTTGAGACGGGACGGCTGCCAGAGCGGCAGTTCCTGGCCGCGTACCAGGGGACCGGCGTCCGCGAGGCGGACCCTCTGGTGGGCGAGGCGGCGCCGCACAGGCCCTGGCACGTGCGGCAGCCGCAGCAGCCTCTCCACCGCGGCGCGCAGGATGCGGTTCTCGGCGGTGTCAGCGGTGTACGCGTCGTAGACGATCTCGACGGGCGGGGTGCGGCCGAAGTGCCGCCGGATCTGCTCGGCCTCCCGCAGCCGGCCGCGTACCACCAGCGCGGACTCCGCCACCTCCCGGTAGCCCTGGAGCACCCCCTGGCGCAGTGCTCCGTCGATCTGCCGCTCCACCGCGTACGCGAGAGCGGGCACCATGTCGTCGTGCGCACCGGTACCGACCGCGCCCTCACGGCTGTCACGCCAGGCGCCGGCCGGGTTCAGGCTGAAGCCGAGCAGGAAGAACAGCCGCCCCACCGGCGTCTTCGGCGCGATCCGCAGGACCGTCCCGCCGGGCAGCCGGACCGCACCGACCTGGTTGCCCGCCCGCAGCCGCCAGTGTCCGGGCCGCTCGGGATCCGGCGCGACGCTGTCGAGGAACCGCGATGCGACGAGGGCCCGCCCGACGGCCGCGTCGAGCGGCACGGACACGGTGTCGCCGTACTCCCACAGCGTGATCTCGTCAGAGATGTCCCTCTGCTGCTCCGGGGCCGTGCCGCTCATGCCCGTCGGATCCGCTCGCGCAGCGCGTCCAGGCCGTAGCGGGCGGCGATGTCGAGGCCCTCGCCGTAGTGGTGTTCCTCAAGCAGCGGGAGGATCTTGGTGCGCCAGGTCCGGTCGAGCCCGCCCTCGCGGTAGACGCCGGGCTTCATCAGATAGGACGGGCCGATGGCGAAGTCGGGGTCGTCGATCGCCTCGTTGAGGGCGTCGAGCAGGCTGGCCGGCTCGGGGTCCTTGCCCTCGCGCTCCAGCCAGCGGGTGAGCAGGCCCGCCGTGGGCTCCACCCGCGGGGAGAGCTCCACGAACGCGAAACGGCGCCGCATCGCCGCGTCCACCAACGCGATCGACCGGTCCGCGGTGTTCATGGTGCCGATCACGTACAGGTTCGGCGGCAGCCCGAAGTCGTCCCCCGAGTAGGTCAGGCGCACCGAGCGCGTGCGGTACTCCAGGAGGAAGTACAGCTCGCCGAAGACCTTCGCAAGATTGGCCCGGTTGATCTCGTCGATGATCAGGAAGTGCGGCACATGCCGATTGCCCTCGCGCGAAGCGGTGTCGGCGAGTTCCCGCAGCGGTCCCGCCGTCAGCCGGAACGCGACCTCCCGGGTCTCAGGGTCCTCGACCGGCCGGAAGCCCTCGAAGAAGTCCTCGTACGCGTACGACGGATGGAACTGGACGATCTTGACTTGTTCCGGGCCGCCGCCGAAGTACTCGGCCAGCTGCAGCGCCAGATACGTCTTTCCGGTGCCGGGCGGCCCGTAGAGCACCATCTGCCGCTCGTCGAGGAGGAGTTCACGCAGTTCGTCGACGAAGGACCGGTCGTGGACGAGCAGCTTGTGGGCGAACTCCTCGGTGACCTCGGGGAGCGTCAGGACGCGCTGCTCGGTGGAGGAGTCCAGGACCTGCCCGGCCTCCTCCGAGGCGGTCCCTGCGCCGCCGGTGAGCGCGGCGAGCTGCTCCAGGACGGAGGTCAGGTCGACCACGTCGTGCTGGGCGGAGAGCTTCTGCTGTATTTCCTCCGGCAGTTCCTCGTACGGGTGGCTCGTCTCCTGCCAGGACACCGTGCGCCGCAGGTTGGAGAGCCCGCCGGGAGAGCCCGACTGCACCAGGTCGCCGGTGATCCGCCCAAGGTGGAGCAGACCGTCGCTGAGGGTGGCGACGGTGTCGCCGATTCGCATCTGGGTGATGAAGGCGTGCAGTTCGTCGACGAGTCCGCGCTTCTGGTGGTAGGTCGCCGAGCCCTCATAGCCTTCCTCGACGAAGCGACGCAGCACGCTCTTGGTCGGGTCGGGCTCGTCCACCTGCGGAAGGTGTGCCGCATCGAGTGAGACGACGCCCTCCTTCAGCCAGAGCTGACGGACCAGGTTGTGCCCGGAGACGTTGTTCCCCCGCACCAGCCAGGCCTTCTGCGGAGCCCGCCAGCTCTGCGGCAGGAAGTCGCCGAGGCGGTGCCCGTCGTCGGTGCTGCGCCAGGTGCCGGGCCCTGTGGCTCCGTAGCCGAGAACCAGTGCGGCCGCGGCGGACGGCGAGTTGCACTCGATGTCGCGGGACGCGGTCCACGTGTCGGAGCGGGGCCCATCGGCCAGCGTCCCGCTGTCCCGCAGTTCGGCACGGAGCCGGCGGGCGGCAGGGGGCAGCCCCGGCCAGTCCTCCGCCGATACCGCCGATCCCGCGGTCACCAGGAACTTGTGCGATCCGTTGTCACCGATCTCGGTGAGCAGATGACCGCGGGCCTCCCCGGCGTCCTTGGGCAGGGCGATCCGGAAGTCCGGGAAGCCGGGAAGGCGGTCGGGGAGCTGCGGCATGGGGACCTTCCGTGGCGTGGGCGGATCGGGCGGTACGAAGCACGTCCAGCGTACGTGTTGACGGTGTCAATGGGTGTGTGCGGCGTGTAGAGCGCTCACCACACCCCGTTCACCTACCGGCGCTCGGGGAACACCTGGGCACTGTCCCGGTGCTTCCGCGCCGTCGGGACGGGCGCCTGAGAGTGGCCGGCGAGGTCGTTCAGCTTCACGTGCAGGGCGTCCTGATCGGCGTAGTCCCCGCGTGTGGCCGCGGCGCGCAGTTCGTCCCAGGTGGTCAGGACGGAGCGCCGTACGGACTCCGGGAAGCGGCCGAGCTCGGCGTCGTGGGCCGCGAGCATGGACCGCCAGGTGGCGGTGTCGATCTGCCGCCACAGGCTGCGGGCGTTCTCCGTCGCGGCCCGCATCGCGGGCAGATCCATCCGCTCCCGGGCCGCGTCCAGGGCGCGCCGTGCGTCGCCCAGCTCTCCGGCCAGCCGGCCAAGACCCAGCTCCCGGCCCCGGCGTGCACCGATGGACACGTTGGCCGTCCAGCCGCGTGCGTTCCGGCACGTCTCCACCGTGTCGCGGGCCTCGTCGAGGAATCCGTCGAGGGACCGGCCGAGGGTTTCACCGCGCACGGTCGCGGTGAGCTGCTCGGTCAGTTCCGTGAAGGCGTCGCGCTCCGCGTCCTTGAGCTCGTCGCCGAAATGGGCGAGATGGGTATGGACCTCGTCAAGGAGATGAGCGGCGTCGCGGCCGATTCCGTCGGCGACCGCGCTGCGGCGCAGCCGCGCTCCCTGCTCCTCGCCGTCGCCGAGGCGGTAGGCGAGGTGCACGGTGCGGTTCTCGTCGATCCGTACGCGCAGGACGAGCCGCTCCGCACCTCCGGAGCCTGCGCCGAGGAGATGTGTGTGCTGTCCGCAGAACTCGTTGCGGGCATGGGACTTCTCATGCGGTCCTTCGACGAACCGGAAGGTCAGCGCGGTGGCGGTGTCAGGCCGGACCTGGAGGTCCTCGATGTTCTGCCAGTCGGTCGGGTACGTCGTTCCGGCGGGGAAGACGACCGCTACGGTGCCGTCGTCGAGGGCAAGCCCCAGGTTCTGGGCGGTGACCTGCTCCGGCTGGTCGGTGTGGAAGAGCGCGTCACAGGCCGAACACGCCGTCAGACCGGAGGCGTTGACCATCTGGCACCGGGGGCACTTCAGGCCGCCCGCGTCCAGCGGCTGGTCGCAGTCCCGGCACACGGTGGACGTGGTGGAGTTCTGCCGGCAACCGCAGTGCGGGCATTCGGCGCGGGCCGCGACGGGGGCGGACGCCCGCAGCCCGGAGAGGTCACGGGCACAGACCGGGCAGCTCACGGTCCCCTCGGCGGCGGGCACATGACAGTCGGGGCAGTCGATCGTCGCTGTGCCGAGCAGCGAGGTGCCGCAGTCGGGGCAGGCGCTCTCGGCGAGCGGGATCCCTGTGGTCAGGCACTGCTCGGAGGGGCAGGCGAGAGCGGATACGAGCCCGGTCTCGATGCCGGCGCCCAGTGCGACGGCGGCCATCGGGTCGGTTTCGCTGTTCACCTTCTCCTCACCGAACAGTTCGGTCAGCAGGCGGCGGACGAGCGGGATACGGGTCGAGCCGCCGACGAGGAGGACCTTGTCGATGTCCTCGGGCATCCTGGACGTCTCGCGCAGCACGCCGCGGGTGATCTCCAGGGTGCGGGCGATGTCAGCGCTGATCAGCGCCTCGAAGCCGTCGCGGGTGACCTTTCCCGTCCAGGAGCCGCCGTTCTCTCCCAGCGGCGCGAGGATGATCTCCGCTGCGGGAACGTCCGAGAGCTCGATCTTGGTCCGTTCGGACGCGGCGCGGATCCGCGCCGCGTCGCCGGTCCCGGAGAGGTCGCGGTCGCCGAGCCGTTCCTCGACGAGCATCCGGTAGAGCGCGGAGTCGAAGTCGGCTCCGCCGAGCGACTTGTCCCCGCCGAGGCCGTACACCTTGAAGTACCCGGGTCCGATGATCAGCAGCGATACGTCGAAGGTGCCGCCGCCGAGGTCGTAGACGAGTACCGAGCACATGTCGTCGTCGTCCTCGACGAGGCGCTCGACTCCGAAGGCGTGGGCCGCAGCGGTCGGTTCCTCCAGGATCCGTACGACGGTGAAGCCCGCCAGCTCCCCGGCTTCCCGCACCGCCGCGAACTGCGGTTCCGTGAAGTACGCCGGTACGGTGATCACGGCCCGCCGGAAGGGTTCGCCGGCGGTGTTCTCGGCGTCCGTGCGCAGCCGCCGCAGCAGGATCGCCGAGATCTGCACGGGCGTCAGCCAGTGGGCGCCGAGCCGGATCTCGACCCCTCCGTCCCCGTCGGTGGACTCCCGCACCGGTGGTGCGTCCGCGGGCCGTTCGGCGAGCAGTCGCTGTACGTCGTCGTCGGCGTGGCGGCGGCCGATCAGTCGCTTCACCTCGGTGATCACGGAACCGGGCAGCCGGTCGCGCACGCCGAGCGCCTCGCTGCCCACCAGGAGGGACCCGTCGGCGTCCACACCGACGGCGGACGCAGTGGCCTGCTCGCCGTGGCGGTTGGGCAGGACGACCGGAACGCCGCCGTCCATCCAGACGGTGACGGAGTTGGTGGTGCCGAGATCGATTCCGAGCGTGCGGTACGGCATGGCGTGCCCTTCGGGCTGTCTGGACGGGGCAGGGGTGTGCGGTGCGTGCTCAGCGGCGGCGCTTGGAGGGCTTGCGGGGCAGTGGCTGCCGACGCCGGGCGCGGCTGGTGCGGCGCGGCTGGTTCCGGCGTTCTCGCGTGGGCCCGGCTTTTGGCGGCCCGTCGTGTGCTGCTGGTTCGGTGGCGGGCACGGGTACGGGTTGAGGTGCTGGTACTGGTTCCGGTGTGGGCGCGGGCCCGGGTACGGCGAGGACGACGTCGGCCCGGCGCAGGCAGTCGGTCCCGTGCCGGAAGCCGGTGACGGTCTCCCGTAGGACGGTGCCCTCGGGGGCGGTCGGGTGTGGTTCCACGCCCGTCACCCGCGCCTCCACCGGGTCGGGGGTCTTCCCCGTCAGGTCCATGGGGCGGACGTCGTGGCGGGCGAGTTCGGCCCGGAGCATCCGGTGGGCGGCGTCCGTCTGCTGCTGCACGGCGGCAGCGAGCCGTCCGGTGGGGTCTGCTTCGGACCGTCCGAGCTCCTCGGACCGGGCCGCCGTGTCGGCGAGGAGGTCGTCGAGCGGCAGCAGCGCGGTGAGCAGGCCGGTCAGCCGGGCTTCGGCGTCGTCGCGCTTACGGGAGAGCGCCGCGACGCGGACGCGCAGCTTGCTCAGCTCGTCGGGGCCGGGCGGGGGAGTGGTCACTGCGGTGCGGGGCCTTCCGGTGCGGCGGTGGACGGGAGGGGAGGGGTGAGCAGTTCGGCGACGAGGGAGTCGGCTGGGGTGCGGGCTGCGTCGTGGGCGGCCTTCAGGGCGCGCTCGCGGTCCGTGTCCCGGGCACGGCGAGCCCGGGAGATCGCCACGCCTGCCGCCTTCGCGAGGTCCCCCTGACCGATGCCCGGCCGGGTGTTCGGAACGAGCTCGAAGACGGTGGGGCCGAAGTAGGGCATGGGTGTGCGGGAGTGCGCGGTCACAGGGTCTCCTGGGTGTACGGCGGCCGACCGTCCTGGTCCGGCGGCGGTTCGGGGCAGTCGAAGAGCCCGGGAAACAGCTCTGATTCGAAGTCGAAGTCGAAGTCGAGGGCGATCTGCTGCTCGGTCTCCATGTGCAGCGCGTCGGCGGTGCGTTCGTCGCGTACGGCACCGGCGGGGTCGCCGTTGGCGCGGCGGTCGCGGGCGCGCCGGTGGTGCGCGACGGCGACGAGCTGGTCGTACTCCACGTGGCGACCCGGGGTGATGAGCAATCCGGCTTGCAGGGCGATGAGGTCGGACGGGCGTCCGGCGTCTACCAGTTCCGCGGCATGCGGCAGGACGGTCTCCAACGCCTGCTGTTCGGCCTCCGCCCCGGTGAGCCGGGCGAAGGACGCGGCGGCGGCGAGCAGCAGGGGCACCTGCCGGGTGTAGCCGTCGGCCCGTGCTTCGAGCTGTCGGACGGCCGTCTCGCGCAGGCTATGGGCGAGGTCACCGTCGCTGACACGGTCTGCCCGTTCGTCCCAGGAGGGATGTACTTCCTCCCGCTGCCGCAGGGCCCTGCGCGCCTCGGTCTTCTTCCCGGCAAGGGCCTTCTCCGCGATCCGTTCCGTCATCCGGGCGCGGTACCACGCGTGCACCTCACGCAGTTCGTCGACCGGTTCCTCGGCACGGAATCCGCGGTGCAGGAGTTCCCGGACCCGCTCAAGCCCGGGCTGCCTGCCTCGCCTGGCTCCCGTGATGACGGCGGCGACCTCGGAGAGTTCCAGGGCGTCAAGCGCGCGCAGTGCCTCTGCGGCCGCCGGATCGCCCGGCAGCACGCTCAGTGCCCGCTGGAAGCGGGCACGGCTCTGCCTCCTGTCCTTCCGGCGCAGCACCTCGGTGCCGCGCCGGACCAGTGCGGCCGCCAACTCCGTGGCGAGAACGGTGTCTTCGGGAGCGAGCGCGTGCGCGGACTCCAGCCAGTGGATGCGCTGGACGAGCGAGGCCCGCTGGTAGCCGTTGCCGTCCTGGCCCGCGCTCAGCCCGGCTTTGCGGGCCATCTCGTGGTGCCACGGGTCGAGTACGAAGCCGAGACGGGCGGCTGCCGTGAGGTCGTCGAGGGTGTCCCGCCACTCGCCTTTCTCGAACTGCTCATGGGCTCTGGTGGCCAGGGCCCGGGCGAGGTGCGGCGCACAGGCTCGGTGGGCGTCGGACTCCGCCTGCCAGGTGGCGGGTTCGCCGTGGCGGCGGGTGTACGCGGTGAGGAGAGCGCGGTGCTCGCCGCACTCCTCCAGCTGCCGGGCGGCTGCGTCCACGGTGACGGGCGAACCCATCCACAACCGGCCGCCGAACAGCAGTCCCGAACAGGGGGGAGCGGTCTCGCGTGTGGGCAGCGGCCAGGCGTCGGCTGGGCACAGGCAGCCAAAGCCGTCGACGCAGCTGCCGAAGCAGTCCTCCATGCGCAGGTAGCCGCGTTCGCCGCGGACGAGCTCGCCGCTGTACTCGTACTCCTCGACGTTCCAGGCGGTCTCCCAGGCGTCGAGGACGTCGTGGCCGTCGCGTTCGTCGACCGAGCGGAGCGCTGTACGGATCCGGCCGGCCAGCGTGTCGCGAGCGGACCGCCACTCCTGGGCGCCGATGGGAGCGCCACGCCGGGCCGTCACCAGTGCTTCGAAGCGGAGCGGGTCCTCTTCGTGGAGCAGCAGGTGCCAGACACCGATGGTGAAGACCGCGTCTGCCGGAGCGACCGCCTCTCCTGTCGCGAGCGAGCGCAGAGTGCCGATCGCGAGCGCGTGTACCAGGGCGGTGCGGCGGTTCCCGGACGGGTCCGGGACGGCGTCCAGGACCTGACCGATCGTCCCCTCAAGGGCCGCCTGCCACACCAGCCGCCACAGCACATGCGCCGGGCAGCACAGGCAGGGCGTCTCGCCGGATGCGGCCTCCGGGGCGTCGAGCACGGTGCGGACGTCGCAGTGGCAGCCGATGTCGCAGGGCTGGTCCTCGCCGCTCGCGGGCGGGGTGTCGCCGAACACCGCGAGCCAACTGCGGGCCGCCCCGGGCCAGTTGCCCGCGCGTTCGGCAAGCAGGGCGCGCAGTGCGTAGTAGGAGGCGCGGTCGCCGTCGGACAGGCCGGTGCGGGCTGTGGAGATGCGGTCCAGCAGGTTGAGCGAGTACGCGAATGTGCCCGTGCCGTAGGCGCGTTCAGCCTGACGGAGCATGCGGGTGGCGTCGGTGATGTTCAAGCAGGTCCCCCATGTGCACGTGGTGCACGGTTGACCTTATGGGGCCCCTGTTGGCGTGGTCAACGGACCGTCAGATATCGGACGGCGTGGCCAGTTCCGCTCGTACGGTCTTGCCGCCCGGCGAGCGGGCCACGGTTTCCCAGTGGTCGGCGAGGAGGGTTACGAGGGTGAGGCCCCGGCCGCCGGTGGAGAGGTCGTGGTTCTCGGGGGCGGAGTGGGGGAGACGGTCGCCGCGGGCGTCGGAGACCTCGATGAGAAGGCGGCCGGGGTGGGGCAACGGGGCGTAGATCAGGGCGAGTTCGAAGTCCCGGCCGGGAACGCGGCCGTGCAGGACGGCGTTGGCGGCGAGTTCGGCGACTACGAGTTCGGCACGCTCCGTGACGTCTGGCTGGAGGCCCCAGGTGTGGAGTTCGGTGACGGCGAGGAGCCGGGCGAGGCGTGCGCCGCGACGGGTGGACGACAGTCGCTGCCTGAACGTCAGTGTGGAGGTGGCGAGTTGGGGTGCGGTGCGGTTCATGAGGCCAGCGTGGCCCGCGCGGGCGTGGAACGGTGAGAGGCGCGGCCCGTACGGGGGGTCACCGTACGGGCACATGGGGTGGACAGTACGGGGCGTACGCCGTCACTCTGAGTGCGTGTGATCGTGCGGGCGGGAAGGGGTGGCGGATGACCATCGTCGGAGAAGGGGCCGGAGTGCTTCCCGAGGGGGAAGGGGACGGGGAGCGGGAACCGCATCCGTCGGACAGTCTGCGGACGTTCGGCGCGGTCGTACAGGCGCTGCGCGAGCACGCGGGGCTGAGCCGGGTGGAGTTCGGGGAGAAGGTGCGGTTCTCGAAGCACACCGTGGAGTCCGTGGAGCTGGGACGCCGGATGCCGGACGAGTCGTTCGTGGAGCTCGGGGAGGAGGCTACGGGGAACACGGGGGCGCTACGGAAGTCGGCGCGGTATCTGTCGCGGGGGGAGGTGGGGTTGGCGGCGTGGTTTCGGGAGTGGGCTCGGCTGGAGCGGACGGCGGTGAGTCTGTGTACGTACGAGTGCAGGCTGGTGCCGGGGTTGTTGCAGTCGGAGGCGTATGCGCGGGCGGTGTTCGAGGGCACGATTCCGGTGGTGACGGACGAGCGGCTCGAAGCGCTGTCGGCGGCGCGGGCGGAACGGCAGCGGATGCTGGTGGAGCGGCCGACGACGTTGTTCAGCTTCATCGTGGAGGAGCACGTGTTCAGGCGGCGGTTCGGGGGTGCGGAGGCCATGCGCGGGATGCTTGATCACGTGCTTGAGCTGACGTCTCGGCGGAACGTGACGTTGCAGGTGGTGCCGTTGGACTCGGCGCTGCACGCGTGCCTGGACGGCCCGGTGCGCCTGCTGGAGACGCCGGAGCGGCGGAGGGTCGGATACGCCGAGGGGCAGCAGAGCGGCCGACTCATCTCGGACGCAAATGAGGTGAGCCTCCTCCACCAGCGCTATGACACACTGCGCTCGCAGGCCCTCAACCCACAGGAAACCAGGGCCCTTCTGGAGAGACTGCGAGGAGAGCGATGACGAGCGGTACAGCGGAACTGTTCTGGTTCAAGTCCAGCTACAGCGGCAGTCAGGGCGACGACTGTGTCGAGATCGCGATCGCCGAGCGGGCCGTCCACGTAAGGGATTCCAAGGATGTGGCGCGTCCGGCCTTCGCTGTTGGCCATGAAGGCTGGGGACGGTTCGTGCGGTTCGCGTCGGAGCGCTGATACGTCGAAGGGGCGCCGTCCGCTGGGTAGCGGGCGGCGCCCCTTTGCGTTGTCCGGACGTCAGCCGTCCTGGCGGGCCGGGTGGCGCGGGCCCTGACCCGGCGGCGGGGTGAGCGTGGACCGGTACGTGCCGGAGTCGCTCTCGTCGAGTGGGGTCTCCAGCGTGAGGCCGGCGGCGGCCATGCGGTCGTACTCGGCGAGGATCAGGTCCTTGGTGCGGAAGGTGCCGTGGGCCGCTTCGTCCTTGCGTTTCACGATGGGGAAGGTGTTGAGGATGTACGACACATCGTCACGGGTGATGCCGTAGAGGTGGAAGAAGAGGGCGTCGAGTTCGGCACGGATGATGACGCGTCGGGATTCGTCCCAGCGGAAGGGGGTGCCGGTGTCGCCGAGGTCTCGGGCGAAGGACTTCATGTCGTGCGCGGTGTAGGTGAGTTCGAGGACGCGCGAGGTGATCGTAGAGGTGTGAATGGTCAGTTGAGTTGGGGACGGGACGGGAAGTTGCTTGACGATGAAGAAGGACATGGAAGTGCCGCCGATGGCCTGGCGAGAGGCGTAGTCCAGTGCGAATGAAGAGAGCGCGGCGGCGAGCAACTCGGGACTCTTGACTAGAGCCAGAAGGAACTTATGGCCGACTCCGGTGGCAGGCGCAAGGGAAGCGATCATGGTGCGTACATCTGTGGCCCGACACATGTCGCGCCAACCCAGCAGCCATTCGGTATCCCACCCCTTGTTGGCCAGCCGGCTCCTCACACCGTCCGCCTTGATGTCGACACCGTGTTGATCGCTGGCGCCTGTCCTGATGTCTGATTCGCCTACCCAATAACGAGGAAGGGCGAGGACGTTCGGATCTTGCTTCTCGCTGATACGAAGCTCCTGGGGGTCGCCCTCAGAGGTGTACGTGGCCCAGCGGTGATCGAAGTGGTGGAGCATCTTCGCCTCGTACAGAGGCAGCAGTCGTTCCTCCCCACGTACCAGTACGTTCCCGTCAAGGCGCCAGCCGTCTGCAAGCATCGAGTCGAGGGTTTCGCTGTCGGCGGGCGAGGGGCGGAAGAGGTGGGAGTCATGGGACATGTCGAACATACGCAGGAACGACACACCCCACGGGTTCCCATTCGTCTTGTCGGACTCCTTGAGGAGAACCGGCACTCGGCGGTAGATGCCGAGGGTGATTTCGGCGTCGCGGCGAGAGCGGAAGACCGGGCACGTACCGGTGTTGGGGTTGAGGAGGGTGATCTCCTCGGGGGTGAGGGTGAAGACCTTGTCGGGGGCCTCCAGATCCGCTGGGTCGTGGGCGAAGAAGGCGAATCGGGCGGCCGGTTCGCGTAGGGAGCGGCCTGCGAGGGAGAGCACGCAGAACTTGAACGAGCGGTGTACGCCGGGGAAGAGGGGCTGCGCGTTCTCAAAGTCGAAAAGTGCAGTCAGCGACCCCTTCGACACCAGGTCCTTGAAGAAGTACTGCGTACGAGCATCCGTCGCGATACCTGTCGGCACGATGACACCGGTACGCCCCCGACTGCCGGTCAGAATGCGGTCAGCCTCGGCGAACAGCGCGTACAGATTGAGATTCCCCTGCCCCGTCAGGGGATAGCGCCCGGAGATGCGAAGGAAGTGGCTCTCGCCATACACCCTGCGCTTGCCAGCCTCGTACTCGTTGAACAACCCCACAGTGTCGGGGTCGTCCCCGAGCGCCTGAATCTTCTTCTTCCGGGCCGCCGTGTTGTTGGTCGCCGCGATGTCCGGTGCTCGTACGGCAAAGAACTCCGTCTCCGGGAAGTTGATGCTGTCCCACGGCGGATTCCCCACCACCACATCGAACCCGCCAGCCCACCCCGTAGCCGGATCGACACCCGCCCCCGACTCCGGAACCGCGAACACCTCCGGGAACTCCAGATGCCAGTGGAAGAACCGGTACTGCTCGCTCAGCGCGAGCACCTCCGTGAGCGTCGCGTCGTTCACCGCCGCCGTGTCCCCGGCAAGCAGGTTCCGTACGACGTCGTGCGTCGGCGCCTCGGGCGCGCCCTGCTGCTTCGGCCAGACGAAGGCGGCACACCACGTGTCCGCCGTCTCGCGGTCGCGCGTGTACGCGGAGGAGCTCACGTACGCCTCGTACGCCGCCTCCTGGGCGTTGACGTCACTGAGGTCGTCGGCCGGAGCATTGGTGATCCGGCTGAGCTGAGCCGCGAGGCGCGCATTGCTCGGCACCGTGACCTCGGACTCGGCGAACAGGTCGCCCTGGCCGCTGCGTTGGGCCTTGTTGCGCTTCTTGAGGGCTGCCGCGTACTTCTTGTCGTCGCCCTCGATCGCATCGAACGCCTCGTCGGGCACGCCGCCCGCGAGGAGTGACGGCGTCGTGCCGAGCAGCGCGTTGCCGTGCCGGACATGCGCGTCCAGGAACCCCAGCGCCTTCCCCGGCTCCATCGCCTCCAGCCACAGCGACACTTTCGCCAGCTCGACCGCCATCGGGTTGAGGTCGACGCCGTAGATGCATCGCGCCACAACCTCCCGCAGCGCATGCCGTACCGCGTCCACCGTCGGCTCCGGGTTGTGCTCGCGTACCGCCGCGACCCGCTTGGCGATCCGCCGTGCCGAGGCGACCAGGAAGTGCCCGGACCCGCACGCCGGGTCGCACACCGTGAGGCCGAGCAGCTCCTCGACGATGTCGTCCGCCGGATCGGGGCGACCGCCCGCCGAGGCCCGCTGCTCGCCGCGCTTGACCGCGTCGTCGATGACCGGGTCGAGCGTCGTGTCGAGAAGGCACTCGATCAGCGAGGACGGGGTGTAGTAACTGCCCGTCGTCTTACGGCTGTTGCCCGCCACCTCGACCAGTTCGAACGACCGGTCCGTCGCTGAGTGCTTCGGCTCCAGTTCGAGGAGCGACTCGTACACCGAGCCGAGTTCCTCCGCGTCCAGGTGCCGGTAGTCGACGGCCCGCCATCGCCGAGCCCCCGGGTCGCGTACCTGCGCCAGGTGCTCGACGGCCGTGAGGAGCGCTTCGTTGGTCAGCTTCAGGCCGTCCAGCGGCTTGTCCGCCTCCTTGCGCGAGAACAGTCCGCCGAGTCCGGGCAGGGCCAGCTCGGGCCGGCCGCCCTCGGTGCCGAGCGCGTCGAGAACGAGCCGCAACGCCTCGTACTGGTCGCCGTGCGCGGTGCCCTGGCGTCGCCGCGCCCGCCTGCGAAGCCGGGCCGAGGAGAAGTAGCGGGCGTAGGCGTCCTTGGCCTGCTCGTCCGCCTCCGGGTCGAGGAGCGCGTCACGGTCCTCGGCGACGAACACGAACAGCAGCCGGTAGACGAGTCGCAGGAGCGCCGCTTGGAGCGCCTTCGGGTCGGTGTTCTCGCGCAGCCGCGTGTTGTCCGGGTGGCGCAGGAAGCCCGTACCGAGAACCGTCAGAGCCTTCTGCACACCGAGCCGCAATTGGTCCAGGGCCCGCGCGCCGGAGGTGACGGCCTCGGTCCGCCACTTCTCCAGCCAGCACCCGGACGCCGCCGTACCCTCCGCCACCTCGAACCGTGACGCGTGCAGCACGCAGTACAGCAGCACGAACTCGCTGAACAGCTCGCCGTCGAAGATCGCCTCCAGGTCGAACTCGACGTACGCGGCTGTCGCGAACGACGACGAGTCGCGGAGCAGGCGCAGGGTTCGACCGTTGGTGAGGACCGCCCAGAGGTGGGCCTCGACCCGGTTGAGGCAGTCCTGGACCAGGGACTGCGGCGGGACCTGCCCGGCCGCCGGCCGCTTGTCCGGCTCCTGGTTCCACGGGATCAGGTGGAGCAGGGCGGGTCCGTGCCGGTGCGAGATGCGGAACCTGGTCTCCGTATCGGAATCGGCGCGGATCCCGTCCGGCCCGACCTCCGTCAGCGTCCCGAAGTCCAGCTTGCGGAAGAGCTGGGAGAGCCAGTCGGAGGAGGCGCGGCCCGTCGGGTCGGCGGCGGGCGCTCCGGTCGCCGGGTCGGCGGGCAGCGCGGTGCGCAGTTCGCGCCAGAGGGGCTTGAGGTACTCCCAGGCGCGTTCGGCCTCGTCGCGGACGGCTACCGAGCCCGGAAGGCCGTAGTCGGCGGACTTGGTGCCCGGCAGGTTCCTCGCCTCGGCGATACGGACGAGCATGTCGCCGGGGAGCAGCCCGCCGACGGTGGTGACGGCGGTGAAGACCGGTGCGGTGCGGGTGGCGGCGGACATCAGGCTTCGGCTCCGGTCACGGTAGAGGCGGCAGAAGGCGTAGAAGGAGAGGCGGGCTGCTGCGGCAGGTACACGTACACGCCGAGGACGTCGGCAGGCTCCTGCGGTACGACCTTCAGGCCGCGCACGATCTCATCGCCGGCCTTGCGCACCCGCCGGTGCGAGGCGTCGAGGTCGGCGGCGAGCGCGACACCGTACTCCGCGATGTGGCCGGACAGGTCCGGCAGTCCGTCCAGGGTGCGGGTGATCTGGTTGCGGGCCAGCTGCTCGTGGGTGTTGGCGGCGGCCCGCGCCCCGAGGAGCGAGGCCGCCGCGTCGTCGTCGAGCCAGCGCGCCCGCGCCGGGAGACCCTCGAAGGCGAGCAGGCGGGCGTCCTCCGCGACGATCTGCCGCTCGCCGTTGCGGGACGGCAGCGTCAGGTGGAAGCGGTAGCGCACCAGGAGGAGCGTGGTGCGGGTGGTGACCGCGTCCGTCGTCACGACGCCGCAGCGGCGGGCCGGACGCGGCCCCGGAGTGTTCGCGTCGAGGGCCGAGTCGAGGACGTACGAGGCAAGTGCGCCGACCGCCGGGTCGGTGCGGACCAGGGCCGCCTCGCCGCGACCGATCGCCGGACTGGTGCGGAACGGGATCTCCCGGTCCTCCTCCACGATCCGCCCGCCGAGCACCGCAGCGAGCCCGTCGCGCACCCCGGCCGGGGTGCCGCCGACCTGCGCGGCGAAGTCGCCGGAGCCGTCGCGCGGGTCGCGGACCTGGGCCTCCAGGTCGCGCAGTGCCTCCAGGACGAAACCGCGGACCTCCTCCGAGCCACCGAGCGCGGCCCGTACGGCGGTGACCTCGCGGGCCACCTCCTCCGGGTGGATGGCGCGCTGCGCGTACTTCGAACGTGACGTCCGCTCGCGCTCGGCGGCCGAGTTCCACTCCCGTTCCATGCGGTCGAAGGACTCCTGGTGGCCGTCGAACTCGAAGAGGCTCTCCTGAGTGCCCTGCCTGCCGTGCAGGAGCAGCCATTCGACGACCGCGTCGGTGACACCGGAGGCCGTCTCGTCGGGGACGGAGACCGAGATGCCGAGGTCCTTCTTGATCTGCCGGTGCTTGGCGAAGAGGACTTCGAGGACCTTGCCGTCGATGCCGTTGTCCTCACCGAACATGGTGATCACCCGGACCTGGTCGCGTTTTTGCCCGTACCGGTCGACACGGCCCTCCCGCTGGTCGTGCCGGGTCGGGTTCCACGCCAGGTCGTAGTGGATCACCGCGTCGAAGGAGTGCTGGAGGTTGACACCCTCGGAGAGGCAGTCCGTGGCGATCAGGACACGGCGGACGGCCGGATCGTCCGCGTTCTCGGCGGCCAGCTTCTCGATGCGCTCCAGGCGCTGCTGCGGGGAGAGCGTGCCGGTGACGGACGCGATCAGTGTCTTCGTCCCCAGCTTCTTCTCCAGCTGCTCCGCCAGGTACTCGGCGGTGGGGATGTAGCGGCAGAAGACGATCGGGCTGTAGCCGTCCGCGATCAGCGACTTGAGGTGCTTGGTGAGGGCCTTGAGTTTGGTGTCGGACGCCGGGCCGTACAACTCGGCGGCTCGGGTGGAGAGTTCACGCAGGCGCGGGTCGCCCTGCTCGCTCTCCGCCGCGCCCGGTGCGACATCCATGCCCTCAAGCCGGTCGCTGTCCGAGGAGTCGCGAGTCAGCGGGGCGCCGAGGGCGTCCGCCTCGGCGGCGGTCCGGGCGGCGGCGGACTCGGAGCGGGTCTTCAGGGTGCTGGCCGCGGCGGCCGGCGAGGACACCATCGAGCGGAGCAGCGCGATCACCGACCACCAGGCGATCCTGGCCTCCCGCTTGCCCTGCAACTTGGCCGTCTCCACCCGGTCGTTGGCGTAGGCGATGGCGTCGTCGAGCAGCGCCCGGTAGGCGGGAGCCAGCTTGTACGGCTCGTCCTTGGTCCACCGGTCGGAGGGGAACGCGGTCCGCTCGGCGAGGGAGTCGTCGGCGAGACCGTCCTCCTTGGTGAGGTACTCGCGGACGTCGGCGCGCTTGCGAGCGACGAAGTGCTCGGCGAGACGGGCCCGGCCCGCCGGGCTCTCCAGGTCGACCGTGGCCAGGTCAGGGCGGACCAGACCGAGCAGATTGCGGAACGCGGACTCCTTGCCGGAGTGCGGGGTGGCCGTGAGCAGCAGCAGATGTCGGTCCTCGTCGGCGGCGATCCGCCGCAGGAGCTCGTAGCGGAGCTGACTGGTGGCCGAGGAGGACGCCGGGCCCTGCGCGTCGTCAGCCGCGACACACGTGTGCGCCTCGTCCACCACCACCAGGTCCGGACAGTGCCGTACGAAGTCCTCGCGATGCCGGGTCGACTTGATGAAGTCCGTCGAGATGATCGTGAACGGGTGGCGGTCGAAGAGCGACTGACCCAGTTCCAGGCCGCGCTCCAGACGCGACACGGTGGAGGCGAGAACCAGCTCGGCGTCGATGCCGAACTTCTCCCGCAGCTCCCCCTGCCACTGCTCGGCGAGCGCGGGAGAGCAGAGCACCGCGAGGCGGCTCGCCTCGCCCTGCGCGAGGAGCTCCTTGACGATCAGACCGGCCTCGACGGTCTTGCCGATGCCCACGTCGTCCGAGATAAGGAGTCGCACCGTGCGTTGCCGCAACGCCATCAGCAGCGGCACCAGCTGGTACGCGCGCGGCTCCACGGCGATCGACGCCAGCGCGCGGAACGGGCCGGCCCCGGAACGGAAACCGATCCGCAGCGCGGTCCGCAGCAGGCCCGCCGCCCGCTGGTCACCCAGGTCGGCCGGGCTCGGCGCCGCGAACTGCGCGGGCCGCACCTCCTCGAAGGCGGGAAAGACCGCCGCGACATCGTCCTCGCCGCCGCCCAGCGGGCGCAGCACCAGCATGCCGGAGGCGCTCTCGGGGAGCACCACCCATTCCCGGCCGCGGGCGGTCACCAGCGAACCGGCCGTGTACGTGGGGCTCATGAGGTCTCTCGGTTCCTTCGGGATCGTGGGGATGGTCGGGAGGGGCGCGGTGCCGGGCGTACGGATCAACGAGTGTGGAAATAGTCCGCGTTGCCGTCGGCGACAGCGTCCCAGTCGGAGCCGGCCGGGAAGCGCAGGACGTCCCAGCCGGCCTCCTCCAGGCGGTAACCGGCCTCGGTGTCGCGGGTGGAGTCGGCGGCGTGACCGGGAAGGTCGACGAAGACCGCGAGGTTGGCGCCGTCGATCCGGAACACCAGGTCCGGCTTGGCGGCGGCCTCCGGCACCAGGACGTCGACCTCGTCCGGCAGCCGGTAGCCCTTGGCCTTCAGCCAGCCGAGGAGGTCACCCGAAGCGATCAGGGCGACAAGGTCGGTCTCCAGCGGAGTGCTGACCGCCGGGACTTCGGCTCCGGCCCGAGCGGCGGGCGTCGCAAGGCGGTGGAACTGCTCGCTCCGCGACTCGCCCCGGTCCTCGCGTACGGTGTCCGCGGTCGCGAGACGCAGCAGCAACGGGCGCGCCGCGTGGCGGCTCAGCTGCCGGTGGTGGGTCTGGTTGCCGTACGTCAGGAGGCAGGCGTAGCAGCCGCGGGCGCATTCCTCGCCGCCCGCAGGACCGCCCAGGTCCTCGCCGGTGTCCGGGTCGAAGTGACAGATCTCCAGGGCCTTGCGGGCCGCCTTCCGCAGCGCCTTGCGTTCCTGCCGCAGGCGGCGCAGCACACCGGCGCCGCCCTCCGCGGCCTCGGTGAACAGCAGCCGGCGGCGCGGTCCTTCGGGCGGCGGCAGGAGTTCGGCCGTCAGCTCGGAGTCCTCCAGCTCGAAGGCCGCCTCGATGCCTCGCTCCAGGGCGTACAGGACGGAGAACGCGACCGGCTCGGGCAGTGGCTCGTCGAGCGTCGCCACCAGGATGTTCCGCCGGTCCTCCACATACGGCAGGACCCGCTTCTTGCGGCGCTTCTCGTTGCCGTCCTCGTCGACCACCGGCATCCCGGTGCCCTCCACGGCGTCCGCCGCGGCCCGGTCGTTGAGCCAGCGGCCGTCGCCCAGGTCCAGCCAGTAGCCGTCCTGCACGTCGTCCTTGTCACGGACCCGGCCCAGGTTGGTGATCCGGACGGTGGCCGAGTCGCCGTAGTCCAGATCGAGGACAGCGGCGCCCTCGCCGTCCGAGACCTGTGAGGTGAGACGGCCCTTGCGGACTCCGTGGTCCTGGAAGGCGTACGAGGTCTCCAACCGGAAACCGGCCCGGCGCCGCTCCTCCTCGTCGGAGGAGATCCGCTCGCGCGGCGTGGTGTACACGGTGTGCAGATGGATCAGGCCGGTGCGCTTCCCGGTCAGCTCCGCGTCGCACATCGCGCAGCGGTCGAGGCCGGGGCGGACCGGGTGGTGGTAGCCGCAGGAGTCGCAGCGGCGCGCCTCCGCCGTCGCCAGGTCGCCGGAGGCGTCCGGCGGCAGCTGGATCCGGGTCACCTGGTAGCGGGCGCCCTCGTGGTAGATCAGCGCGCCCGGACCGAACTCGCGGATCGCCAGGAACCGCGGGCGCTGCAGATAGTCGCCGTCGGCGTTGCGCCGGTTGCCCGAACGCGGGATGTACGCGGCCAGCGGCAGCCGCGGGAAGCTGTAGCCGGGCAGGAAGCCCTCGGAGGCCAGATAGCGGTAGGGGTTGAAGTCGCTCATCACCGACTTGCTGTCGGTGGAGCGGTTGAGCAGCAGATTGGTCTGCGTCTCGGCCTCCCGGCGGCGCGTGCGGGCACGGCCCTGCTCGCCCTGGCTGAGGGTGTGGTCCACCACCCGCTTGTTCTGCTCGTATTGGTCGAGGACCGCGGCCCGGAACAGGTCGCGCCAACGGTCGAAGGAGGCGTCGAACCTGTCCGGGGCCCGCTCGACACAGTCCTCGATCCACTCGTCGTACCACCAGGTCGTGTCCTGGAAGTCGGAGACCAGCGGCGCGAGCACGGCACGCGCGGCGGCGACCGCACGGCGCCGGGCCTCCTCGTCGAGCGACTTGTCACGGATGTGGGTGTGCAGCGGCAGTGCCATCCGCGGGTCCGGCCGGTCCCCGCTGTCCGGGTCGTACGCCACGTCGACGACGTCCGGGACGGCCGTACCGAGCTTCATCCCGGTCTCCGCCAGCCAGATGCCCTGGACGTGGCTGCGGACCAGGTCCTCGTTGGCGAGATCGAGGCGCGGTGGCGAGACCTGGCCGGAGACCATCTGCTCCGAACGGCGGAAGTAGTACTGGTCGTGGCTGTTGCCCGTCGCGCAGTACGTGGTCACCAGCGCGGGCTGTCCGGAACGGCCGGCCCGGCCGGAGCGCTGCGCGTAGTTGGCCGGGGTCGGCGGCACGTTGCGCATCATCACCGCGTTGAGCGAGGAGATGTCGACGCCCAGCTCCATCGTCGGCGAGCAGTAGAGCAGCGGCAGTTCGGCCGTGCGGAACTCCTCCTCGCGAAGGAGCCGGTCCTCCGGCGGCACCTGCGCGGTGTGCTCGCGGGCGTAAAGACCCGCCAGCTCGGTCGCCGCGTCGCGGTACAGATCGCGGAAGAAGGGATTGACGCGCGGCCCCTCGCCATGACTGTAGGTGCGGGTCAGCGGATCGATCGCGCCCGTCTCACCGCTTCCGGCCCGCCACACGATCGCGGCGGCCGACACCCGGTACCCGGTGCGCTTCTCCGCCGCACGCCGACGGAACGCCGGTCCCGACCGCTCCGGGGCCGCCTCCACCTCACGTACCAGATCGGCCTTGCGGAGCACGGTGAGCAGGGTCTCAATCACCCCCTGCACGTCGTCCTGCGGAGCGTCGCGCAGCGCGGGCACGTTCCGCCGCAGGTACTTGCCGAACTTTCCGCGCGGCGACAGGAAAAGCGCGGAGCGCTCCATGCCGGGGCGGGAACCGTACGGGTAGGCCGTGCCGACGTCCGGCTTGTCGCTGTCGCCGAGCACCCAGGGCCCGGTCAGCCGCTCCTCGCTGGCGCCCTTCAGCGCGTCGAAGTCGTCCCGGAAGTACTGCACGTCAATGGCGAGGTGCCGGCGCATGTAGTCCAGGAGCGTGCGGGCGATCTCGGCACGCAGTTCCGCGTCGATCTCGCGGAGCACCGGGTGCGCGCCTTCCCATGCCCAGCGCTCGTCGCGGGCCGCCACCCAGTCCAGGTCCTCGTAGTCGATCCGCAGCAGTCCGGTCTGCTCCAGGTTCGGCATGGTGATCCGCCAGCCGCGCTCCAGATCGCGGTACAGGCGGTAGCCGACGACGTCCCGGAAGGTCTTCGTCGCCCGCTTCTCCATGGACGGCGGCTGGTCGGCGACACCGGTGTACTCGCGCGGCGAAAGCCCCATCACCTCGGTCACCGCCAGCGTCAGATCGTCGTGGCGCACCCCCTCCTCACCCGAGCGCACCACCGCCGCGTACAACGCCCCGCGCAACTGGGTGACTTGGGCGAAGTCGTTGAAGTGGCCGGCCTGCAGCGAGGCGTCCTGACGGTTGTCGACGAAGGTGAGGAGCTTACGTGCCTCCTTGTCCAGGCTCTTCTCCGGCACCGCGCGCAGCGACTTGAGAATGGAGGCCGAGATCAGCGACGTGGCCGAGGAGCGACCCTCCTGGTCGAGCGTCGCCAGCTTGGCGAAGTCACGGCCGCGCGTCTGCTCGTAGGACACCTGGCAGTGCACACAGAACAGGAACGGCGCCGGGACGAACGCCGCTTCCAGACCTTCGCCGCTCTCCACACCGAGAGAGTCCACGACGACGTGGACGGGCACCCGCTCCCGGTAGGACTTCTTCACCACCGTCACGCCGTTCGCGTCGGGCTCAAGCCAGGACTCCGGAAGCCGCCGGTCGTCCACGGCCCGCTGAGGATCGGCAGGCCAGACGTAGTCCTCGCCCGGCACCCCGACGTACAGATAGCCCTCGCCCTTGCGGCCGCCGGAGGCCGAGGTGTCACGCCGTGGCTCGTAGCGGAAGACACCGTCACGGCCCTCGGTGCGCCACACGGTGAGGTACTCCTGCCCGCACTCCCGGCAGAACGACAGCGGATACAGCGGCATGCCGCCGCTGCCCGGCTTCTCCAGCTGGAAGGTGCGGGTCAGCGGGCGGGTGAGCGGGTTCTCCAGGGTCGTGAACACGGTGTCGCCCTTGGAGAGGAACTGGTGCAGGCGGAAGGCGAACAGGGGCCGCTCGGTCACCGGGTGCTTCGCCTGCGAACCGGCCTCCAGGGTGGCGCGGATCGCCGCCCGGACCTGGTCGGAGGGGATCCCGGACGCCGCGGCCAGCTCCTCGGCGGCCGACTCGATGGTCCGCGGCGCACAGCGGCGCAGCCGCCCGGTGCCCGGCTCGTCCTCGAGCCCGAACCGGGACTCCACCCAGCGGGCAAGGGGGTCCTCGGTGAGCGCCTCGTACGCGCGGGGCGCCGCGGGCATCCGCAGCCGCTCGGCGGGCACCGCCGCAGGGGCCTGGCCGGTGGCCCGGACCAGGGTCTCGCCGATCACCCGCGTGGGGAGCACCGTGGTGCCGAAGAGCCGAGCCGCGACCTTGGCGACCTCCCGCCGCTGGTCCTCCCAGGTGCCCTCGGTGGACATGGTCGCCGAGGTGCCGATGCACTGCAGCGTGTCGGACGCCTTGCATGCCTCGCGGACCCGACGGATCAGCAGCGCGACATCCGCGCCCTGCCGGCCCCGGTAGGTGTGCAGCTCGTCGAAGACGAGGAATTGCAGGCCCTCGGCGTTGCGGATCAGACCGTCGCGGTCGTCCGGCCGTGTGAGCATCAGCTCCAGCATCACGTAGTTGGTGAGCAGGATGTCCGGCGGGTTCTTCCGTAGCTCCCTGCGCCGCTCCTCGTCCTCCTGGCCCGTGTACCGGGCGAAGGTGACCGGCTCGCGGCCCTCCCCGAAGCCGTGCCGCAGGTACTTCTCCAACTCCTTGAGCTGTGAATTGGCCAGCGCGTTCATCGGGTAGACGACGATCGCCCGCACCCGGCGCCGGGCCCCGGGGCCGGCCGCGTCCCGCTCCTTCAACACCTGGTTCACGATCGGCACGATGTAGGACAGTGACTTGCCGGACCCGGTGCCGGTGGTGAGCACGTACGAGTCGCCCGCCCGGGCGGCCTCGATCGCCTCGCGCTGATGGCGGTGGAAGGTGAGCGGCCGACCGTCCGGACGGCGGGCGTCCTCCTTCTTGCCGGCCTGGAAGATCTCGGCACAGCGGGGATGCAGCACCCCGTCCCTGACCAGATCGGTGACCTGTCCGCCGTCGGCGAAGAACGGATTCAGCGAGAGCCAGGGGTCGGGCCACTGCGACTTCGAGGCCAGATCGTCCTCGACGAAGTTCTCGATCCGGGCGTCACGGATGACGGTGGCGCTGCGGGTGAAGGTCGCGTACTCGTCGATCAGATTCGCGTGGATGCCGAAGACGTCCATGGTCTCGGGCAGGCGGGGCGTGCGGCGCGGCACCGGGGCCGGCTTCACGGCAGCGGGCCGCGGCATATCTGCGCGGAGCCGGGCCACCGGGTCCATCGCCGTCCACTCCGGGGCCAGCAGGCCGACCGTCTCGTCGGGGGCGAGCGCGTGCGGGATCAGCGCCTCGCGGACCAGCGTGGCGTTCTCCGGCCGGTTGTCCGCCTCCTTTTCCAGGAGCCGGGAGACCAGCCGGACCAGGGCCGGTGGCAGATCGGGACGGACGATGGTCAGCCGCGGCGGCGGGTCGTACTGGTGCTGCACGGACAGTTCGTAGGCGGTCCGGGCGGAGAACGGGGGACGACCGATCAGCATCTCGTACAGGACGCAGCCGAGCGCGTACAGATCGGCCGCGGCGGAGACCGGCTCGGCGCGGAACTGCTCGGGCGCCATGTAACGGGCCGTGCCGACGCTCACCCCGGTGCTGGTCAGCCGCGTCTGATCGGGGTCGTCCACGATCGATCCCATGCCGAAGTCGAGGATCTTCACGGTTCCGTCGTGCAGCAGCATGGCATTGGCCGGCTTGAGGTCGCGGTGGACGACGCCCGCCGTGTGCGCGGCGGCCAGACCGGCCGCGATCTGCGCGCCGATCGCGGCGACCCAGGAGACCGGGAGCTGCGGCTCCTCGTCCATCAGCAGGCCCAGGGTGTGGCCGTCGAGCAGCTCCATCGCCAGATAGGGGAGACCGCTGGCGCCCGGCCCGTCGTCGACGCCGCCGGCGATCAGGTGGGTGAGGTTGGGGTGCCCCTGGGAGAGCATGCGCATGATCTTCACCTCGCGGCGGAAGCGCTGTGTCTCCTTGTTGCTCTCTGCTGTGTCGATCAGCAGGCCGGTGCGGTTGCGCAGCACCGTCTTCACGGCGACCTCGTGGTGAGCCGCGCCGGGGGAGACCTGTTCGTCCACCGCCCGGTACACCTCGCCCATGTTGCCCCGGCCGAGATCTCCGGTGATCCGGAATCGTCCACCGACCTGATCAAGGCCCACTGCTGCTCCCCGTCTCATGCGTTGTGCTCGAAGTCGAAGGTGAGTATCCCGTACGGAGCGTACACTTTGAATCGACTAAAGCGTGCGTGAATTGCTGTTGACACTGTCAACGCAAATCTCGTACGCTCGTCTCGCACCGTGAAGGAGGGGGTAGCCGTGGCGCTTGGGGCGGCAGGTGGAGAGGCCGGGCCGGGGGGCCTGCGAGCGATGGCGGAGCTCCTTGCGGGGCTGCGGCGCTCGGCGGTCGGCGGAGTGGTGCCGGAGACGGTCTTCCGGGTGCGGGCGCGTGCGCTGGGGCTCGGCGAGCAGGAGCAGGGCCGGCTCCGCGCGGAGCTCGGGAAGATGGGGCTGCCGGTGCGTCAGATTGCGGTGCATGACGAGGACGACCCACAGGCTGGGCGCACGGTTGCACAGAGAAGTGAAGAAATTGTGCGCATGGCGGAAATGGTGCCCTTCCGGGACGCCGTGGTGAGGCAACTGCTCGCGCGCTACCGGGACTCCGAGGGGTATGTGACGGCGCGTGCGCTGGACGGAGTGGCCCGGCTGTGCGGTCTTTCGCCGCGCGAGGCCGCGGAGCTGCGGCGTGCGGTGCGGGTGCGGGACGGGGGAGCGGCGGACGCCCCGGTGCAGGATGCGGGGCCCCCGGGCGGGCGGCGGATGCACAGAGGAACGGGACCGGTGCCGTCCCTGCCGCGCAGGTGAAGGCTTCTGCCGTTGGCGCCAGCGGCGTGAGGGAAGCGAAACCCCGTGACGTCCTTGGTCCTGCCGTGACGGTCCCGGTCTCCGCCGCGCCTGTCTCCGCACAGGGGGTGCGGCCCCTTGCCACGCTTGATGCCGCCGTGGCGGCTGCGCACGCCGTGTGCGCGGCGGACCGCGTCTCATCGGGCAGGAGCCGGATGCGAAGGAACTGGCGAGCCTGGAGCGCGACCACGTCAGGGGCCGTGCCCAGCACTGCCTGGTCCAACACAATCAACGGCTGGTGCAGCAGGTGCCCCAGTCTTACCAGGGGCAGGGGCTCTGCTACGAGGATCTGATCCAGCACGGCATGCTGGGGCTGATGCGGGCCGTCGTGAAGTTCGACGCCTCCAAGGGGTTCAAGTTCTCGACGTATGCGACGTGGTGGAACGGGTAGGCGATCACCCGGTCGATCGCCGACTACGTCTCTCTCATCCGTATCCCGGTGCACATGCACGAGCAGATACGGAAGGTCGCGAACACCGAGCGCACCTTGATCGGCCAGGGGAAGCGGGCCGGGGTCGTCGAAGTGGCCGTGTTCTGCGACATGTCGGTGGGGCGAGTCGAGGAGACCCGCCGTCTCAGCCAGCGCACCGACTCGCTGGATCGGATCATCCGGGACGGGGTGACGCTCGGCGACTTCCTGGGGCAGGAGCGTCCCGTAGCGGCGCCGGACGCGCTGGTGATGAGTGCGATGGTCATGGACCAGGTCTCGGGCATCATCTACGACAACTTCTCGCACCGCGACGCACGCGTGCTATGGGCACGCCTGGCGCTGGACGGCGACGAAGCGTCGACCCTGGAAGACCTGGGGTAGGGGTTCGGGGCCACGTGGGAGCGCACCTGCTCGCTCAGCGCCTTCGCTGCCCGCGTGCTCGGTGACGCCCATGCCCTCGACGACGGCAGGCCGCCGGCCACTGTGGTGCTCTCCGGGTGCACGCACTCACCGGACACGTCCAGGATGCCGGCGTGCAGGGGCGCCGCGACGCTTGGGCTGCTCAAGGGCGACGTCTCCTCGACGGTGCTCACGCTGGGCCTGCGCGGCACACCCGCCCTCGACTGGCATGCGGACGCGGGCGAACCCGCCGTACTGACGCTGCGTCAACTCTCACATCGCGTCGTCCACCTGCACCACTCGTCGCTGTGGATCTGCGAGATTCCGGCGGTTCTGTCGGGTGCTGCGGACGCCTGCGGTCCCGCCTGTCCGCCGCTGGTCTGTCTTCAGGGGCAACCGTCGGCAACGGCCCTTGCCCTGCTGCGCCGGGCGCACGAACAGGGGATCACCCTGCGCTACCACGGCGACTTCGGCTGGGGGGTGTCAGGATCGCCGCCAGGCTTCTGCCGCACGTGCCCTGGCGGCCATGGCGCTACCGCACGGCCGACTACCGTCGGGCTGCCTGCCGCCCGGATCTGCCGTCGCTCGTCGGCGCGCCCGCTACAGCTCCCTGGGATTCCGAACTGGCGCCAATCCTGCCCGAATTGGGCGTCCGAGTGGAGGAGAAGGCGGTCAATGACGACCTGATCGAGGATCTCGGCGCGCGCAGCACGAATACCGCGGAGTCTTGATGCCTCGTCCTGGATCCACAGCGTGACCGTGGGGCTGCGGACGCGACGAAGAGGTTCCGTCACGCTTGCGGTATGCCGCCGATCTCCCTGGCCGAGCCCACCGGCCGCTACCTGACTTTCGAGGAGCGCGAGGAGATCGCGATTCCGCGAGCCCAGGGCAAGGGTGTGAGGGAGATAGCCCGAGCGATCGGGCGTGCCCCGAGGACGATCTCACGCGAGTTGCGCCGCAACGCCGCCACCCGCAGCGGGAAGGGTCACGGTCGCTCAGGGGAAGGCGCAGCAGGCCGTGAAGCTTCCAAAGGCAGCCAGGCTCGCAGGCAACGAGAGGCTGCGTGAATACGTACAGGAACGGCTCGCTGGCAGTGTCCGTCGTCCCGACGGCCCGATCATCACCGGGCCCAAGACGCCCGCGTGGAAAGGGCTGAACAAGCCGCACCGGCAGGACAGAAGATGGGCGACGGCATGGAGTCCGGAGAAGATCTCACACCAGCTCCACGCCGAGTTCCCCGATGATGAATCCATGCGCATCAGCCACGAAGCGAGCTACCAGGCGCTGTTCATCAAGGGCCGTGGCGCGCTCAAGCGGGAGCTGGTCACCTGTCTGCGTACCGGCCGGGCGCTGCGGACTCCTCGGGCACAGTCGCAGAACACGCCGCAAGGGCAAGTCACCGCAGACGTCATCCTCAGCCAACGCCCCGACGCGGCAGGGGACCGCGCGGTCCCTGGACGCTGGGAAGGTGACTTGACCATCGGGACGGTCCGCTCCGCGATCGGCACGCTTGTCGAGCGCAGCAGCCGCTCACCGCTCCTGGTGCACCTACCCGGGCTCGCAGGCTGGGGCGAGAACCCGCCCGTGAACAACGGCACCTCGCTCGCGGGCTATGGCGCGATCGCGATGAACGCGGCGCTTACCACGTCGATGGCGCAGCTGCCCGAGCAGCTACGCAAGACCCTCACGTGGGACCGTGGGGAGGAACTCTCCGGTCATGCCCAGTTCGCTATCAACGCCGAGACGAAGGTGCTCTTCGCCGATCGGCACTCGCCCTGGCAACGACCGACGAACGAGAACACGAACAGGCTGCTGCGTCATTATTCCCCGAAGGGCGCCGATCTCCCGGTGGTCGTCCGCGGACTTCGAGGCTAAGCAGGCACAGCACCCAATGCCTTCACGAGTTCAACCTCAGTGAACAGCACAGTGCGGGAGCTGTCGGCGATGGCTTTCTGTGCCGCGGCCGTCGCGATCCGGAGCTGGCCCCGGTCCTCCTCGGTGGCGAGTCGCACGTACCCGTTCACGAGGCGGGTCGGCTCCTTGGACTGCACCTTGATGGCGTCGCGGAGAGGG
This sequence comes from Streptomyces sp. Q6, assembly GCF_036967205.1. Taxonomy (NCBI): domain Bacteria; kingdom Bacillati; phylum Actinomycetota; class Actinomycetes; order Kitasatosporales; family Streptomycetaceae; genus Streptomyces; species Streptomyces citrinus. The sequence goes on from NZ_CP146022.1 coordinate 7,541,737, forward strand.
ATGACGGAGTTGCTGGCGCCGCTGGCCTTCCCCATGGGCTTGCGCTTGATCTCAGCCCGGCCTGCGTAGAGTCCTTGAAGGCATGCGCTTCGGGCTGGGGTGCTGGCGCACCCTTCGAGAGGGCGTACGCCATCGGACCAGTGTGCCGCTCTATCTGTCGAGCTGTGGGCGGTCTGCCGGAAGTGCTCATGGTGCAGGTTGCACTTGGATGGCGCTGAATATGTCGTTGACCGGCCAGGCCGGCAAGCGCGGGGTCTTGGGTCGGATCGCCTCGGCGAGCCTGCGGTGTGCGTCGCGCTACCTGCGCCCCTGGGAAAGGCCGGCGATGAAGTGACCGACTCAGCAGGAGAAGGCGTTGGGTGCGGCCTGTCGGGTGGCGTCGTCGGACTCGGTGTCGCGTACGAAGAACCGCCCGCCCCTGTGCGAGAGCGTCGACGCGGGGGTGACCACGGCCGGCATCGAAACCTGCTCCCACCTGCATGGGTGAGGTTACCGGCAAGGGTGACCCGCGGCGGCGAGGGTGGCCTGGATGGCCAGTTCATTCCAGTCGATCATGGCTGATTCCCTGCTGGTGATCGCCAGATGGCAAAGGTAATAGACTCCGGAATCCTTCATCCCAGTTAAAGGAAAAGCCGCAATGGAAAAGCCTGGCCAAGTCCACATGAGCTCCATTGACAACGGGCGTCACCTCCGGCTTCACTTCGGAACGGCCATGCATGTCGGTCTTGGTGGCCATCACCCGAAAATAAAGGAGGGGGCATATCCATGTCGAAGTTCCTCACCGCTCTGCGGTCCGTCAAGAAGAGCGAGCCGAGTCTCAAGAAGAGCGCCTGGTATTTCTGGTACTAAACCAGTAGATCCAGCACCGGGCCCGAACCCGGCCGAGCCGAATAGCCAACTGGCCCCGCCGAGTTCGGGCCCTCTTCTTTTCTCCGGAGATCACCTGTGTCCGTCGTTTCCCCATCGCTTTCCCGTGCCCGACGCGCGACCGTATTCGCCCCGCGACTTCAGGCGCTCATCGACGACCATCTCGGCAAGGACCTCGTCCGACTGGAACCGGACACGATAGGCATCGCGGGCGCGGAACTCTCCGACCGTATTCTCTCTGCCCGGAAAGCCACCGAGACCGAGCGGCCGACGTTCAAACCGCTGCACGGGCGGTCCATCGCCAAGTCCGAGGCGTCGTCCGTGATCCGGACCATCGGCAAGGACGTGCGCGAGGCGCTGGAGCGGCCGTTGCCGGCGGGGATGGAGGGTGCGGATCTGTCGGGGCCGTGGCCCCTCACCGGGCACCTCTTCCTGCGCGACCTCGTCCTGCGCGACGATCCGTACCGACTGCGCATCCTGATGTCCCGCAAGTTGGAGATCGACCCCCGGCTGACGTGGTCGACGATCGTCGCGGGCGCCGCCCTGCCGTTCCGGCCCGAGCCCGGCCCGCATCTGACGCACATCGCCAACCTGTTCGCCGAGGCGAGCGGCTACCACGACCGCCGCTACGCGATGGGCATGTACCGGCGCGCGGCGGCCCCCGTCTGCTTCACCGTCTCCACCCTCGTCGCCAACGCCCTCTGGCTCGGCTCGCCCTTCGACGCGGAGACCTCGAACCGGAACATCCTGTACGAGGCGATGCGACTGCTGCCCCCGTCCTGGAACCTGCTGCGCAACCGCAGTCCCGAATACCCCGCGATCGATCCCCGGATCGGGCCCGGCGACGACATCCTCATGCTGCCGCTGCTCACCCACCGCGACCCCACCCTGTGGGACGCCCCGGACGAGTTCCGCCCCGAGCGATGGGACGCCCTCGACCCGGACAGCACGCCCGGATACATGCCGTTCGGGCACGTCAGCGAGCGCTGCTGGGGACGCCACATGGTGCTGCCGCTGGCGGAGCTGCTGCTGGACCGCGTCCGGCGGGACGGCCTCGTCGTGGCTCCCGGGCAGCGGACCGCCGAGGTGCCGCTCGTCGGGCTCCTCGGGGTGCGGACCGTCCACGTCGGGCACCGGAACCGGATACGCCATGTCGGCTAGCCGCGGCGTCGTCCTCGGCGAGGGCTGGCAGGACCGGGTGCACGACCTCTACCGCGAGGTGCGTGAGGACGGCGGGATCCGTCACATCCGCTACCCGGGCCGGGCGCCGGTCGAAGGCTGGGTGGTGACCGGGTATGCCGAGGCGAAGGCGCTGCTCGCCGACCCCCGGCTGTCGAAGAACCAGGCGGTGCAGCGGTTGGGGCAGCACATCGGTCTCGACCATGGGCCGGGCGGCGGCCTGTTCACGCACATGCTCAACGCGGATCCGCCCGACCACACCCGGCTGCGGAGGCTCGTCCAGCAGGTGTTCACCGTGCGCCGCACCGCGGCCCTGCGCCCCTCGATCGAGCGGCATGTCGACGGGCTCCTCGACGCCCTCGACGGAGCGGCCGAGGCGGAGCTGATCTCCGAGTTCGCGCTGCCACTGCCGGTCGCGGTCGTCTTCGACCTCTTCGGGGCCTCGGACGCGGACCACGAGAAACTGCGCGTACGGGGCAACACCTTCGACGGCGGGCCGGGCGACGGCGAGGTCTCCGTCGTCACCGCCGAGAGCATGCACGCCTACCTCCGCGCACTCATCGCCCTCAAACGCGAACAGCCCGACGACGGCCTGTTGTCGGAGCTGCTCACCGCCCAGGAGGACGACCGACTGACCGAGGACGAGATCACCTCGATGGCGTTCCTGCTCGTGATCGCCGGTCACCAGACGACCGTCAACCTGATCGCCAACGCCCTCCACTCCCTCCTTATCCACCCCGCCGAACTCGCCGCACTGCGCGCCGACCCGTCGTTGGCACGGGGCACGGTCGAAGAGGTGCTGCGCTACGAGTCGCCGTCCGGACTCGCATCGCTCCGGTACGCCACCGAACCCGTCAGGATCGGTGAAGTGACGGTCCAGGAGGGTGAGTTCGTGCAGATCTCGCTGCTGGGAGCGGACCGTGACCCTGCGGTGTTCCCCGACCCGGATCGGTTCGACATCCGGCGCGCCGACTCGAGGCACCTCGCGTTCGGCCACGGCATCCACCACTGCCTCGGCGCCCCGCTGGCCCGCCTCCAGGCGGAGATCGCGCTCACCCGGATCGTGGAACGCTTCCCCGGGCTCCGCCTGCACGAGGAGCACGAGGCTCGCTGGCAGCCGAATCCCCGCCACAGGGGACTGCTCAGCCTGCCCGTGCGCTTGCGGCAGAGCTGACTACCCGGTGCGCAGCGCCGTCGCGGTCCGTGTCCTGGCCGTTCGGGCGGCGGTGTGCGTGCCGAAAATCCCGTCCGTGCAGGTCGGGCTGTTGAGCGGTGGTAGTCGCGGTGGATGCCTCCGAGGTGGTCGCGGCGGCGGATGCCGAGGTGTCGCGGTGTGCTGTTGAGGCGTGATCGATACGCGGCAGACGCTGCCGGGTGCCGTGGCGCGCTCCTCGCGGAGGTGGCGTCAGGCGAGCATGCCGGGGACAGGGCGCCGCACAAGATTCACATCCTGTCGTCCCGACAGAGATGTCGGCTTGTCGTATCAGGTCGCAGGCCATCTCCTCGTATCGAGAGGATGGCCTTGCGCAGGGGCTCAGCGGCACGCGTGGAGCAGGTCGGCGCCCGGATGGGGGTGTTCCCGGGCCGGTCCGTGGGGGGTCGAGGTGTCCTGGAGCGGCGGTGGGGTGGCGCGGCGGGCCGCTGTGCGGAGTGCGAGGGCTGACGCGCCGGGGCGCCGTCGCGGAAGGCGTGGTCTGGCGGTGGCGGCGGGTTCCGGATCCGGCCACGCGTGCGCGGGGTCGTGGAGGTTGAGGGCGCGGATGTGCGCGGTGAACGTGTCGTCGGGCAGGGGGAGTTCGAGGTCGTCGTCGACGAAGGACACGGCCCGGGTGATGTAGTCGATGGTGTTCTGCCGGAGCGGCGGCGGGGGAGGGGTGCGCAGCGACCGCTGGAGCTTCAGCTGGCGCAGGACGCGCAGGGTGGTGGGGAGGTGCGCGGTGTCGAACTCGAGCTGGGGATCGTGCGGAGGCGGGCTGGAGTTCGGGACGGTCTGCGCCTGCCACCAGGCGGCCGGGTCCACCTCCTCCAGGGACAGATGGTGGAGGTAGAGGCAGAAGGCCGCGGCGTGGTCGCCGGCTCCGGCGGCGAACTGCCACCAGAAGCGCGCGCCGTCGTGGGCGTTCCCGAGGTGGAGGTAGCAGCCCAGGGTGCGGGCGCTCTCGGGTTCGGGGAGCAGCGTGTCGTCGAGGAACTCGGTGAGGTGATCCGCGCCGGCCAGGATGATGGCCGTGTGGCACAGGGTGGTCAGATCGCGGCGGGCGCCCACCGCGTTGGCGCGACGCGCTCGGCGCTCCAGGTCTCCTTCCGACGAGCCGGTCCGCAGCGGTACCGGGGCCGGTGGTTCGTCCGTGTCCGGCAGGGCGGACGGAAGGTAGTGGTAGGCGAAGTCGTCGTCGCGCAGGCGTGCGCGCGAGAGGACCTCGTCAATCGGTGAGGTCATCACAGGGTCCTTCCTCGAAGGTGGGGCTGGGGAAGCGGTCGGCGAGGGTGCGGCGGGCGTGCATCACGCAGGAGCGGACGTCCGGCAGGGACAGCCCCATCAGGTCCTGCACGGTCTCCTCGGGGAGGCCGAGGATGAACTGGAGGACCATGACGTCGAGCTGCTTGGGGGGAAGCCGGCGGATGCCGTCGTACAGGCGCAGTGTCTCCCGCAACTGGCGCACGCGGTCGGTGTGGGTGCTCTGCCGGCGCAGGGCCTGGCTCGCGTAGGCGGTCTCGTCCAGGGCCGGGTGGCCGTCGCGTCGCGGGGCACGTTCCAGGACGGTGTCCCGCAGCATCTGCCAGGCGAAGTGCGAGGCGTTGGCGCTGGCCAGGGCGTCGTCCCAGACGATGCGGAGCAGGTTGAAGTCGTCCTCGACCGCGCGACGGGCCTGGGCCGGGCGGCGCAGGAACGTTGCGGCGTAGGCATGGAAATGGCCCTCCCGGCGTGCCCGGAACGCGCTGAAATCCACCGGCGGCGGGCTCCCGTCGACTCCCGCCTGGACGCAGCCGCTGATCCAGCCGGGACGCTTGCGGGCTTCCTGGGCGGCCCGGATCCACAGGTTGCGCAGGTTCAGGATGGCGCTGTTCGGCCAGCCCAGCGCGCTGAGCAGGGTATGTATGGGCTCCCAGCGGGGGTACCTGCCCGCCGCCCGCAGCAGCTCGCTGATCTTGGAGCGTGACCAGTTGGTGTCGCGCTCCAGGTCGAGCAGGGTTTTGCCGCTGGCCTCGAAGGCGTCGCGCACCTGCTGCAACCAGGCACGGTGGGTGGGCCCGGCCGACGGGGCGATCGGTCCGAGCCGTCGCCCGGGTCTGCCGCCTCCGGATGTCGACGCCGGTGGAGGGGTCACCGCTCGTGCTCGGTCTGCGTGGACGTGGGCCGAGGACAGCCGGGGCCGCAGACCGACAGGATCTGCTGCACGCACAGGCCGACGGAGGAGACCACGGCGATGACGGCGGCGGTCGTCTGCCCGAGCGCGGTCAAGGCGACACACAGGCCCGCCAGCGCTGTCAGCGCGGCGACGGCCACAACGGTTCTACTGATCATGGATAGCGGCGTCCTTGCCTGAGGGAACATCAACTCTGTTACAGCTATGGGTAGTTGCCCCTCTTGGGGTGTGGTTCAGGTCCAAGGTCGAGGCTCGCATCAGCATGGATATCGCGAGGGTCGTGCACGCGGGAAATCACCGATCCGGGAACAATCGCGCCACCGGGCCGCCGGGGCGCGCGTGGGTCGGACCGGGTTCGCCGGAGTGTGATCCGTCCGTTCACCGCGGGGCGACAAAGCGGTCACGGACGTCTCGTAGAATTTGAATGATCAAGCTCACGGGTTCGGGTGGGCGCACGGTGTGAGGACGGGGGCTGGGTGGGCGCTGAACAGGTGTCGTTCGGGGCCGTGCTGCGGGAATTGCGGCTGGCCGCGTCGTTGACCATGGAGGGCCTGGCGGAGGCGTCGGGCGTGAGCGTGCGGGGCATCGGGGACCTGGAGCGCGGGCGGCGTGCCGCGCCGCAGCGACGGACCGTGGCCGCGCTCGCCGACGGTCTCGGGCTGAGGGACGCGGACCGGGAGCGGCTTCTGGAGGTCGCCCGGAGCGGGCGCAGCGCGGGCTACAGCCCTGTGGGGGTTCGGACCTTTCCCCGGGGCACGGACGACTTCGTCGGGCGTGAGCAGGAGCTCGCCCGGCTCACCAAGCTGGCCGAGCGGGCTGCTTCCCGGAGTCTGACCGAGGTGACCAGCGGTCCGGGGAGCGGGCGTTCCCAGCCGGTGGCGGTCGCCGTGTCCGGGCCACCGGGCACCGGCAAGACGACGCTCGTGCTCCACGCGGCCAGGGAACTCGCCGACCGGTTCCCGGACGGGCAGCTGGTCCTCGACCTGCGCGGCATGGACGATGTCCCGCCGGGCCCCGCCGAGTTGATGGTCGGTGTGCTCAAGGCGCTCCAGGTCGCCGACCGGGAGCTCGCGAAGGCCGGACCGCAGGGCCACGCCGGGCTGTACCGGCGTCTGCTGGCCGATCGGCGGGTCCTGCTGGTCCTCGACAACGCCCGCGACGAGGCGCAGGTGCGTCCGCTGCTGCCGGGCGCCGGGGCGGGGATGGTCGTGGTGACGAGCCGCCGCATGCTCACGGGCCTGGAGAGCGTGCACCGCATCCCACTGGGCGAGCTGAGTCCTGACGAGGCCGGCACCTTCCTGACCACGCTCGTCGGGCCGGAGCGGGCGGAGGCCGATCCGGCCGCCCTCGCCGAGGTCGCCCGGCGCTGCGGACATCTGCCGCTGGCGCTACGGGTGGCGGGCAACTGGCTCGCGACCCGCACCGGTTGGTCGCTACGGCGCCTCGCCGACCGCCTCGCGCTCGACGAGCGGCGCCTGGACGCGCTGGCCGCCGGAGACATACGGGTCTCCGCCGCGTTCGACCTGTCGTACCGGCAGCTCACCCCGACGGCCGCCCGCCTCTTCCGCCGCCTGTCCCTCGTCCCGGGGCCGGACGCCGGCGCTCCTCCGGCGGCGCAGCTGACCGGACAGCACCTGTTCGACGCCGAGGACACGCTCGAGGAACTGGTGGAGGCCGGACTGCTCGGTACCGACCGGGACCGCTACCGGCTGCACGACCTGCTGTGCCTGTTCGCCCGCAACCGGCTGGAGGCCGAGGAGAGCGCGGACGCCATCCATCGGACGCGCACGGATCTGCACCGCTGGCTGCTGGAGACCGCGGTGGTCGCAGGCCGCTGGTTCGAGCCGGGCCACGGCGCCCCGCCGGCCACCTGGCGCGGGACCGTGGACCTGTCCTCCTCGGACAAGGCGCTGCTGTGGCTGAAGGCCGAGAGCGCCAACTGGCTGGCCGCCTACCGCGCGGCCGCGGCGGCGGGTGAGCACGCCACGGTCGTGGAGGTGGCCGAGGCGCTGCACTGGTTCTCCGACCAGTGGATCTTCTGGGGGTACTGGCCCGAGGTCTTCGCCACCGCGGCGCGGGCCGCGCGGGCGCTGGACGATCCGCTGCTGGAAGCGACCCAGACCAACTACCACGCCTGGGCGCAGATCGTGTGCGAAGGGCGTCCGCGCGACGGCGTCGACCGTGCCACCGAGGCCCTCGCCGCGGCCCGGCGGGCGGGCGACGCGGCGCAGCAGGCCTGGGCCCACAACTACCGGGCCTGGGGCCGGCGCAAGGCAGGCGATCAGAGGGCCGGTCTCGACGACGTCCGTAAGGCAGCGGAACTCTTCGAAGTCGCGGGGGACCTGCACGGCAGCCTCCAGGCGAAGCAGGGCCAGGCCCTGGCGCTCGTGGAACAGGGCAGGAGCGAAGAGGCCCTCACCGCCTTCCAGGAGGTCGATGCTTTCCTGAAGGACGCCGGTGAGCGCGTCGAACCGCATGTCGCCGTCATCACCCGGCTCGAACTGCACTCGAACATCGGCGTGACGTACGCGCAGCTCGAACGGTGGGACGAGGCGGTCGCGCACCTGCGGATCGCCGTGGACCTCTACAACGAGAACGGCAATACGGCGATGGAGAGCCGCCGCCTCTACACCCTGGGCACCGTGCTGCTCGACGCCGGACGAACGGCCGAGGCGCACGAGGTGTTCCGGCGCACCGCCGCCATGGGTCCCGGCGCCGACCCACGCGTCCTCACCGACGCCCGCGATCGTGTCGCTCGCCTCTGATCCGAACGCAAGGTTATGGCGGGACGGCGGGGAGATCCGTTCTCTGCGTGCACTGGTTCCGTTCTCTCAGCGCACAGCGCACAGCGCACAGCGCACAGCGCCGGCCGCGACAGGGGCGTACGACGGGGACGTACGCGTCAGGCATCCGCACCGGCAGGAGTTTCTGCCTGCTTTCTGCCTGGAGGTCGGTGTAACCGACTGATTGTCTGGACATGGCGGAGAAACCGGGCGCCGACGTCGTCGTCCGGACATCCGCGCAGGACCAGGTACCGGCCGTCGCCCTTCGCGGCAGCGGCGCTCGCCCGGATTCATGTGCGCTCGGATCCGAGGTCTCCGCCACGGTGCGTGGAGGGAGAGGAGAACCGGATGAGCCCGATGGCGACCACTGCCGCGGTTCCCGAGAACGAACAACTGGCCTACTGGAGCGAGGTGCTGGCCGGGACACGGGTCCCCATGGCCGTCACGTCGAGGGACGAGGGGCCGTTCGCCGGCCGGATCACCACCGCACGGGTGGGGTACCTCCGGGTGGCCTCGGTGGAGGCGGACGCCTACCGAGCCGGACGGACGGCGTCGCACATCGCGCGGTCGGCCGAGCAGTTCGTGGGGATCGGCGTGCAGGTCTCGGGCCGGACGACCATCTCCCAGGGCGGCCGCCGGGTGGACGCGGGTCCGGGCGACCTCTTCGTGTACGACACCGCGCACCCGTACTTCCTTGACCACCCGGAGCCGTTCTCCGTGCGGATCGTGCACATGCCGCGCCGTGCCCTCGGCCTGTCCGACGCGGAACTGCGGGGTGTCACCGGCACCGCGATCGGTGCCGGGCAGGGGTGTGCCGCGGTCCTGATGCCCTTCCTGACGACGCTGGTCGACTCCGCGGACTCGTACTCGCCGTCGGCCGCGGGCAGGCTGGCCGCCAGTGTCATCGACCTGTTCGTCACGATGGTGGCCGAGACGGCGCGGGCCACGGACACCGAGGAGGAGAGTTCGCGCGGTCACCTGGTGGCGCGTATCCGCGACCACATCGACCGTCATCTGGGAGATCCCTCCCTGGCGCCGGAGGGGATCGCGAAGGCGCACCACATCTCCGTGCGCTACCTGCACCGGCTGTTCGAGGACGAGGGGATCACGGTCGGGCGCCTCGTCCAGCGGCGCCGACTGGAGGAGTGCGCCCGTGAGTTGGGCCGGGGCGCGCGGGTCGCCCCGACCGTGGCGTCCGTCGCGCAGCGCTGGGGATTCGTCAACCCCGCCCACTTCAGCCGGGTGTTCCGCGGCGCCTACGGGATCTCGCCCCGCGAATGGCGCAGCGTGCGGACCGCGTGGAACGGTGAGGGGAGCGCCCCCTTCGTCGTCCCCGAGCGCCCGTTGCCTCCCCGTGCGGACGGCGCGGCCGCACGCCGGGTCGACGTCGCCGGATGACCGGCGCGTGAGTGCCCGGCGGCGGGGGCGTCGGGTCGGTCGCGGAACGATCGACCGCCGGACGCCCCGTGCCTGGAGCCGGGCCGTGTCATCGGCAGCGCGGGTCGGGACCGGTCCAGGACCGGTCCCGACCTCGTGCTCAGTGACCCGTGTGTACGGACCGGACGGCGCGCAGGATCAGCTCGGTGACGGGCGCGGGGTCGCTCACGGAGACCGCGTGCGGCGCCTGGACCTCGACCGTGCGGGCGCCCGCGCGGTGGGCCATCCACCGCTCGGCGGCGGGCGGGATGTTGCGGTCCTCGCCGGCCACCAGGTACCAGCTGGGAATCTTCTTCCAGGCGGCGACGGTGGCCTCCTCCTGGAGCGCGGCCAGCGCGATCGGGCGCTGGCCCGCCGCCATCACCTGAGCGGTCGTGACGGGGACACCGGCCGCGAACTGTTCGCGGAACAGCTCCTTCTTGATGACGAGTTCCTCGCCCTGGCCACCGCCGGGCAGCGGGTACGTCTGACTGTCGGTCGTCGGGCCCAGGGTGCTCCCGGGGTACTTGTCGGTGAGGCCGAGCGCGCTCTCGCCGACGTCCGGCACGAACGCGGCGATGTAGACCAGCGCCTCCACGCCCTCGGCACCGTCGGCGGCGGTGCTGATGACCGACCCGCCGTAGGAGTGCCCGACGAGGACGACAGGGCCGGTGACGCTGTCCAGGACGCTGCGGATGTAGGCCGCGTCGCTGGCGAGCCCGCGCAGCGGCAGGGCGGGCGCGAGAACGGGGTGCCCGTCGCGTTGCAGGCGCTCGATGACGCCGCTCCAGCTGGAGGCGTCGGCGAAGGCGCCGTGGACGAGGACGACGGTGGGGCGCGGCGACGGCCGGTGCCCCCGGTCCGACGGTTCGGCCGCCGACGCCGGGGCGGCGGTCGTGACGCCCGCGGTCCCGAGGGCTGCGGCCCCGGCCAGGAGCGACGCGGTCACGGTACGACGGGGGATCGGTGGGTTCATGAGTTCAGTTCCTCGACAGGGCGGGCGGTGACGGGCGTGGTGGTCGGTGGGGTGGTGGTCAGGGGCATGGTGAGCGTCGGTGGGGTCAGGCGGTGGTGGCCCGGACGGCGTCCTCGATGAGGTCGACGACCGCCTCGGGGTGGGCGAGCATCACCAGGTGCGAGGAGTCGACCTCGACGGTGGTCATGCCGGCCCGCTCGTAGCCGAAGCGCTCCACATCGGGGTTGATGGTGTGGTCGGACGAGGAGACCAGACCCCACGACGGCTTCGTCTTCCACGCGGCTGCCGGGGCCGCCTCGGTGAACGCCTGCGCGGCCAGGGGGCGTTGGGACACGGCGAGCACCGCGGCCAGCTTCGGGTCGACGTCGGCGGCGAAGATGGCCGGGAACCTGTCGGCGCGCACGGACACGTCGGTGCCGGGAGTCGTCGAACCCTCGACCGGGAAGGGCGTCTGGACGAGCGCGGAGGCGAGGTCCGAGTCCGGGAAGCGGCCCTGGAGCTCGCCGAGGCTCTCGCCCTTCTCCAGCGCGTAACCGGCCAGGTAGACGAGCGCCCGTACGTTGTCCTCCACGCCGGCGACGGTGATCACGGCGCCGCCGTACGAGTGCCCCACCAGGACGACGGGGCCGGGGATCTGACGGACGATCGAGGCGACGTACGCGGCGTCCCCGATCAGGCTGCGGTTGGGGACGGCGGGCGCGACGACGTCGAGTCCGCGGGCGATCAGCTCGGGGATGACGCGGGCGTAGCTGGAGGCGTCGGCGAAGGCGCCGTGGACCAGGACGACGGTCGGCTTCTCGGTGGTGGACATGGGCAACTCCCTTGAGGGGCGGTTCGGTCGAGGGGTGCTCTCGCGAGGGCCGCGGCGGCCCGGAGACCGCCGCGGTCCGGCTGTGCGAGGCGTGAGGGACCGGCCGCGCGGGGGCGACCGCGCGACCGGTGGCTGTGTGGGGTGGTGGCGTACGGGTGGTGGCGCGTCAGCGCGCGGCGAGGGTCGTACGCAGAGTCGAGACCGCCAGCGCGATGGCGGCCTCGGCGGCGTGCGTCTCGCGCAGGGCGTTGAGCATCACGAAGTCGTGGATGACGCCCTGGAAGCGGACCGCGGTGACCGCGACGCCGGCCTGGCGCAGCTTGTTGGCGTACGCCTCGCCCTCGTCGCGCAGGACGTCGGCCTCACCGGTGATGACCAGCGCGGGCGGCAGACCGGTCAGCTGCTCGGTGGTGGCACGCAGCGGGGACGCGGTGATCTGCGCCCGCTCGGCCTCGTCGATCGTGTACTGGTCCCAGAACCACTGCATGCCGTCGCGGCGCAGGAAGTAGCCCTCGGCGAACTGGCGGTACGAGCCGGTGTCGAAGTGCGCGTCGGTGACCGGGTAGAACAGCACCTGGCCCAGCAGCGGGACGTCACCGCGCTCCTTCGCCATCAGCGTCAGCGCGGCACTCATGTTGCCGCCCACCGAGTCGCCCGCCACCGCGAGGCGCGCGGCGTCCAGGCCGAACGTGGCGCCCTGGTCGACGATCCAGCGCGCCACCGCGTAGTTCTGCTCGATGGCCACCGGGTAGCGGGCCTCCGGCGAGAGGTCGTACTCGGGGAACACGACGGCCGCGCCGACGCCCACCGAGAGCTCGCGGACCAGTCGGTCATGGGTGTGCGCGTTGCCGAACACCCAGCCCGCCCCGTGGATGTAGAGGATGACCGGCAGCGGCCCCGCGAGGCCCGCGGGCCGCACGATCCGCGCCCGCACGCTTCCCGTCGGACCACCGGAGACCGTGACCCACTCCTCGTCCACCTCCGGCAGCTCCACCGGACCGGACTGCACCTCGTCGACCGCCTTGCGCCCCTCCTCCGGCGCCAGGTCGAACAGGAACGGGGGACGGGACGTGGCCTCCGCGAACGCGGCCGCCGCAGGTTCGAGCACCGGCACGACCGGCTCCACAGCATCCGACATGAAAGCTCCTCAGAAAATCGGCGCACACCGGTCCGTCCGGCGCGACGACCTCCGGCCGGAAACGACAACGGCTCGGAGGGATGCCGCAAAGCTAAAGGCGCCGGAACGCGGTGAATTGCCCAGCAGTGCACCGCGTATGCCCTGACAGCGCACTGCGCCCGGCCGGTGCGCTCTCGGTATCGGCGCAGTGCGCTGCGGGGAAACTCGGGCGACCTGGACCCGCATAACGTGGTGGTGCAGTCGCGGGCCGCCTGTTCCTCCGGGAAACCGGTGGCCGCCGGGAGAAAGAAGCGTGAATTCCCGCGGAATTCACGCCACTCGTTCACGTCACGAGCCGCGCCTCGGGTCGATCCAGGTGATTCCCGTGCGAGCCGGTGCGAGCCGAGGGCGTGCCAGTGCGAGCCGAGGGCGTGCCGCCCTTTTCTTCTCCGCCGCGCTGCTGACAGCCGAACGCAATCGACGTTGTTCATCCCGCAGGAGGGTGTCGAAAGGTGTCGACGATGCCGGCCGGGGGACTCATGCCCCGGGCCACCGACGACGCGGCGGACCTGATCGTCCGCAACGCGAAGATACATACGGGCGATCCGTCCAGGCCGCAGGCCGAGGCGCTCGCCATCAAGGACGGAGTCATCACGGTCGTCGGCGACGACAACGACGTGGCCCCACAGGTCGGTCCGGGCACGACCGTGGTCGACGGCCTCGGCCGCCGGATGATCCCCGGGCTCAACGACGCGCACCTGCACGTCATCCGGGGCGGCCTCAACTACGTACTGGAGCTGCGCTGGGACGGCGTGCCCACGCTCCGGCAGGGCCTGGCGATGCTGCGCGAGCAGGCCGCCCGCACCCCGAAGGGCCAGTGGGTACGGGTGGTCGGCGGCTGGTCGGCCGAGCAGTTCGCCGAACGCCGGCTGCCGACCGTCGCCGAGCTGAACGCGGCGGCGCCGGACACCCCGGTCTTCGTCCTGCACCTGTACCAGGCCGCGGTCCTCAACCGCGCGGCGCTCAAGGCGGCCGGCTTCACCCGGGACACCCCGGACCCCAGGGGCGGGCAGATCGTCCGGGGCCGGGACGGCGAGCCGACCGGCATGCTCCTCGCCGCCCCCAGCGCGCTGATCCTCTATGCGACCCTGGCCAAGGCGCCGGTGCTCGAAGGAGAGGACAGGAAGACCTCCACCCGGCATTTCCTGCGCGAGCTGAACCGATTCGGGCTCACCTCCGCCATCGACGCCGCCGGCGGATTCCAGAATTTCCCCGACAACTACAGCACCGTCGTGGAACTCGCCGAAGCCGGCCAGCTCTCCGTACGCATCGCCTATCACCTGTTCCCGCAGACCGCGGGCCAGGAGATCGACGATCTCACCCGTTGGGTCGAGACCGTCAGGCCCGAGGACGGCGACGCATGGCTGCGCCTCAACGGCGCGGGCGAGAATCTCACCTGGGCCGCCGCCGATTTCGAGAATTTCGCGCAGCCCCGTCCCGCGCTCGCCTCCGGATACGAGGAACAATTCGAGAAGGCCGTACGCCTCCTCATGGAGAACGGCTGGGGTTTCCGGCTGCACGCCACCTACGACGAGACGATCCGCCGCGATCTCGCCGTGTTCGAGAAACTGGCCGCCGAAGGGCTCTTCCCGGCGGGCAACCGCTGGTTGTTCGACCACGCGGAGACCGTCTCGGCGGACAGCCTCGACCGCATCACCGCGCTCGGCGGCGCGCTGTCCGTGCAGAACCGGCTGTCGTTCCAGGGTGAGGCGTTCCTGCGCCGCTACGGGCCGGGCATCGCGGCGGACGCCCCGCCGATCGGCGCCATGCTGGAGCGCGGTCTGACCGTCGGCGCCGGCACCGACGCCACCCGGGTCTCCTCCTACAACCCGTGGCTCGCCCTGCACTGGCTGGTCACCGGACGCAGCGTCGGCGACCTCGTGCTGCGCCCGCCGCACAACCGCGTCGACCGGCGCACCGCCCTGGCCATGTTCACCGAGGCGGGCGCCTCGCTGACCGGCGAGCAGGACGTCAAGGGCGTGCTGCGCCCGGGGTTCCTGGGCGACCTGGCGCTGCTGTCCGAGGACTACTTCACCGTGCCCGAGCCGGACATCGTGCACATCGAGTCCCTGCTGACCGTCGTCGGCGGCCGCATCGTGCACGCCGTGGCCGAGTACGAGGGACTCGACGAGGAACTTCCGCCGGTCAGCCCTGCCTGGAGCCCGGTGGCCCACTACGGCGGCTACCAGGCGACGCCGCCCACCGGTCTCTCGGGCACCCGCCAGGCCGAACTCCTGGGCCAGGCCGTCGCGGAGTCCGAGCAGCACCGCCAGTGGCGTGCCCGCCGGGGCCTCACGCCGCCGACCGCGACCACCTCCTTCGACCCCTGCTTCGCGCTCTGAGAACGGTCGCGCTCTGAGAACGGTCGAGCGCAGAGAACGGTCGAGCGCCGCGGACCATCGCGCTCCGCGCACGTCCGGGCGCTCGGCTCAACCCCTCCATCCCCCTCATGAAAGGCATCCCCATGGTCGACATCTCCGAGGTCACCGCAACCCCCGCCCCCGACCTGCTGACCCCCGACAACTGCGCCGTGCTGTTCGTGGACCACCAGCCGCAGATGTTCTTCGCCGCCGGGAGCGCCGACCGCTCCTCGGTCATCAACGCCACCGTCGGACTCGCCAAGGCGGCCAAGGTCTTCGGCGTACCCGTGGTGCTGAGCACGGTGGCCGCCGAATCGTTCTCCGGGCCGCTCATGCCGCAGCTCACCGACGTCCACCCCGACCAGAAGATCATCGACCGTACGTCGATGAACGCCTGGGAGGACGTCCCCTTCGTGGAGGCCGTCAAGGCGACCGGGCGCAAGAAGCTCGTCATCGCCGGTCTGTGGACCGAGGTCTGCGTCGTCCTGCCGACCCTCTCCGCGCTCGCCCAGGGATACGAGGTCTACGTCGTCACCGACGCGTCCGCCGGCGTCAGCCCGCAGGCGCACGAGCACGCCGTGCAGCGCATGATCCAGGCCGGTGCCGTTCCCGTGACCTGGGTGCAGGTG
Source organism: Streptomyces sp. Q6 (assembly GCF_036967205.1). Classification (NCBI taxonomy): domain Bacteria; kingdom Bacillati; phylum Actinomycetota; class Actinomycetes; order Kitasatosporales; family Streptomycetaceae; genus Streptomyces; species Streptomyces citrinus. Next base: position 7,557,303 of record NZ_CP146022.1, read on the forward strand.
CTCCTCGAACTCCAGCGGGACTGGGCGCGCACCGAGACCTATGTGCCGGTCACGGACGTCGTGAAGGAGCACGCGGGCGCCTACGGCCTCGGCGTCGTCTACGCGCAGGCCGTCATCGGAGCCCACGCGGCCGGCTGATCCGGCCGGCAGGGACCGGCCGTCGGAAGCGGCGGCCACGAAGCGACCAGCAGTGAACAGCCAGCAATGAACAGCCAGCAGTGAACAGCCAGCAGTGAACAACCAGCAGTGAACAGCCCGCAGCGAGCAGGCAGTCAGGAACAGGTGGGAGCCAATGGACAGCGGACTCTTGGTGCTGCGCCTGGTGGTGGGAGTTCTCATCGCCGGGCACGGAGTGCAGAAGGTCAGTTTCCGGCTGGGCGGCAAGGGCCTCGCCGGCGGAACCGACGAGTTCCGGCGCGACGGCTTCCGTGGCGGGCGGCTCACGGCGCTGGCCGCCGGCACCAGCCAGATCGGGGCCGGCCTGTTCCTGGCGGCCGGGCTGCTCACCCCCTTGGCGGGCATGGCGGCCATGGGCGTCATGACCGTGGCGAGCACCGTGAAGTGGAGTAGGGGACTGTGGGTGCAGGACGACGGCTACGAGTACCCGATGGTGCTCGTCGTCGTCGGAGCGGTCCTCGCGCTCACCGGCCCCGGTCGGTTCTCGGTCGACCACGTGCTCGGCGTCGACCCCTGGCCCGTGTGGACCGGGGTCGCCGCGATCGTGCTGGGTCCGGCCGGAGGACTGCTCACCCGTGTGACCCTGCGCCGCCCCGCCGTACCGGAAGGAACACCCCGTCATGCGCAAGCTGCTGACTGACGCGGCCCACACGCTGGTCCCGCCCAAGGGGGACCGGCACGGCCCGCTCATGCCGCTGATGCTGACGCTGACGGTGGTGACCGGCGTCGTCGACGCGGTGAGCTATTTGTCGCTCGGCCACGTCTTCGTCGCCAACATGACCGGCAACGTGGTCTTCCTCGGGTTCGCCCTGGCGGGCGCCGCCGGCCTGTCCGCGTCCGCCTCGGTCGTCGCCATGGCGTCGTTCCTCGTCGGCGCGCTGGCGGGAGGCCGGTTCGGCACGCGGTTCGCCGCGCACCGGGGACGGCTGCTGACCGTCGCCACGGCGCTCCAGACGCTGCTGGTCGCCGGAGCCGTCGTGGCGGCCGCCGTCACGCACGGCACTCCGGGAACCGGGGTCCGGTACACCCTGATCGTGCTGCTCGGCCTGGCCATGGGGTCGCAGAACGCGGTCGCGCGGCGCCTCGGCGTCCCGGACCTGACCACGACCGTCCTCACGCTGACCCTGACGGGGCTCGCCGCGGACTCGCTCCCGGCGGGAGGGGAGGCTCCCCGTCCGGGGCGGCGCCTGCTCTCCGTCCTCGCGATGTTCGTCGGGGCCCTGGCGGGCGCGCTGGCGCTGCTCCACGCCGACCTCGTGCTCGCCCTCGGCCTGGCGCTGGCGCTGCTCGTCGTAACCTCGGTCGCCGTGCACCGTCTCTCCGGCTCGGACGCGCCGTGGATCAAGCCGCTGGGCTGACGCGGCGTTCGTGCGCCCCTGCCCGCGGTGCGGAAACCGGGGGCGCAGCAGCGGGCCACGACCCCCGCCCCGCGAGCCGACGGGCCCGTTCCTGGCTGACCGGAAGGCCATCAGCTACGTCCGCCCGTACAGCTACCCGTACAGCCGCCCCGCACGGCGGGGGAGTACGACGCTGCACTCGGGGACCAGAATCCGTGCGCTCTCGGTCATGACGTACCCGCCGGCCCGGCCTACCGTGACCGAGGCCTGCATCCCGCACGGCACGGGCGACCCGCACCGCCGGCGGCCCGCACTCCCCCCATCGGCAGGGACCAGCATGAGCACCGCACCATCGGCGAAGGGCGCCCCGGCGGGGGACTCGCCCTGGGCGCCCCTCGCGGCCCGCGTCTTCCGCGCGCTGTGGATCGCCCAACTCGTGTCCAACGTCGGCAGTTGGATGCAGACGGTCGGCGCCCAGTGGCTGCTCATCGGGCACGACGCCACGCTGGTGACGCTCGTGCAGACGGCCGCCGGCCTCCCCGTCGTGCTGCTGGCCCTGCCGTCCGGGGTGCTGGCCGACCGCTACGACCGCCGCGCGGTGCTGATCACCGCTCAGGTCGCCATGCTGGCCGTCTCGACGAGCCTGACCGTGCTGGCGTTCCGCGACGCGCTCACCCCCGCGCTGCTGCTCGGCCTGACCTTCCTGCTGGGCTGCGGCACCGCCCTGATGGGCCCGGCCTGGCAGGCCGTCCAGCCCGAACTGGTGGAACGCCGACAGCTCGGGCAGGCGGCCGCGCTCGGCGCCGTGAACATGAACCTGGCCCGTGCCGTCGGACCGGCGCTCGGCGGCGCGGTGGTCGCGGCGGCCGGCGCGGGCTGGGTCTTCGCCTTCAACGCACTGTCGTACCTCGGCATCACCGCCGTACTGGCGCTCTGGCGGCGACCGGCCCCCGAACTCCCCGTCGCCCGGGGCGAGAAGCTCCTGGCCGCCACGCACGCCGCCCGCCGCTACGTCCTGAACGCGCCCGGGGTCCGCCGCGTCCTGCTCCGCACGGCCCTGTTCATCCCCGGCGGCGCCGCCTTGTGGTCCCTGCTGCCCCTGGTCGCGAGCCGCTCGCTCGGGCTCGGCTCGGGCGGGTACGGGCTGCTGCTCGGTGTGGTCGGGGGCGGCGCGGTCGCCGGGGCCTTCGCGCTGCCCGCGATCCGGCGGCGCTGCGGCGTCAACGGGCTGCTCGCGGCGGGGCCGCTCGTCCTCGCCTGCGTGCTGGTGGTGCTGGCCACGGTTCGCACGCCCTGGGTGGCCGCGGTGGCGCTGCTGCCCGCCGGCCTCGCCTGGATCGCCGTCCTGTCGACGCTGAACGCGGCCGTCCAGGCGCGGCTGCCCGGCTGGGTCAGGGCCCGTGGCCTCGCCGTCTATCTGCTGGTCTTCCAGGGCGGGCAGGCGCTCGCGGCGCCGCTGTGGGGCCTGCTGGCCGAGTGGCTGGGGGTGACCAGTGCCCTGTTCATCGGCGGCGCACTGCTGCTGGCCGGAGCCGCGACCCTGCGGCGGTGGCCGCTGGGCGGCACGGACGACATCGACCCGACGCCGTCGGACCACTGGCCCGAGCCGCCCCTGGTGTTCGTGCCGGGGCAGGACGACGGGCCCGTGCTCGTGACCGTCGTCCACCGCGTCCCGTCCGCCAACTGGGCGGCGTTCACCGGCCGCATGGACCGTGTCGCCCGCTCGCGCCGACGGGCCGAGGCCCTGTCCTGGGGTCTCTACCAGGACGGCAAGGAGCCGGAGCGGTTCATCGAGACCTACCTGGTCGCCTCCTGGGCGGAGCATCTCGACCAGCACCACACGCGGACCACGGCCACGGACCGCCGCCAGGAGGAACTGGCCCGCGCGCTCACCGAGCCGGGCACGACGCCCGAGGTGACCCACGCCTTCGACGCCACGGCCGGTCCGGTGGTCACCGAAACGGATCCGGCACGACCGGGACCGGACGCCGAACGCGTGCCGAGCGCCACGTCCTGACGCGGTCCCGGCGCGCGGCGCGTGAGGATGGCCGCCGAGGAGCCAGGGTTTACCATCAGGCATACTCGTTGAATCATGAACTAGTTTGGAGAGGGAGGGTGTGCGATGAGCAACGTCGAAGCGGACCCCGCGGAGCTGCGGTGCGGGGCCACCGAGCACGGTGAACCCGGGCCACGGGTCGACGTGTTGTCGGCGAGGGACGTGCCGCTGGGCGGCCCCCGCGCGATGACCGTACGGCGCACGCTGCCGCAGCGGGCCCGGACGCTCATCGGCGCCTGGTGCTTCGCCGACCACTACGGACCCGACGACGTGACGGTCTCGGGCGGCATGGACGTGGCGCCTCATCCGCACACCGGGTTGCAGACCGTGAGCTGGCTGTTCAGCGGGGAGATCGAGCACCGCGACAGCATGGGCAACCACGCCATGGTGCGGCCCGGTGAAGTCAACCTGATGACCGGCGGACTCGGCATCGCCCACACGGAGGTCTCCACCCCCGACACCACCATCCTGCACGGCGTGCAGTTGTGGGTCGCGCTCCCGGCGGAACACCGTGACACCGCACGGGACTTCCGGCACCACGCGCCGCCCGCGGTCCGGGTCGGGGGAGCGGACATCCGCGTCTTCCTCGGCTCCCTCGCCGGAGACACCTCGCCCGTGCCGACCTTCACCGCGCTGCTCGGCGCCGAACTCGTCCTCGACCCGGGAACGACCACCACCCTGACGATCGACGCCACCTTCGAGCACGGTCTCCTCGTCGACCGGGGCACGGTCCGGATGGCCGGAACCTCCCTGGAACAGGCCGAGTTGGGCTACCTGGCCCCCGGCCACGACACCCTGACGCTCACGAACGAGACGGACGAACCCGCGCGCGTCGTCCTGCTCGGCGGCGAGCCGTTCGAGGAAGAGATCGTCATGTGGTGGAACTTCGTCGGCCGCAGCCACGCGGACATCGTCGAAGCCAGGGAAGCGTGGCAGAACGCCTCCGACCGCTTCGGCCACGTCGAGGGCTACGACGGCGACCGGATCCCGGCGCCCGCCCTCCCCAACGCCACCATCGCCCCCCGCTCCAACCCGACCCGACCGAAAGGCGCCTGATGACCCAGCAGCCCACCCCCGCCCCGCTCGTCCTGCGGGTGGACCCGCGACACCGCTACGAGATCTGCGTCTCCGACACCACCGCGGGCTTCACCGCCTACCGCGACCGTGACGACCGCCGTGTCTTCTTCCACACCGAGATCGACGAGGCGTTCGCCGGACAGGGCCTGGCCTCGGTCCTCGTCCGGGAGGCGCTGACCGACACGCGCGCGGCGGGCCTGCGGATCGTGCCCGTCTGCCCGTACGTGGACAAGTTCCTGAAGACCCACGACGAGTTCGCCGACATCACCGACCCCGTGACGCCGGAGATCGTCGAGTGGCTGGAGGCCGAACTCGCCCGCTGAACCACCGCCCGCCGGAGCGACGCTCCGGCGGGCCCGTGCGACGACGGCGTCGCTCGCTGTCATGTCACCTGGGGTCCGGCCCCGCGTGCAGGGCGGCGAGTGCCGACTCGACCGCCCGGTGGAAGGTCGGGTACGTGTAGATCATGTGCCGCAGCCGGGCGACGGGCACCTCGGCGTGCACGGCCACGTTCAGGCCGTACAGCACCTCGCCGCCCGCGGGACCCGCCGACGTCGCGCCGACGAGAACCCCTCGGTCGGCGTCCTCGACCAGCTTGATGAACCCCTCGCCGCCCGGCCCGTGGAGCCAGCCGCGGGTGGAGGACGAGAGCGGCACCACGGACGTACGCACCCGCAGCCCCCGCTCCCGCGCCCGGCGCTCCGTCAGACCCACGGCGCCGATCTCCGGATCGGTGAACGTGACCCGGGGCAGCGCCCGGTAGTCGGCGTCCGGCCCCGGCTGCCCGAGCAGGTCCCGCACGGCGATCTCGGCCTGGTACATGGACACATGGGTGAAGGCACCCCGGCCCGTGACGTCGCCCACCGCCCACAGACCCTCCGCGACCCGCATCCGGCCGTCGGTCTCCAGGGCCCCGGCCGCCGGATCGAGCCCCACCGTGTCCACGCCGAGCGCGGCCAGGTCGGCGTACCGTCCGGTGGCGACGAGGAGCCGCTCCGCGCGCAGGGGTTCGCCACCGCTCTCCAGCGCGACGGTGAACCCGGCACCGTCGTGACCGACCTGCCGCACCCGAGCGGCGGTCAGGACCGTGACGCCGTCCTCCCGCAGCGCCCGCTCGGCCAGCTCGCCCGCCTCCGGCTCCTCCTGCGACAGCAGCCGGTCCTGCCCCTCCACGACGGTCACCGCACAGCTGAACCGGGCGAAGACCTGGGCGAGTTCGACACCGATGGCGCCCCCGCCGAGCACCAGCATCGACGCGGGCAGCTCCTTGGCCGCCATGGCGTCCCGGTTCGTCCAGTACGGCGTCCCGGCCAGGCCCGGCACCGCGGGCGTCCGAGGCCGTGTGCCGGTGGCCAGCACGACACCGCGCCGCGCCGCGAACGTACGCGCGCCGACGGTGACCTGCCGAGGGCCGCGCAGGCGTCCCCTGCCGCGGACGAGCCGGACGCCCTTGGCGGTCAGCCGGTCCGCCGCGACCCGGTCGTTCCAGTCGTCGGTGGCCTCGCCACTGATCCGGCCGGCCACCGTGCCCCAGTCGGCGGCCACCGTCGCACCGCCGGCCAGGGCGGCCACCCGTCCCGCCTCGGCGAGCACGTTCCCGGCCCGGACCATCATCTTGCTGGGCACACAGCCCCAGTACGGACACTCGCCGCCGACGAGCTCCGCCTCCACCCCGACGACGTCGAGGCCCGCCTCGGCCAGCGTGCCCGCGAGGTACTCCCCGCCGGGCCCCAGACCGACGACCACCACGTCGACCCGCTCGATCCGCTCGTCCGTATTCATGTCACTCCTCACCATGGGCTGTCCCGAGGACGCTAGGAGCGGGAAGCGGGACCCCCGTGCCCGTCGGCGCACGGGCACTTGCCCCAGAGCGAACCCCTCGGCCGCCAGCGCGACGCAGTGCGCCGACAGGCATCCGCGCATGCGCTCGACGACAAGTCGGCCCGCCCGTACGCGCCTAGCGTCACCGGCGTACGCACAGCACGAACCGCAGGAGGCGGACCATGACCAGCAACTCCCGACCCGCGAACGGCAGCCAGCCGTGGCTGCACCAGAAGGGGGAGGTCATCCAGGAGTTCGGAACCGTCAAGCAGTTCCCCGTCGGCCTCACCTACGAGGCCCGGATGTACGCCTGCCAGCGGCTGAACAAGGCCCTGGCGGACACCCAGATCCTCTACGGCCTCTACAAGAAGCACCACTGGCTGATGCGCGGCGCCACCTTCTACCAACTCCACCTGGTCCTGGACAAGCACGCCACGGAACAGCTCGAACTCGTCGACACCCTCGCCGAACGGGTCCAGTCCCTGGGCGGGGTCGCGGTCGGCGACCCCCGGCACGTCGCCGAGATCACCTCGATCCCGCGGCCCCCGGACGGCGTGGAGGAGGTGCCGGTCATGCTGTCGCGGCTCCTGGAGGCACACGAGGCCATTCTCGTCGAGGCCCACGACGCGGCCGCCAGGACAGCCGAACTCGGCGACGACGGCACCAACGACCTGCTGGTCTCCCAGGTGATCAGGACCGGGGAGCGCCAAGCGTGGTTCCTGGCCGAGCACTTGGTGGACACCCCGCTCGTCCGCTCCTGAACAGGGCGCCCGCGTGCGGCAGTTCGATGGGGTGACTTTCGACGATTCCCCTCGCGGGGCGAACAGATGAGCGCTTCGTGGATACAGTCGATGGCGGCCCAGCGGTGATCAACTGAGGGAGACGCGCATTGTCGGGACAGGTCGACACCGGTGGTCGTCGGTTGCCCGGACTGTCCGGGCCGCGCTTCGTCGGACGGGAGAGCGAGGTCGCCGCGCTCGAAGCCGCACTCGGGCAGCCGGCCGTGATCCTGGTCGAGGGCGAGGCGGGGATCGGGAAGACCAGGCTGCTGCGGGAGTTCCTCGCCGCGCAGGCCGCACGCGGTCACCGCGCCCTGGCCGGAGCCTGCCCCGAGCTGCGCGTGCCCTACACGCTCGGCGCGGTCGTCGACGCGGTGCGCGACGGGGTCGACGGCGTCGCCCGGCTGGGACTCAGCGGCCTGGGCGGCGCGCTCCGCCCGCTGTTCCCCGAATGGGCGGCCGAACTGCCGCCCGCCCCCGAGCTGTTGGACGACGCGTCCGCCGCCCGGCACCGGCTGTTCCGCGCCTTCGTCGAGGTCCTCGACCGGCTCGACGTGGCCCTGCTCGTCCTGGAGGACGTGCACTGGGCCGACGAGGCCACCCTGGAGTTCCTGCTGTTCCTCGTCTCCCGAAGACCCCAGCCGGTGAGCCTGGTGCTGACGTACCGGCGCGAGGACGTGCCGTCCGACTCGCTGCTGCTGCGCCTCTCCTCCCGGCTGCCGGCCGAAGCCCACCTGGTCAGGCTCGCGTTGCGGCCGCTGGACATCGGCGAGACCGCGGAGGTCGTCTCCTCGATGCTGGCGGACGAGTACGTCTCCGCCGAGTTCGCGACCTTCCTGCACGAGCGCACGGAGGGCGTGCCGCTCGCCGTGGAGGAGTCGGTGCGGCTGCTCCACGACCGGGCCGACCTCATCCGGCACAACGGCGCCTGGGCACGCCGCCGCCTCGACCGCATCGAGGTGCCGCCCACGATCCGCGACGGCGTCCTGGAACGGGTCAGACGGCTCGACCCCGACACCCGGACCGTGCTCCACGCGATGTCGGTGCTCTCCGGATCGGCCGACCACGCGACGCTGCGCGAGGTGACGGGCCTGTCCGAGGACCGGCTTCCCGCGGCGGTCGCCGACGCGCTGACCGGCAGCCTGCTGCGCGAGGACCGGCCCGGCCAGTGGTCGTTCCGGCACTCCCTGACCGGGCACGCCCTGTACGAGGCCGTGCCCGCCGAGGAGCGGCGGGCCATGCACCGGCGGGCCGGGCGCGCGTTGGAGAGGTGGCCCGCGCCGCCCGTGGCCGAACTGGCCCGGCACTTCCGGCTGGCCGGCGAGACCGAGGCCGCGCGCGGGTACACCGAGGAGGCCGTCGCCCTGTGCGTGCAGTCCGGAGACGTCGCCACGTCGTCGCTGCTGCTGCACAGCCTGGTCACGACCGTCGAACTGCCCGCCGAGCCGCTGGTGCGACTGGTGGCGCACATCCAGTTCCAGGCGCTGCACGGCTCCGACCCGTACTCCCCGATCGTCCGGTCCCTGCGGTCGGCCCTGCGGCGCCTGACCATGACGCCGGAACAGGAGGCGCTCGTACGCTTCCAGACCGGCCGGGTCCTCATGGCGTCCGGAGAGATGTCGGCGGGCTGGCTCGAACTCCGCGAGGCCGTGCCGCACCTCCCGCCCGACTCGTCGGTGGCGGCCCGCGCCCGCCTCCTGCTGGCCCTGCCCTTCGGACAGGTGCGTCCCGCGTCGGAGCATCTGGCCTGGCTGCACGAGGCGACCGAGGCGGCCCCGTCCCTCACCCCCCACGACCGCCTGCACCAGGTGACCGAACGCGCCTACGTGCTGCTCGCGCTCGGCGAGGAGACCGGCTGGGAGCAGGCCCGGCGCATCCCCGACGGCGCGGACACCGCCCGGGACGCCGAGATCGTCGCGATCGGCCACGGAAACGTCGGCGAGGAGGCCATGCAGTGGGGCTGCCACGCCGAGGCCGGGGCACGCCTGGACCGGGCCCTCGCCGTCGCCGAACGCTTCGAACTCCTCGACCACCTCGACATCATCGCCTCTCTGCGGCTCCGTCTCGACTGGCTGACCGGCGCCTGGACCGGCCTCGCCGAACGGGCGGCGCGGCTGAGCGACGACCACGGCGTACGGCAGCGGGAGCGGTGCGCGGCGGCCCTCGTCGTCGGCCTGCTCAAGGCCGCCAGCGGGGACAGGGAAGCGGCGGGGAGCGGCTGCGGTTCGCCGGGCGCGACGACCAGCAGCGCATCGCCGCCTCGACCGCGCTGGCCCGGCTGCGGCTGCGTGAGGGCGATGTGGACGAAGCGATCCGGCTCAGCGAGGAACCGGCCCGCAGCACCCTCGGCAGGGGAATCTGGCCCCGCGCCGCCGAGGTCGCGCTGGTACGCGTGGAGGCTCTGGTGGCCGCCGGCCGGCTCGACGACGCGGCCGCACTCGTCGCCGACTTCGAGCGGATCCTGGCCGGCAGGCAAGCCCCGGCGCCGCACGCGTCCCTCCTGACCTGCCATGCGATGCTGGCCGAGGCGCGCGGCCAACGCGCCGACGCGGCAGGGATGTTCGCCGAGGCCGCCGAGGCGTGGCAGGCGCTGCCGCGCCCTATGCCGCGCTGCTCGCCCGCGAGCGGCACGCCCGCTGCCTGCTCGCCGACGGCCAGGGCGACAGCGGCGTCCGCCTGCTGTCCGACGTGGCGGACGCGATGTCGGACCTGGGCGCCCTGGACGACGCGGACCGGCTGGCCCGGGTCCTGGAGGAGGGCGGTTCCGGCGCCCGGCCGGGCCGGAGCCGAGGCGGACGGCCCAGCTACGGCGACCGGCTCTCCCCGCGCGAACTGGAGGTCGCCCGCCTGCTCGTGAGCGGCCGGACGAACCGTCAGATCGCCGAAGAACTGGTGGTGTCCGCGCAGACCGTGGGCAGCCAGGTGCGATCGGCGATGCGCAAGCTGCGGGTCACCTCGCGCACCGCGCTCGCGACCCGCGTCCTGCAACTGGGCCTGGTCGGCGGCGCACAGCGGTCCTCGACGGCCGACGAGTAAACCCCGGCCCGCGTCGCCCCGTGCGAAAAAACGTCCGACGCGGGCACGGCGGGGTTAATTCCCGCAGGTGAGGGATCGAGCCGCGCCCGGAATCACCGCACACTTCTTGTCATGTCACCCGCAGATCTGCCGACCGTCGGCGCGGCGGACGCCTCGGGGGAGCCGGAACACCCCTCGACGCACGCCCACGTACAGCAGGGACCGCCGCCCGAGCAGCCGGCCGATCCACTCGATGCTCCGGGCCCCCGGAGCACGGACGGCGACGACGCCGTCGACGAGTACGGGCCCGTCTGACGAGCGGCCCGCGTCCGGAGCCCGATCCGTGTCCCCCATCTCAACAGGAGAGCGACAGATGAGGCGAAGGGAACTACGGCGTCTTAGACGCCACATGAGTGCGCTGACCCTGGGCATGACCGTCCTCGGGACGGTGCTGCCGGCGACGGCGGCCCAGGCAGCCCCACCCGTCCGGCAGACGTCGGACGCCACCGCGACGGCGACCCGTGCCTCCGCGGGACCGCGGACCGCGGACGCGGTCACCGACTCGACCCCGATCGACGACGCCGAACTGGCCAGGGCGGTCGCCGCGATCGGCAAGGACGTACCGGTCACCCTGGTCACCGGCGACAAGGTGAAGATCGGTCTCGACGACGGCAAGGTGGTCGTCCGCGGGACCGAGGCCGCCGCCCGGACGGGCGGAGCCCCTGTCGTCTTCCACACCATCACCCGTTCCGGACGCGCGTACGTCGTCCCCAACGACGCCCTGAACCTGCTCGGTGAGGGCATCCTCGACTGGTCGCTGTTCGACCTCACCTCGCTGTCGCGGCTCGTCGCGGCGGGCACGACCGGCGAGGTGCCCGTCATCGTCGGCTACACCGACAAGGACGACGTCACCGAGGCGCCGAAGGTGGCCGGGACGAGCAAGGGCAGGGCGCTGCGCAGCGTCGGCGGCCGCTCCCTGGACATCGCCGGCAAGGGCACGTGGTGGAAGGGGGTCCGCAGCAAGAAGGGATCCGCCTCCGCCGCCCGGTCGGCCGGCTCCCTCGCCGGTGTCAAGAAGGTCTGGCTGAACGGGATGTCCCGGGTCACCCTGGACACGTCCGTGGCCCAGATCGGCGGCGACGTCGCACGACAGCGCGGCTACGACGGCAAGGGCGTCTCGGTCGCGGTCCTCGACACCGGCATCGACGCCACCCACCCGGACGTGGCCGACCGCATCGCCGAGAAGGTCGACTTCACCGGAACCTCCGCCGAGGCCAAGGACGGTTACGGCCACGGCACCCACGTGGCCGCCACCATCCTCGGCACCGGAGCCGCCTCCGACGGCAAGTACCGAGGTGTCGCCCCCGAGGCCCGGTTGAAGGTCGGCAAGGTCTGCGACGACGAAGGGGCCTGTCGCGACTCCGACGTCATCGCCGGCATGGAGTGGGCCGCCCACTCGGGCGCCAAGATCGTGAACATGAGCCTCGGCGGCGGCCCCACCGACGGGACCGACCCGCAGAGCCTGGCGCTCGACCGGCTCAGCCGGGACACCGGCACCCTGTTCGTCGTCGCCGCGGGCAACTCGGGCCCGGACACCGGCCAGGTCGGCTACCCCGGCGCCGCCGACGAGGCGCTGACCGTGGCCGCCGTCGACAAGCACGACAAGCTGGCGTACTTCTCCAGCCGTGGCCCGCGCGTCGGGGACTACGCGCCGAAGCCGGACATCGCGGCTCCCGGCGTCGGCATCATCGCGGCCCGAGCCGCCGGCACCGCCATGGGCACCCCGCTGAACGACACGTACACGGCCGCCGGCGGAACCTCGATGGCCACCCCGCACGTGGCCGGCGCCGCGGCCCTGGTGGCCCAGCAGCACCCGGAGCTGACCGGCAGTCAGATCAAGGCGCTCCTGATGGGCACCGCCAAGGACCTGGGGTACAAGCCGAGCGAGCAGGGCGTCGGCCGCGTCGACCTTGTGCAGGCCACCGAGCCGCGGCAGATCATCGCCTCCGGAACCCTGAACTTCGGCCGCCGCGCCTACCCGCACGCGCCCGGCACGAGAACCGTCACGTACACGAACCTCACCGGCAGCGCGACGACGCTCGACCTGTCGGCGTCGCTCTCCTCCGCAGGCGCCTCAGCGCCCAAGGGCCTGATCAGCCTCAGCCGGAACCGCGTTTCGCTGCCCGCGGGCGGCTCGGCCGAGGTGACGGTGACGGTCGACGGCGGCGCGCTCGGCACCGACGGCGCCTTCGGCCGCTGGAGCGGTGAGCTGACCGCCCGCGACGCGTCGGGCGCCCTCCGGACCACCTCGCGCATCAGCACCTTCCTGGAGGCCGAGCGGGTTCCGCTGACGGTGAGGATCACGCCGCCCGACGGCGCCACCGCCCTCGCCTACGGCACCGCGGTCTTCACCCCGGTCGACGACAAGGACGCGCTCCACGACGGCCTCGACACCGTGCCGGGCTCCGCGTCGACCACCGCCTCGCTCTACCGGGGCAGCACGTACTCGGCCACCGTGCCCGTCACCTGGAAGGACGCCTCCGGCGCACTCCAGAGCGCGGCGCCCGTGGTGCCCGAGGCGACGCTCGACAAGGCCACCACCGTCACCCTCGACCTGCGCAAGCTCGTCCCCGTGAGCGTGCGGACCCCGGTGGCGACCGAGACGTACGCGGCACTCAGCGCCACGGAGCGGGTCTCGGCGACCGGCGCCTGGTCGATGGCGACGGACCTCTCCGTCGACTACCAGGCCCGGGAGACGGCGAACTGGTGGGCCCTGCCCACCGGAAAGGTGCGCACCGGCACCCTGACCCAGCACACCTACAGCGTGCGGACGACCCCGCTCGTCACCATGAAGGCGGTCGGCGGTGGCGACGCGTTCGACCTGTCCGCCCGCTACCAGACGCCGGACGCGACGTTGCAGACCGCGTCGATCCTCGTCGGGGCGACACAGGGCTACGGAGAGTCCGACGCGAAGATCCCCCGGCTGCCGACCAAGGGCCGTGTGCCCGTCGTCCACGCCGGCGCAGGCACCGCCGCGGAGATCGCCGACCTCGACGTCGACGGCAAACTGGTGCTGATCACGCCCACCGACCTCTGCGCGGCGACGTGCGACTTCGACCGGCTCCGTGACGAGCGGCTGGCTCCCGCCGCGGCCGCGGGCGCCACCGGTGTCCTGGTCGCCTCGCCGGGCCTGACCGGCCTGAACGCCTCCTACGGCTTCCAGGTGTGCGGGCCGACCCCGGAGTCCTGCGACGCCCTCGCCCCGTACGCCCCGCTGCCCGTCGTCACGGTCGGCCACGACCAGGCCCAGCGCCTGATCGAGCGGATCGAGGCCCGGCCCACCGGCATCGCGATCGACCTCGGCGGCAGTGACACCCCGACGGTCTACGCCGCGCGCTTCACCAGCGGGGGACGCGTCCCGTCGGACCTCACGTACCGCCTCGACGCGGACCGCCTCCAGCGCGTCGAGCACTCCTTCCACTCGGACCGGGTCGGCACGCTCACCCGACTGACCTGGGAACAGCGGTCGCAGGCGGCTCCCGACTCGGTGGCCATGGCCCTGCCGACCGTGCCGACCCGGCAGCGGCTCACCGTGTACGTCCAGCCGCAGGCCGACGCCATCGACCGGTTCGACGCCGGCTGGGGCGACCTCCTCGACAACGGCGCGCTGAACCACGTGCGCGACGAGACCCACGAGCAGCTCCTGTCCAGGAAGAACGAAGTCCACTGGAACGAGGGGCCCGGCGTACCGGGGGCCGTGCCGACGGTACGGACGGCATCCGGCTTCACCGGGGAGCCGACCCCCTGCGCGGCCTGCCGGCAGGGCAACACCTTCTACCCGTCCCTCTACCTGACCAGCAGCGGCGGCGCACGCCAGGCGCTGATCGGCACGGTCGACGACGACCTGTTCACCCACTTCGCGTTCGGCATCAGCGCCTGCGGACCGACCCCGCCGCCCTCCATGACCATCCAGGACGCGCGGTGCACCTTCAGCCTGTCGGACGCGTCCGGGCGGAAGATCGAGCCCGGCACCCGGCACCTGTTCGTCACCAACGCCGGGGTGCTGGGATGACGCCGGAGACCGCGCAGAAGAAGGAGACCAGCACGATGATCCCGAGCGCGTCCCAGGTCCGTCGCCGCAGAGGTGTCCTCGCGGTGCTCGCCACCGTGGCGGCGCTGACCGTCTCCGGCTGCGCCGGCGCAGGCGACCTCGTCTCCTACGAACTGCCGGCGGACTCCGCCCGGTACACGTTCGAGACCGAGACCGACGGTGTGGCGACCGTATGGCAGTACGTCTCCGACAAACCGTCCAAGGGCGAGGCCCCGAAGCAGAACCCGTGCATGGGCGACCTCGTCGGCGGCAACGACGCGGCGTGCAGGCCCGAGTCCCTGATCTTCCTGCGGTACGACCTGGGCCTGGCCCTCGACAACACCGCGAAGGCCGGGAAGCGGCACGAGATCACCGTCACCGCCTACTACCAGGAACGTCTCACCGCCCCGCCGAAGGTCAACTCGCTGAAGATCGAGGCAAGTTACGACGGAGGGAAGAGCTGGAAGCCGGTGACCAGCAGGGCCTCGGGCGGCAACACCTACACCGCCCAGATCGACAACCCGAGCGGCAAGCAGGCCGCCCAGAGCGTCGGCCTGCGGGTCCACGCGACGGACACCAAGGGGGACACCGTCCGGCAGACGATGCCCACGGCGTACAAGCTGAGCTGAACGCACCGCCGGGACCAGCGAACCGGATGACGTGACACACGGCCGGGGTGAGCGCACGCGCTCGCCCCGGCCGTGCCTGCTCCCGGACACGGAGCCGTCGGACCGTGGACGTCAGCCGGCCTTGGACGGCGGCAGCTGGGTGGCGCTCACCAGCGTGCCGAGCACCTCGGTCATGAACCGGACGAGCCACCGCTGGGACGGCGTGCGCGACGACTCGTGGCGCGCGTAGAGCGCCACCTCCATCGGTTCCGCCTCGAACGGCAGCCGCACCGTGCGGACTTGGTGGGACGCGGCGAAGACCTCACCGACGTACTCGGGGACGATCGCGATCAGGTCGGTCTGCTCCAGGAGGTAGGGCAGCATCGAGAAACGGGTGGCGTCGACGGCCACCCGGTCGAGCAGCCCGTGCGCGGCGAGCACGTCGCGCGGGACGGCGTGCCCGCTGGGGCCGTGCACCGACGCGTGGTGTTCGGTGGCCAGCTCCGCGAAGCTGATCTCCGTACCGTGGATCCGCGGATGATCACTGGCGACCATCCCCACGTACCGCTCCCGGAACAGGGGGATGCGCACGGTCCGGTGGGAGGCCAGGACCGGAGTCGCGACGAACGCGTCGAGCTCGCCGCGGCGCAGCTGCCCCTCCGCGTCGTCCACGTCGAGCGGCAGCACGGCGAACGTCACCTCGGGCGCCCGCTCCCGCGCCGCCGCCACCAGCCGGGGCAGGAGCGTGGTCTCACCCAGGTCCGACATGGCGACGGTGAAGCGGCCCGGCATGGTGTGCGGGTCGAACACATCGGCCTGCCGGACCGTCCGGTCGATCTGCGCGAGCGCCGCCTGGAGCGGTTCGTACAGGCGGCGCGCCCCTGCAGTCGGCGCGAGGCCGCGCCCCGTGCGCCGGAAGAGCTCGTCGCCGAAGTGCCGCCGCAGCTTGCCCAGGTTGTAGCTGACGGTGGGCTGGGTGACGTGCAGCGCCTCGGCCGTGGCCGTCACGTTGCTGGTCTCGTAGAGCATCACGAAGACCCGGATGAGATTGAGATCGAGACTCGCCATATCGATCCACTCTATATCGGCCCGCCGCACTATCTATTGGTGTGAATGTCATGGGGTCCCTAGCGTGTTCGCCATCGCCGTGAAAGGACCGTCCGTGCCCTCCGTACGCCGCATCTCCCACGAGTTCCTGGACCGTCAGGGACTCACCACCGTCTTCGGCAATCCCGGCTCCAACGAGCTGCCCTTCCTGGCCGAACTGCCGGAGTCCTTCCGCTATGTGCTGGGGCTCCACGAGGGCGCCGTCGTCGGCATGGCGGACGGCTACGCCCAGGCCACCGGCCGCCCCGTCCTCGTCAACCTCCACGCCGCCTCCGGCTCCGGCAACGCCATGGGCGCCCTGACCAACGCCGTGGCGTCGCGTACGCCCCTCGTCGTCGTCGCCGGCCAGCAGGTGCGGCCGGCGATCGGCCCCGAGGCCAACCTCGCCAGCGTCGACGCCCCCGCGCTGATGAAGCCGCTCGTCGGCTGGGCCGCCGAGCCCGCGTGCGCCCAGGACGTCCCGCGCGCCCTCGCCCAGGCCCTCTTCGAGGCCGAACTCCAGCGCCGCCCCACCTATCTCTCCGTCCCGTACGACGACTGGGCGGCCGAGGCCGGGGACAACAGCCTGCCGATCCTCGACCGCCGGGTGATCCGCGCGTCGGCACCCGGCGCAGCACAGGCGGACTGGCTGGTCGGTCAGGTGACCGGCGCCCGGCGGCCGCTGCTCGTCATCGGCGGGGACATCGACACGGCGGGTCTGTTCGACGACGCCGTCGAGCTCGCCGAGCGCCTCGACTGCCCGGTGTGGGCCGCGCCCTCGCAGTTCCGGCTCCCCTTCCCCAACCGGCACCCGCTGTTCCGCGGCGTGCTGCCGGCCGGCATCGCGCCGGTGACCGAGGCCTTCGAGGGCCACGACCTCGTGCTGGTCCTCGGCGCCCCGGTGTTCCGCTACCACGAGTACCTGCCCGGCCCGTACCTGCCGCAGGGCACACGGCTGATCCAGGTGACCGACGACGCCTCCGCCGCCGCCCGCGCGCCCATGGGCGAGGCCCTGGTCGCCCACCCCGGCGCGGTCATCGACCTCCTGGTCCAGGCGCTCGACCGCCCCGACCGCCCCGCCGCCCCCTACCGCGGCGACCCCGAGCCGCTCACCGCCGAGGGCCCCGCCCTCCACCCGGAACAGGTCTTCGCGGCGCTGCGCGACGAGATGCCGCGCGACACGGCCTACGTCGTCGAGTCGACGTCCACCAACGCCGCGTGGTGGCGCCAGATGGACCTGCGCCGCTCCGGCTCGTACTACTTCCCCGCCGCGGGCGGTCTCGGCTTCGGACTTCCCGGGGCCGTCGGCGTCGCCCTCGGACAGCCGGACCGCCCCGTCGTCGGCGTCATCGGCGACGGCTCCGCCAACTACGGCATCACCGCGCTGTGGACCGCGGCGCAGCAGCGACTCCCGGTCACCATCGTGCTGTTGCGCAACGGCACGTACGGCGCCCTGCGCTGGTTCGGCGGACTGCTCGGGGTACCCGACGCACCCGGCCTCGACATCCCGGGACTCGACTTCACCCGCATCGCCGAGGGGTACGGGGTCGCGGCCCAGCACGTCACCGGCACCGACGAACTGCGGGCCGCGCTCGCCGAGCGCCCCGCCCATCCCCGCCTCATCCAGGTCGACACCGCTCTGACCACCCCGTCCTGACCCTCCCCACGTCCCCCGCCCGCACCGACGAACGGACACACGATGACACTCCTGGACAGCGCCGTCTGGGGCAGCAGCTTCCACAGCGACGGCTGGCAGCGATCCACCGCCACCCACACCGTCCGCGAACCGGCCACGGGCGCCGAACTCGGCACCGTGGGCCTGGCCGACGCGGACGACGTCCGCCGCGCGGCGCGCCACGCCGCCGAGACACAGCGCGCCTGGGCCGCGACCTCCCGCAGCAGCGCGCGGCGGTCATGCGGCGCGCGGGCGAGCTGTTCACCCGGCACGCCGCCGAGATCGAGGACTGGCTGATACGCGAGGCCGGATCCACCCGCCCCAAGGCCGCCTTCGAGGCCGGGCTCGCCGTCGGCGAGGCCTTCGAATGCGCCTCCCTGCCCACCCACCCGCACGGCGAGGTGCTCACCTCCGAAGAGGCCCGCTGGTCACTGGCCCGGCGGCGCCCCGCGGGGGTCGTCAGCGTCATCGCGCCGTTCAACTTCCCGCTCATCCTCGGCCTGCGTTCGGTCGCGCCCGCGCTCGCCCTCGGCAACGCCGTCCTGCTCAAGCCGGACCCGCGCACGGCCGTCAGCGGCGGCGTCGTGATCATGCGGATCTTCGAGGAGGCCGGTCTGCCCGCCGGGGTGCTGCACCTGCTGCCGGGCGACGGCGCCGTGGGCCAGGCCCTGGTCGAGGCGCCCGAGGTACGGGTCATCTCCTTCACCGGCTCCACCCCCGTCGGCCGGGCCATCGGCGAGCAGGCCGGGCGGCTCCTCAAGCGGGCCCACCTCGAACTCGGCGGCAACAACGCCCTGGTGGTGCTGCCCGGCGCCGACGTCCAGAAGGCGGCCTCCGCGGGCGCGTTCGGCTCGTATCTGCACCAGGGGCAGATCTGTATGACCACCGGCCGCCACATCGTGCACGAGTCGCTCGTCGAGGAGTACGGCGCCGCACTGGCCGCCAAGGCGAAGGCGCTGCCCGTCGGTGACCCCGCCCGGCAGGACGTGGCCCTCGGCCCGATCATCGACCGCCGCCAGCTGGAGCGGATCCACTCCCTCGTCACCGACAGCGTCGCCGCGGGCGCGACGCTCGCCGCCGGCGGCGCGATCGACGGAGCCTGCTACCCGGCCACCGTCCTCACCGGAGTCACCGCGGACATGCCGGCCTGGCGCGAGGAGATCTTCGGCCCCGTCGCCCCCGTGATCGGCTTCTCGACCCTCGACGAGGCCGCGCGCATCGTCGACGACTGCGAGTACGGCCTGTCGGTCAGCATCCTCGGCGACGTCGGCACCGCGATGAAGCTCGCCGACAGCATCGAGTCCGGAAAGATCCACATCAACGAGCAGACGGTGGCCGACGAGCCCAACGCCCCCTTCGGCGGAGTGAAGGCGTCCGGCACCGGCTCCCGGTTCGGCGGCGCCACGGCCAACATCGAGGCGTTCACCGAGACCCAGTGGGTCACCGTCCGGCCGGACATCGCCGACTACCCCTTCTGATCCGCCCCGCTCCTTCGCCTCGTAGCCGCCCCAGGGGGTCGTTCACCGTGAACAACGCTGTCACGACGCAGGCGCCGGAAAGATCCGGCGTCGACACACGCAGCACCTGGACCGTCGTCCTGTGCTGGATCACCGTCCTGCTCGAGGGGTACGACCTCGTCGTCCTCGGCGCGATCATTCCCACCCTCCTCAAGACCCACCACCTCGGCATGACCACGGGTGATGCCACCACCATCGCGACCACGTCCATGGTCGGCGTGGCCATCGGCGCGGTCTGCGTCGGTCCGCTGGCCGACCGCCTCGGCCGCCGCCACCTGCTGATCGGCTCGGTGGTGGTGTTCTCCGTGTTCACGCTGCTGGTCCCGGAGGCGGGATCGGTCACCCTGTTCGCCGCACTGCGGTTCCTGGCCGGCCTCGGCCTCGGCGCCTGCATGCCGGTGTCCCTGACGATGATGGCCGAGAGCATGCCCGCCCACCGGCGGGCGCGCGCCTCGACGTTGACGATGACCGGCTACCACACCGGCGCGGTCATCACCTCGCTGCTGGCCCTCCAGGTCACCGACAACTGGCAGATCCTGTTCTACGCGCTGGGCGCCATCGGCCTCGTGGTCGCCGTGATCCAGTGGTTCCGGCTGCCGGAGTCGGCGGCGTTCGAGAAGGCGCGCAGCTCCGACGCCGAGCGGGTCCCGTTCACCGAACTGCTCAAGCCCGTGTACCTGCGGGCCGGCATCGGCATCTGGGTCGCGTCGTTCATGGGCCTGCTGCTGGTCTACGGACTCAACACCTGGCTGCCGAAGCTGATGAACGACGCGGGCTACCCGGTCCCGACCGCCGTCACACAGCTGCTCATCCTGAACATCGGCGGTGTCGTCGGACTCGTCATCGGCGGCTTCGTCGCGGACCGGCGCGGCATCAAGCTCACGGCCCTCGGCTGGTTCGCGGTGTCCGTCGTCATGCTGGCGCTGCTCAGCATCAAGATGGACAGCGACCTGCTGCTGAACTGCGTCGTGTTCCTGACCGGTGTGTTCGTCTTCTCCGCGCAGGTGCTCGTCTACGCCTACGTGACGAACTACTACCCGGCCTCCCTGCGCGGCACCGCCCTGGGCTCGGCGTCGGGCATCGGCCGCATGGGCTCCATCGTCGGCCCGACCATCACCGGCGCCCTGGTCGCCTCCGGCATCGGCCACCCGTGGGGCTTCTACTTCTTCGCGGCGGTCGCGGTCCTGGGCTTCGCGGCGGTACTGACCCTGCCGCGCACGAGCCCGGTCACCGAGGACGCGTGACGCCGGTCCGGGCGCGGGGACACGGAACGGGATCCGTGCCCCGCGCCCGGCCGTCTCCCGCTCACTCCTTCACGCCGGCCTGCTCCACGGCCCGGCGGCGCATCGCCCACGACGCGGGCGCTACGGAGAACAGGACGGCGAGCGTCGCGCACGCCGCGACCGTCGCCCCGATCTCCGTCCACGGCAGCTCCACCGGGCTCCCCACCGACTGGAGGCCGAGCGCGGCCCACATACCGGCCAGGTTCAGCCCGGCGACCAGCAGCCCGAGGACCGCACCGACCACGACGACCATCAGCGCCTCGGCGCCGACCATCCGCAGGACCTGCCGGTGGGTGGCCCCGGCGAGGCGGAGCACGGCCAGGTCGCGGACCCGGTCGGACGTCGCCATGACCATCGTGTTGGCCAGCGAGATCCCGGTGTAGAGCAGGGCGATGCCGAGGACCAGGAGGAGGCCGTACCGGGTGGTCCGGTTCGTCTCGGGGCAACTCGCCGCCACCCACTGGTCCTTGGTGAGCACCCGCCCGCCCGCGCCGCCCACCGCCCGGCGCAGATCCGCGGCCACCGCGGCGGCGTCGGCCCCGTGGGCGACCGAGACGTCCACGCGGTCCACGGGCGCCCGGCGCGCGTTGGCCGGGGTGATGTAGGCGCCGTTGTCGCCGGTGCCGACGGGCATGACGGCGGCGACGCGCAGCGACTTCCTCGTACCGTCGCCGAGCCACACCGCGACCCGGTGGCCCACGGTGTGCTGCGCCCACTCCTCGTTGACGATGATCGAGTCGTCGTCGAGGTCGGCGACCTTCCCCGCGGTCAGCGGCAGCCGCACCGTCCCGGCGAGCGGACCCGGACGCGCCGCGCGCGCCTCGGACCTGACCAGGGCGACGCCCTCCTCCAGGACGTACACGGCACCGGCCGACGTCGCCGACACCCGCGCCCCCTCGACCGCCTCCAGCCGCGCCACCGTCGCCGGGTCGAACCCGGCGTCACCGGCGGGGCGCACCACGAAGTCGGCCGTGGTCCGCTCCCGCGTTTCGGTCGCCGCGGCCGCGTTCAGGGTGGCCGTGGCCCCGAGCAGGGAGCCCGCGAGGGCCACCGTGACCAGGACGGGCGCCGCGATCGCGGACGTGCGGCGGATTCCGGCGGCCGCGTGCTGCTGCGCGAAGGGCTCATCGGCCTGCTCGGCCGCCTCGGGCACGAGGTGGTCGCCGCCGTCGGGGACGCCCCGGCGCTGATCGCCGCCACCGAGGAGCACGCGCCGGACATCGTCGTCACCGACGTACGGATGCCGCCCGGATTCCAGGACGAGGGGCTGCACGCGGCCGTCCGGCTGCGCGAGCAGCAGCCCGCGCTGCCGGTGCTCGTCCTGAGCCAGTACGTGCAGCGGACCTACGCGGCGGAGCTGCTCGACTCCGGGGACGGCACGGGCGTCGGCTATCTGCTCAAGGACCGGGTCGGTCAGGTCGAGGAGTTCGTGGACGCCCTGTGCGAGGTCGCCGACGGCGGCACCGTCGTCGACCCCGAGGTGGTGCGCCAACTGCTGCGCCGCCGCCGCGACCCGCTGGAGCGCCTCACCCCGCGCGAGCGCGAGGTCCTCGCCCTGATCGCGGAGGGCAGATCGAACGGGGCGATCGCCCGCGAACTGGTGGTGTCCGAGGCGGCCGTCGGCAAGCACATCAGCGGCATCCTCACCAAACTCGACCTGCCCCAGGCGGACGAGACGCACCGCCGCGTCCTCGCCGTCCTCGCCTACCTCAGGGCGTGAGACACCGCCGTCGGTGCCCGGGGGGAGCAGGTCTACGCAGGCGGCACGCTCGGGCGCAGTGAGGAGGCCCGTACCTGGAGGCGGGTCGGCACCAAGGTTCCGGCGGGCTCGGTCATGCCCTGTTCCAGGACGGCCACCATGCGCTCCACCCCGGCCTGCGCGACGGCCCGGGGCCGCAGACTCAGCGTCGTCACCGCGGGGGAGGTGTGCAGCGCCGTCACGTCCTCGCTCACGCAGACCAGGAGCAGATCGCCCGGTACGTCGAGACCGTGGCGGCGCAGCGCCTCCAGCACGAGCGGCGGGCTCGCCTCGGCCACCAGCACCAGCGCGTCGGGGAGCTCGCCTTGCGTGAGCATCTCCTCCAGGGCCCGCACGACCGGGCCGTTGCCCGCACCCTCGGCGCGCACGACGCGCTCCGCCAGGCCGCGCTCGGCGCACCAGGCGCGGTAGGCGGCGAGCGCGTCGCGGTTGAAGCGGGTGTCCGTCACGGGCGCCACCAGCGCGGGCCGCCCGGCGCCCTGCTCCGCGAGATGGTCGAGGATCTCCCGCAGCGCCGCTTCGGCGTCCACGTCCACCCAGTACGCGCCGGGCCGCCCGGCCACCGAGCGGTCGCTGAACACCGGGATGCCCGCCGCGAGCAGGTCGTCGACGATCCGGTCGTCGGCCACGGGATCGGCGACCACCACCGCGTCCAGCGGCAGCTCCACCCACTCGTTCTGGAGCGACCCCGCGGGGAGCAGCACCATCGCGTAGCCGCGCTCGATGGCGGTCGCCGCGGTGGCCCCGGTGAGCCGGGCGACGTACGGCGACTCCAGGAACGCCCAGGGCTCCCCGGCGTACTCCCCGACGACGTACCCGATCAACCGGGCCCGCCCCGCGCGCAGTTGACGTGCGGTGGCGTTCGGCCGGTAGCCCATGGCGCGCGCCGTCTCCCGCACTCGTTCGCGTACCGCTTCGGAGAGCCGTCCGGTGCCGGTGAGCGCCGCGGAGACGGTGGTCTTGGACAGGCCCGTCTCCCGGGCGACGTCCACGAGACGGACCCGCACCGGGGGCGGCGACGGCTGCCCGGGGCGCCGTGAAGGTTCGGTCATGGGGCTGATGCTGCCACCCTCGCGACCTCAGCAAAACCGTTCCCGCAAGGTCTTGTGCGGGAACGTTCCCGCATCAATACTTCGGTCCACCCCCCAGCGCCCCGTCCTCGCACCGGGAACCGCCCGTACCTCCGCCACACCCATCAAGGGGTGAAACGCATGCGCATGCCCAGAACCGCTCTGTGCCTCGCCGCCGTCACCGCGCTCGCCGCCACGAGCGCGTGCTCCGGCGCCACGGCCCGGAAATCCACCGGCCCGGCCTCCACCGACGCGGTCAAGGCGACCTCGTCACCGGCGAAGGGGCCGCTCGACTCCGTCACCTGGTCGCTGTACGCGGAGCCGTACACGCTCGACCACGCCCTCGCGTACGACTACCCGCCCAACACCGTCCTCGCCAACGTCTGCGAGCAACTGCTGCGCGTCACACCGGACTTGAGGATCGAGCCGGGGCTCGCCACCACGTACCGGCATCCCGATCCGAAGACGTACGTCTACACGCTGCGCCCCGGGGTGAGGTTCCACGACGGCACGACCATGACCGCGAACGACGCGGTCGCCTCGCTGAAGCGGCAGATGGAACCGGCGACCGGCTCCCCCTGGGGATCCGCCTTCAAGAACGTCAAGTCCATAGAGAAGAGCGGCGCGTTGGAGGTGACCGTCAAGCTCACCAAGCCCGACGTCCTGTTCAACGAACTCCTCGCCGCCTCACCCGGCACCGTCGAGTCCGCCGCCACCCTCGCCGCGGAGGGCAAGGACTACGGCACCCCCAAGGGCACGGTCAACTGCACCGGCCCCTACGCCCTCGACCGCTGGGACCAGGGCGACAGCATCACGCTGAAGAAGTTCGACGGCTACTGGGACAAGGCACTCACACCCAAGTCGGCGGCGGTCAGATTCACGTTCATCGAGGACGCGTCGGCGCGCGCCAACGCCTTCATGTCCGGCACGGCCGACGGCGGCTACATGGTGCCGTCCTCCTCGTACGCCCAACTGCGCTCCAGCGGCAAGGGGCAGGTCCTGTTCGGCCCGAACACGGCCGCGGCCGACCTGGCCGTGCTGAACTTCCACGGCCCGCTCGGCGACCTGAAGGTCCGCAGGGCGCTGTCGATGGCGCTCGACCGGAAGAACATCATCAAGGCCGCGGCCGGCGGCGTCGGCGACCCCGCCAAGGCCCCCGCCGCGCGCGGCGCCTGGGCCCTCGACCCGGAGCAGGGGCACAAGCTGTACGACGCCCTGCCCGAGCCCGCGTACGACATCGAGGCCGCGAAGAAGCTCGTCTCCCAGGCAGGAGCGACGGGCAAGCGGATCACCGTCGTCACCAGCCCGCTCGCGCCCGAGATCAGCGTCCTCGCCAACGCCGTACAGGCCGCCGGGCGCAAGATCGGCCTCGACGTGCGCCTCAAGGCCGTCTCCGCGGACGCCTACAGCGGCATCTTCGTCGACCCCGCCTCCCGCAAGGGCCTCGACCTGGTGATCACCAACGGGTACGACAACACCCCGGACCCGCTGGAGTTCTACCAGTACCTGCGCACCGGCGACTTCGGGAACTACGGCAACTGGTCGAACGCCGCCTACGACGCCGCCTTCGACCGGGCCAACGCCGAGCCCGACGTCGCCGAGCGCACCCGGCTCACCGCGGAACTCCAGAAGATCGCGGTACGTGAGCTGCCCATCATCCCCGTGTACGAGACCCCGTTCTCGGTGTTCCTCGGCAACCGCGTCACCGGCGCACCCACCGGCATCGCCCAGCTGTACTACCCGTGGGCCGCGACGATCGGGGCCGCGAAGCGATGACGCGCTACCTCGCCGGACGGCTCACGGGCCTCGCGGCGGTGCTCTTCGTGACGTCCGTGGTCGTGTTCGGCGCGATCCACCTCGCGCCGGGCGACCCCGTGACGTTCCTGCTCCACGGGCGCCCGGCGACCCCCGAAGCCGTGGCCGCCCTGCGGTCCCAGTACCACCTGGACGACGCGCTGCCCGTCCAGTACGGAAAGTGGCTCGGCGCCGTGCTGCACGGGGACTTCGGCCGCTCCGCCCAGTTCCACCAGGACATCTCCGGACTCATCGGCTCCCGCCTGCCGGGTACCGCGCTGCTCGTCGGGTACGCCGCCGTGCTCGTCGCCCTGGTCGGCACGGCGGCCGGTATCGCCGCCGCCCTGCGCCCGGGGCTGCTCGACCGGGCGGTCCTCGTCGGCACCGGCGTGGCGACGGCGACCCCGTCGTTCGTGATCGCGCTCGTCCTGGTGTCGGTGTTCTCGGTGCGGTTGGGCTGGTTCCCCGGACCGGGCGGCACCGCCGGCGGCTTCGCGGACCGCGTGTACCAGCTCACCCTCCCCGCGATGGCGCTCGCGCTGACCTTCGCGGGGCTGCTCGCCCGCGTGACCCGCTCGGCGATGCTC
Source organism: Streptomyces sp. Q6 (assembly GCF_036967205.1). Classification (NCBI taxonomy): domain Bacteria; kingdom Bacillati; phylum Actinomycetota; class Actinomycetes; order Kitasatosporales; family Streptomycetaceae; genus Streptomyces; species Streptomyces citrinus. The sequence goes on from NZ_CP146022.1 coordinate 7,583,034, forward strand.
GACGAACTGGGCCGCGAGCACGTCGAGGTGGCCCGCGCCCGCGGTGTCGCGTACCGCGACGTGGTGCGCCGGCACGTCCTGCGCAACGCGCTCGGCCCCGTCGTCACCGTCGGCGGCACCCTGCTCGCGGGCTTGCTCATCAGCACCTCCATCGTCGAGACCGCCTTCGACGTGCCCGGCCTCGGCTCGCTGCTCGTGCAGTCGGTCACGGCCAAGGACTTCGCGGTCGTCCAGGCGATCACTCTCCTCAGCGTGACGGCCTTCGGCGTCGTGAACCTCGCCGTCGACCTGCTCGCGCCCCTCATCGACCCGCGTCTCACCCTGCGCGGGGAAGGCTCCTCATGACCACCACCTCTCTGGCGCCCCGGCGCGGATTCGGCCTGCGGCGCCTCCAACTCCTCGGCCAGGGCCCGATGTTCACCGCCTCGATCGTGGTGCTCGCCGTCCTCGTCCTGGTCGCCGTGCTCGCTCCGGTCCTCGCGCCGTACGACCCCGAGGCCGTCGACCTCGCCCACAGCCTGGTCGGCACCTCGGCCGACCATCCGCTCGGCACCGACCAGTCGGGGCGGGACATCCTGTCGCGCCTCATGTACGGCGCCCGCACCGGGCTGCTCGGGCCGCTGCTCGTCGTCGGCGTCTCCACGCTCCTCGGCATCCTGCTCGGGGTGGCCGCCGCATGGCGCGGCGGCCGGCTGGACGCGATCCTGTCCCGCTCGATGGACCTGGTCTTCGCGATCCCCGGCCTGCTGCTCGCGATCCTCGTGGTCTCCGTGGCCGGTTCCGGGATGACCGCGCCGGTGGCCGCGATGGCGGTCGCGTACACGCCGTACGTCGGCCGCCTCGTACGGAGCATCGCGCAGCAGGAGAAGGCCAGGCCGTACATCGAGTCCTACCGGGTCCAGGGCTGGTCCGCCCTGACCATCTCGCTGCGCCACCTGCTGCCCAACATCGTCCCGACGGTCTTCGCGCAGTCCGCGATGAACTTCGGCTACGCGCTGATGGACCTGGCGGCGCTCTCCTTCCTCGGCTTCGGCGTGCAGCCGCCGACCGCCGACTGGGGCGCCATGATCAACGACGGGCAGTCGGCCGTCCAACTCGGCGCGATGCTCCCGGCGTTGGCGCCCTCGGCGTGCATCGTCCTCGCCGTGGTGGCGTTCGGCATCGTCGGCGAGGGAATCGCCGACCGGATCGCGAGGCGGGAACGATGAGTGCGACGCGGACACAGCAGAACGAACCGAGTGACCGTCGACCAGTGCTCGAGATGACGGACGTGAGCGTCCGGCTCGGCGACGGGACGGGCGCGGCCCGCCCGATCCTGGACGGCGTGAGCCTGCGGGTGCTGCCGGGGGAGACCGTGGGACTCGTCGGCGAGTCGGGATCCGGCAAATCGGTGGCCTGCCGCAGCGTCCTCGGACTGCTCCCCGGCGGCGCGCGGGCGAGCGGCCGCATCCGGGTCTCGGGCCGCGACGTCCTCACCATGAGCCCCGCCGACCTCGCCGCACTGCGCACCCGCGAGGTGGCGATGGTCTTCCAGGACCCGCGCGCCTCCGTCAACCCGCTGCGCCGCGTCGGCGACTTCCTCACCGAAGGACTCCGCGCCGGCGGCACCCCGCCCGCCGAGGCCATGGCCCGCGCCGAGGAACTCCTCACCGCCGTCGGCATCCGCGACCCGCGCGGAGCGCTGCGCCGCCACCCGCACCAGTTCTCCGGCGGCATGCTGCAACGCGTCGTCATCGCCGCCGCGCTCGCCGCCGAACCCGCGCTGCTCCTCGCCGACGAACCGACCACCGCCCTCGACGTCACCACGCAGGCGGAGATCATCGCGATCCTCACCCGGCTGCGGGCGGAGCGCGGCACCGGGCTGCTCTTCGTCACCCACGACCTCGAACTCGCCGCCGCGATCTGCGACCGGGTCTACGTGATGTACGCGGGCCGCATCGTCGAGACCCGCTCCACCGACGAACTGTTCGACCGGCCCCGCCACCCGTACACGGCGGGCCTGCTCGCCTGCACCCCGCGCATCGAACCCGACGCGCCGCCGCCCCGACCCATCCCCGGACGCCCCGTGTCGCTGGCCGAGGCGCCGCCGGGCTGCGCGTTCGCGGACCGCTGCGCCCACGCCGTAGCGCGCTGCACCCAGGAGGCGCCCGTGCTCGCCCGGCACGGCGACGGCCTCGCCGCCTGCCACCGGGCCGACGAAGGGATCGCCCTGTGACCACGAGGAACACAGGAACCACGACGGCCACGACCACCGACGGGGCCACCGCCGCCACGACAGGGCTTGTGGTGGAGGACCTGAGCAAGCGGTTCGGCGACCACCTGGCCGTCGACGGCGTCTCGTTCACCCTGGCCCCCGGCACCTCGCTCGCCCTCGTCGGCGAGTCCGGCAGCGGCAAGACGACCACGGCCCGCATGGTCGTGGGCCTGGAGCGGCCGAGCGCGGGAACGGTACGGCTCGACGGCAGGGACCGTGCGACGCGCCACCGCGGTCGGGCCGAACGGCTGGCCCGCGCCCGCGAGATCCAGATGGTGTTCCAGGACCCGTATCTCTCGCTCGACCCCCGCGTGACGGTGGGCGCGTGCGTGGAGGAGGGCCTGAGACTCCACACCGACCTGGACGCGGCCGCCCGCCGGGAGCGGGTCGCCGAACTCCTCGACCAGGTCGGCCTCGGCGAACGCGAGGCGGCGGCGCCGCCCCGACGGCTCTCCGGCGGCCAGCGCCAGCGCGTGGCCATCGCCCGCGCCCTGTCCGTCGAGCCACGCGTGCTCGTCCTCGACGAGGCGGTCGCCGCGCTCGACGTGTCCATCCAGGCGCAGATCCTCGCGCTGCTCGCCACGATCCGCCGCGACGCGGGTATCGGCTACCTCTTCGTCACGCACGATCTCGCGGTGGTCCGGCACATCGCCGACGAGGTGCTGGTCCTCAAGTCGGGCCGGGTCGTCGAGTCCGGCCCGACCGACCGGGTCCTCGACGCCCCGCGACACCCCTACACGCGCCTGCTCCTGGACTCCGTACCGCGCAGGGGATGGACGCCGGGCAGCGGGTGAGCGCGGACGACAGAGCCCCAGGCGTCACAACGCCCGGGGCTCGATGTCGGCGGTGAGGAGAGCGAAGAGGCTGTTTCTACAGGAAAGGTATGAGAAGGAAGCCTCTTCATGGCCTCACCGGCCGTCGCCGAGGAAAGCGAAAGGGCTGGTGGCAAACCCCCGATGAGGGTGGGTGGAGAAGGAAGCCCCTTCATGGCCTCGACACGCTGGACGCTACCAGTCACTCAGGGATCACGTCGCGCAGATTTTCCGGCGTGAGAATCCGCGACGCGGGATGCAGCCCGTCCGGGCGCTGCATCCCCACGAACGTGACCGGCCCGTGCGGAACGCTCGTGCCGTCCCACACGGTCACGTCCACGTCGGCCGACAGGCCGAGCAGCCAGCGCACGGTCAGCTGCTCGCGCTCGACGATGCCGCGCGCCAGCTCCTCCACCGTCACCCGGGTCTCCTCGACACGGTTCGCCGCCGGCATGCCCTTGAGATACAGGTGCAGCCAGTGCGCACGCCACCGGCCGTCCTCGCCCCGCCGGAACACCAGCGGCAGCGCCACCCGGCCGGGGCCCCGCAGATCCGACTTCATCCGCACGGTCCGCGGTTCGAACGGCCGCCCCCGCTGCTCGCCCTCCCGCAGCATGAACCCGAAGAACGACTCCTCCACGTCCATGAAGCCCTCCCCGGCGAACAGCAGCACCTGCGGCACGACGAAGCTGCCGCGTACCGCCCCGAGCCGCAGGTCGATGAACTCCGAGGCGCCTTCGGGCGCTTCGACGATGTCCCCGGAGTGCCGGCCCTCCACCGCCGTCAGCTGGGTGTACGAGAGCCAGGTGACCTGCTGGTACTCCTCGTCCAGGATCAGCGCGGACAGGTCGTAGTCGGTGGTCAGGCTCTTCTGCTTCCAGTACACGAAGAACCGCAGCAGCTCGCCCTCGACCGGCGACACCGAACCGCGCGGCAGCACCCCGAGCCCGGACGAGACCGCCTTGCCGCTGAGCGGCAGCGCGACATCGAGCATGTCCGGGTCCACGAGCACCGGACCGGCGACCGGCAGCCGACGCGTGATCTCCGCGTCGAGCAGCGCGACCAGCCGCTCCTTGACGGAACCGGGCAGCGCGGGACGGGCGTCCTCGGCGACCCAGGCGCGCCCGCGCCGGTTGATGAACACCCGGCGCGCACCGGCCTGTTCGAGCCGGTCGCCCCGGTTCAGCAGATGCTGGCGTACCGAGAGCAGCACCCGCCCCGCCGTCCTGGGGCGGCCTCCTCGACGGCGGCGAGCACGGCCGCCCGCTCCTCGTCCGTACGGGCCGTGCGCGCCAGCCGGTCCACGGACCGCAGCAGCACACCCGGCGCCGACGCCAGCAGCCCGATCGCGCCGGCCAGGTCGCCCCGGCCCAGCAGCTCCTCCGTACGGCTCGCGAAGGACCGTACGCGCTGCTCGCCGCGCGCCACCGCGAAGACCTGCGCGGCGTGCGGCCATCGCGGGTACTCGTGCGGGTGCAGCCGCTCACCGAGCCGCTTCCACGCCTCCCCGTGCACGGCCACGTCGGCGAGCTTCGCGGGCGCCGCGGCGACCACCGCGTCCAGACCCGCGAGCAGCGCCCGACGCGTGGGCCGCGACAGCTTCACGAACCGGGTGGGTTCGAGGAGGGACACGTCGCCGTCCACCAGCGCGCACGCGAGACGCAGCACATCGGTGACGGTGTCCAGGAGCAGCCCCGAACCCGCGCGCAGCCGCGCCTTGTTGATCACCGCACGGTTCTCCCGTACGGGGATCTCCTCGGGCTGCGGGCCGTCCACGCAATGCTCCGCCAGCGCGTCGAGGTCACGGAGGTGGTCCTCGCCCAGCGGCGTGCGGCTGCCCGCGAGCTTCAGGTACAGCTCGCCGACCTCGTCGGCCGCGTCCCGGCCGAGGTGCAGGACCGTCACCCGGTCACCGGCCGCCGCGATCAACTCGTCGTGGTGGCCCAGCATTTCGGTGTACGTGTGCGGATAGCGCCCGTACGAAGGCAGCGTCAGGAGATTCACCACACCGATGCTCAGCTGCTTGAGCGTGCCTTCACGGGCGTCGTCGTCGGCCAGCGCCTCACGGACGCACCGCATCCAGAAGTCCATGGTGTCCGGCACGTTCGCCGGGAAGTCGATGAAGTACGCGTTGTGCCGCACGTGGTCACCGACCAGCTCGCGCACGCAGGCCAGCGTCCGCACGGCGACATCGACCACCGCGCCGTCCGACAGCCCGGCCAGCCGCTCCAGGAGCGGCGCCGACAGCTTGAAGCCCACGGACATCAGCGCGGCATCGAACTGGCGCGCGGCGACGGCCCCGTCACCGGCCGCCCCTGCGGGGGCGGGGAGACGGCGCGCATGCCGGACGACCAGATGTTCGAGAGGGTGAACCATGCCGGAATGGTGGCAGAGCGGTACGCGCGGACGCACGTGGGTTTCCGGCGCGAGGCGGCGTACCCGCGGCCGCTCCCCACCTCGCGGGTTCAGCTGTGGGGATGGTGCCGGGAGCCCCAGAAGTCGGAGCGCGCGGCGCGGACACGGGCGGCCTGCCGTTCGGGGGCGCGGGCACGGGTGAGCGCGGCGAGCAGGGTGTCCGGGTCGGCGAGCCGTCCGTACCCGTCCGGCACGGTGCGCCACAACAGGCCGTGCTGCTGCGCGCCGACGATGGCGTCGGCCGCGGGGGAGGGGACGGCGAACAGCGCGCCCTGGGTGAGGATCGCCGTGTCCGGGGCGTCAGGCCAGTCGTCCATGCCGCCGGGGTGGACCAGGAGGTGGAAGACGGGGCGTTTGACGTGCTCCTCCAGGACCGGAATCCCCTCGGCCTCCTCGCCCAGCTCCAGCAGCAGGGTCAGGCCCAACGGCTGCGGCACGCTCAGCACGTCGAAACGGATCCCCACCGGGATCTCGGCTATCAGGGTCTGTTCCCACTGCTCCTGGACATGCCCCGGTCTGGAGTGACAGTGGGCCAGCCATTGAGCCCCAGGGCAGATCAGCGAGGCTGTCACCTGTAGGGCCTTCCATCATTCCGCGCCGGCAGGACAACGTTCCAGGTGGCCGGCTCCGCTCGGCTGGAGCGGGGTCGGCCACCTGCGGCAAGTTTGGCATATGCACTTCACGCTGTGCGCGCCCGCGCACCTGTGGTGAGGTCAGTCGGACATCGGGCGCAGGGCGAGGCCCTCGGTTCCCGCCCAGTAGCCGACACGCGCGCCGTCGCTGACGACGGCCGGCTCACCGAGGACGGCGGGGAAGTCGTGGTTCGTGTCGGTGCCCTCACCGGAGATCAGTCGGACGATGAAGGTGTCGGTCGACCCCTCGTCGTGCGGGCCCTTGGCGGTGCGCAGACCGGCCCAGGCGGCGTCGCCCGGCGACAAGACCAGGGCCTCGTCGTCGGCGGTGCTCTCGTCGGGCCGCACGCTCCCGGTGGCACCGGCCTTGTCGTCGAGCCACACCTGCGGGTACTCGTTGATCACACACTTGTGGTCGGAGCGGTTGGTGAGGGACAGGGCGTAGAAGGTGTTCTTGCTGCCGTCGGCGGGAGTGCGGGGCTCGGCGGAGAGCGCCGACAGGTCTTCGGGGCCGCAGTCCGGGTAGGACGTGCCGTTGCCACCACCGGTCTCGCCGCTGTCGCCGCTCGCGCCGGTCCTCCCGGCGCCCTTGGAGCTGTCGTCGGTCCCGGTCCCGGTGTCCGCCGAACTCGCGGACGCCTTGGCGGACGGGCTCGACGGGGACGGTGTGCCGGAGGCCGACACGGCCGCGTCCGCCTTGTCACCCGACTGGCACGCGGTGATGCCCAGGAGAGCCGTGACCACGGCCGCCCCGGCGAGCACGGTGTGCGCCGTCCGGCCTCTGCCCGAGCGCGTCCTGGCGGTGCTGCTGTTCATGTTCCGCTCCTGATCCCCCGTGGCCGGTCACGGTGACCGGCCCGAAATGTGGATGGTGGAGTCATTCTGCTCATCTTGATCAGCGAACTCACCCAGGACGAGATGTTGTTACCGGTCCCGGACGAGCCCGTTGCCCTACAGCGGAGATCGGGCCGTTTCCGCACCTCAGCAGGTATGTCCCGGATCGTGCGTCACATCGCCCGGACGGCGGTGTACGTGGCCCGGCCGGTGTGGTTCAGCGCGCCCACATGCCCCGTACGTGGCCGAGGTGACGCGTCATCACCTCGCGCACCCGCCGCTCGTCGCGGGCCAGCAGCGCGTCGAGGATCTCGTGGTGCTCCCGCGCGGAGGCCTCCAGACGGCCCTGCTCGACCAGCGCCGTCAGACCGTAGAGGCGCGAGCGCTTGCGCAGGTCGTGCACGACCTCGACGAGGTGCGCGTTGCCGGCGAGGGCCAGCAGGCCCAGGTGGAAGCGGATGTCGGCGTCGACGTAGGCGATGAGATCGCCCGCCACCGCGGCGTCGACGATCTCCCCGGCCACGTCGCGCAGCTTCTCCAGGTCGTCGGGGGCCGCCGTCGCGGCGAGGGCGGCCGTCGTCGGGATCTCGACGAGCGACCTGATGTGGGTGTACTCGTCCAGCTGCTGCTCGGAGACGGCCGTGACCCGGAACCCCTTGTTGGGGACGGCTTCGACCAGTCCCTCCTTCACGAGATCGAGCATCGCCTCGCGCACCGGCGTCGCCGAGACGCCGAAGCGCGCGGCGAGCGACGGCGCCGAGTGGATCTCGCCGGGCTTCAGCTCACCGGCGACGAGCGCGGCGCGCAGGGCGTTCGCCACGCGCGCGCGGTAGTGGGGCCGGGGCCCGGCGAGGCTGGGCAGCGCGGGCCCGGGGCTCGCCGGAACGGCCTCCTTGCGCTGAACGGCCATGCGAGGCTCCTCTCCTGGGGATGTCACTGAGGACTCAGAGGATGAACCCGGCCGGGAACGGGTCCGTCGGGTCCAGCAGGTACTGGGCGGTGCCGGTGATCCAGGCGCGTCCCGTGACGGTCGGTACGACGGCCGGGCGCCCGGCGACCTCGGTGGCCTCGACGAGGCGGCCCGTGAAGGACGTACCGATGAACGACTCGTTCACGAAGTCCCGGTGCAGCGGCAGTTCGCCGCGGGCGTGCAGCTGCGCCATGCGCGCGGACGTGCCGGTGCCGCACGGCGAGCGGTCGAACCAGCCCGGGTGGATGGCCATCGCGTGCCGCGACCGCGTGGCGTCGGAGCCGGGGGCGGCGAGATAGACGTGGTGGACGCCGTGGATCGAGGGGTTCTCCGGGTGGACCGGGGCGTCCTCGGCGTTGATCGCGTCCATGAGGGCCAGCCCGGCGGCGAGCAGGTCGTCCTTGCGTTCACGCTCGAAGGGCAGCCCGAACTGCTCCAGCGGCAAAATCGCGTAGAAGTTGCCGCCGAAGGCCAGGTCGTAGGTGACCGTGCGGCCGTCCGCGAGGGTCGCCTTGCGGTCGAGGCCGACCGCGAACGACGGCACGTTGCGCAGGGTGACGGCCCTGGCGGCGCCGTCCTCGACCGCGACCTCGGCGACGACGAGTCCGGCCGGGGTGTCCAGGCGGATGGTGGTGACCGGCTCGACTACCGGCACCATCCCCGTCTCCACGAGGACGGTCGCGACCCCGATCGTGCCGTGGCCGCACATCGGCAGATAGCCGGAGACCTCGATGTAGACGACTCCGTAGTCGCAGTCGGGGCGGGTGGGCGGCTGGAGGATCGCCCCGCTCATGGCAGGGTGCCCGCGCGGCTCGTCCATCAGGAAGTGCCGTACGTCGTCGCGGTGTTCACGGAACCACAGGCGGCGTTCGTCCATGGTGGCGCCCGGGATGGTCCCGAGGCCGCCGGTGATCACACGCGTGGGCATGCCTTCGGTGTGCGAGTCCACGGCGTGCAGGACGAGCTTGCTGCGCATGAGCGGGGTCTCCTCTCCGTACTTCGGGCCGACTACTTCAGGCCGTGGGCGACGGCCCGCTCCGTGGCCTCGCGGATCGCCTTCTCCTGCTCCGGCAGGAGCGGTACGCGCGGGGGCCTGACCGGGCCGCCCCGCCGCCCCACGATGTCCATGGACAACTTGATGGCCTGGACGAACTCGACCTTGGAGTCCCAGCGGTGCAGCGCGTGCAGCTCCTTGTAGAGGGGCAGCGCGGTGGCCAGGTCTCCCTTGACGGCGGCGTGGTACAGCTCGACCGTCGACTCCGGCAGGGCGTTGGGGTAGCCGGAGATCCAGCCTTTGGCGCCGGCCACGGCGAGCTCCAGAAGGACGTCGTCCGCGCCGATCAGCACATCGAGATCCGGGGCGAGTTCCTCGATCTGGTAGATGCGGCGGGTGTCGCCGGAGAACTCCTTCACGGCCCTGATGTGCCCGGCCGCGTGCAGCTCGGCGAGGAGTTCGGGGGTCAGGTCGACCTTGGTGTCGTGCGGATTGTTGTACGCGACGACGTCGATGCCGACCTCGGCGACGGCGGCGTAGTGCGCGCGCACCGAACGCTCGTCGGCCCGGTACGCGTTGGGCGGCAGCAGCATGACGGCCGCGCAGCCCGCCGCCTCGGCCTGCCGCGCCCAGCGCACGGCCTCGGCGGAGCCGTAGGCGGAGACGCCGGGCATGACCCGGTCGCCGCCGATGGCCGCCACGGCGGTCTCGACGACCCGGGCGCGCTCCTCGTCGGTGAGGACCTGGTACTCGCCGAGCGAGCCGTTCGGGACGACGCCGTCGCAGCCGCTGTCGACGAGCCAGCGGCAGTGCGCGGCGAAGCCCTCGAAGTCGACCGAGAGATCGTCGTTCAGGGGCAGGGCGGTGGCGACGAGGACGCCGCGCCACACGGGGCGGGGCGGGTTCTGCGGGGTGTACGTGCTCATGGGTGTCTTCGGACCTTCCGTCGGGGCGGGCCGCTGCGGGGACCGCACGGGAACTGGACGAGCTGTGACACGGCACGGTCAGGGCTGGTCGAGGGGGGCGCTGGGCCCGAGGTGCTTCAGGGGTGGCTCAACGCTGGTCCAGGTGTGTGTCAGGGGGGTCGGGCTCCCGGGCGAGTACGCCGAGCGGGACGGGCCGGGCGAACGGGCGCTTCGCCGGGCCCGGCGCGCAGCCCGCGATCCCGGCGACCCCGGGCGCGCAGATCCGCCCCTGGCACCAGCCCATCCCGGCGCGGGTGAGGAGCTTGACGGTGCGCAGGTCGCAGGCGCCGAGTTCGCCGACGGCCTCGCGGACCGCGCCCGCGGGGACGTCCTCGCAACGGCAGACGAGCGTGTCGTCCGTGACGAGGTCCGCCCAGTGCGCGGGCGGGGCGTACGCGGAGTCGAGCACCGAGGCGACGTCCCGCAGCCGCGAACGGGAGCGGGCGGCCTTCGCCCGGACGGCCGGATCCGGGTCGACTCCTTGAGGCGGGCGGCGACCGAGTGCCCCGCGATCTCGCCCTCGGCCAGCGCGAGCGCGGCCCCGCCGATCCCGGTGGCCTCGCCCGCGGCCCACACGCCGTCGACGTCTGTGCGCTGCTCGTCGTCGGTCACCACGCGGGCGTCGCCGGTGGTGTCGAGGGCGCAGCCCAGCGACTCGGCGAGATCGGTGTGCGCGAGCATGCCGTGGCCGACGGCCAGCGCGTCGCAGGCGATCCGCCGTTCGGTGCCCGCCCTGACCCGGCCGCTCGGATCGAGGGCGGCGATCGTGACGGCCTCGACGCGGTCGCTCCCATGGGCCTCGACCACTGTATGACCCACGGTCACCGGCACTCTCCGGCGCGCCAGTCGACCCGCGTACCGGGCCGCTTCGACGAGCTTGGCCGGGTTGGCGGCGAGTCGCGCGCCGTGCCGTACGAAGTTCCCCGGGCGGGCCGATTCGACGTACGCGGCGATCCGCGCTCCGGCGGCGGCGAGCCCCGCGGCGACCGGCATCAGCAGCGGTCCGGTCCCGGCCACGACCACCGTCCGCCCCGGCAGCACCAGCCCGCCCTTGAGCATGGCCTGGGCGCCGCCCGCGGTGAGGACCCCGGGCAACGTCCAGCCCGGGAACGGCAGCACCTTCTCGTAACCGCCGGTGGCGAGGAGCACCGCGTCGGCGCGGACCGTCTCGGACTCCTCCTGGGCCGGTCCGACGAGCGCGTGCACGGTGAAACCCGTGGTGCCGACATCCCTGTTGTCGGTCGCCAAGTGGCGCTCCACGAACCACACATGACGGTCCGGCAGGTAGGTGATTCCGCCCGTTCTGACGTGCGCGGCCAGTCGGTCGCGCAGCTTCTCCCAGGTGCCCCAGGCGTGGTGCAGGGCCTGGGGCCTTTCCGCCCTCAGTTGCTCGGCGGGCCGGCGGTAGTACTGGCCGCCGGGTGTCGCGGCCGCGTCGAGCAGCGTGACCGGGACGCCCTGGTCGGCGGCCGTCAGCGCGGCGGCGAGCCCGGCCGGGCCCGCGCCGATGACCGCCAGAGAGTCACGCGAGGTCGCCATGGCCGGTCGCCTCCTGGGTGCCGATCGTGTCGCCGGGAGAGACGGGGACGAGGCAAGCCCGTTGGTTGGGGCGGCCGTTGACCGTGACGAGGCAGTCGAAGCAGACGCCGATCCCGCAGAACACCCCGCGCGGCGCTCCGCTGCCCCGGGTCGTGCGCCACGAGGTGATCCCGGCCGACCAGAGCGCCGCCGCGACGCTCTGTCCGGGCAGCGCCTCGGTCTCCCGTCCGTCGACGGTCACCGTGAACGGCGGACCGGGGCGGGCGCGGGCCAGCGTCAGCGGCGTCGTGACCGGGGACGTCCTCTTCACTGCTGTCCTTCCTCACGACGGTTCGGGGACCCCTCCGGAGCGGCGTCCTCGAAGCGATCCGGACGGAACGGTGCGAGGTCCAGGTCGGGGGTGGCCCCCGTCAGGGACTGCGCGATCAGATGCCCGGTGCCGACGGCGAGCCCGATGCCCGCGCCCTCGTGACCGCAGGCGTGGTACAGCCCCGGCACCCGGGGATCGGCCCCGATCGCCGGGAGATGGTCCGGCAGATACGGGCGGAAGCCCAGGTAGCCGCGCATGACGCGGACCGTGTCGAGCGCGGGGAACAGCGCGACGGCCTGCGCGGCGAGCCGCCGGGCCACCGGCAGCGAGAACCCGCGGTCGAATCCGACCCGCTCCCTGCTCGCCCCGATCAGCACCGGACCCGCCGCGGTGCCCTCGACGACCGCCGAGGACTGGAGGCCCGCGTCACCGCTCGCGACGTCCGCGACATAGTCGGCGGCGTACACCTTGTGCCGTACCACCGCGCGCGGCAGCGGCTCGGTGACCAGGACGAAGCCGCGGCGCGGCAGAACCGGCAGCCGCACGCCGGCGAGCGCGGCGACCTCGCCGCCCCAGGTGCCCGCCGCGTTCACCACCACAGGAGCGCGCAGGTCACCGTGCCGGTCGGTCCGCACGCCGCGCACCGAGCCGTCCTTCGTGCGCAGCACGGCGGTGACGGTGGCGCCGATGCGCAGTTCGGCCCCGGCCCGCCGTGCCGCGCGGACGACCTGGGCGGCGGCCAGCGACGGCATCACCTGGCAGTCCTGCGGGTAGTGGACGCCGCCGGCCACGTCCTTGGTCATATGCGGTTCCAGGTCGCGCAGTTCCTCGGGCGTGACCGTCAGGGCCTCGACCCCGGCGGTGCGCTGGCCCTCGGCGAACGTGCTCAGCGCGGCCATGCCCTCGGGCCCGGACGCGACGACCACGCCGCCCTTCTCCTCGAACTCCACCGCCCGGCCGAGGCCGGGCTCGGCGGCGAGATCGCCCCACAGGCGCCTCGACAGCAGCGCGAGGTCCAGCTCGGGACCCGGCTCCTTGTCGGAGACGAGCAGGTTCCCCTCACCGGCGCCGGTGGTGCCGCCGGCCACGGGCCCCCGGTCCACCAGCAGGGTCCTCAGCCCCGCCCGACTGGCGTACAAGGCACACGCGGCCCCGACCATTCCGGCCCCAACTACCACGACATCGCAGGCCAGTTGGTTGTCCACGGCAGTACAATGTCACATGTTTCCCGACCGGCCCAGACCTCGTACGCACCGGATCCGCGACGGCCCCCGCCTCACCCGCGCAGCGCGTACGCCCGCACGACGGTCTGCCGGGTGCGGTTCCCGGAGCCGTCCCACGCGGTGACCCGGAGCGTCACGTGGCCCGTGTCGACGCGCGGATGCGTCAGGACGGCGGTGGCCGAGCCGTCGGGACGGACCGGGGGCTCCACGCGGTCGCTCCAGGTGGCGCCGTCGTCGTACGAGGCCTCGACGCGGATGCCGGTGACAGGCGCGCCCCGGTGGCCGTCGGGACGGAGCGTGCCGACCCGCACGGGGAAGGAGCGGCCGGCCGGAGCGGTGTTCGTGCCGTCCACGCCCAGGTCGTAGCTGAGGAGGATGACCGGCAGGGCGGCGCACGGGTGGCCCGCGCCGTAGACGTCCTCGCAGCCGGGGGCCGTGGCACCCGCCTCGGGGGCCTTCGAGCGGAACGTGTACGTGGTGTCGGTGCGGATGCCGAGCGTCTCCAGGGCGTTGGTTCTGCGGATCACCGTCTGGTCGATGCTGTACTCGGCCTCCTCGGGGACGAACAGCTGGGCCGCGGAGACCTCTTGGCCGTCGCGACGATAGGTGAGCGTGGCCGTGGCGCTGCCCATGCCGAAATGCTCCGGGTCCCCGTCGCCGTAGGGGGCGAGCAAGAAGCTGGCTCCGCTGTCGGCACGGCACATCGGACAGCTGATGCGGCGCGGCAGTGTGGGGTGCATGGGGGCGCGGCCCCAGTCGCGGTGCAGGGTGCTGCCCGCCTCGTGGGCCGCCGGGTACTCCTCCAGATAGGTGCCGGACAGGTCGGAGGTGTGCACCGTCTGGAGGTACCGGCTGTCGGCGGCGTGCACGAAGTCGGTCCGGGTGCCCGGGGCGAGATGCCGGGCGGTCGTGCGGAACGTCGACGTCTCCCAGGTGTGCCAGGTCGTCAGATCGTCCTCGGCGAGCCGCGAAGTGCCGTCCGCGGAGAAGGTGTTGACCAGGGCGGCGAACTGCGCGGGGCGGCCTGTCACCGTGGTCTCCTCGGGGATGCCGCCCCGGGCGTGGAAGGGCAGCGTGTAGGTGAAGCGGCTGTCGCCGCGGCCCGTGAGCGCGACCGTCACCGGGCTTCCCTCGGCGAGGGCGCGGAGCAGGGGCGCGCCTTGTTCGTGGCTGACGGCGACGGCGGGCAGGGTGTCGGCCGCGCTGCCCTGGACGAGCGTGACACCGCCGGTGGGGCGGATCGCCAGGACGGCGGCGGCGCCGTGCCGGGCGGCGGTGGCCAGGACGGGAGGGAGCCAACCGTTGGTGCGGACCACGGCGAGCCTGCCCGAGACGTCACGGCCGGCGTAGTCGCTATCGTCACCGGTACCGACATCCACGGCCGTCAACTCCTGTGCTCCTGTGGAGCGTTCACCGAGATCCGGAGTGAGCAGATCGAGCCGCGTGGTGCGGTGGGCGGCCGTCCATGAGCCCCGGACGAGCGGGTCCCGCAGGCGGTGCTCGGCTGTCAGGTCGAAGGTGCCCCGCTCGGCCGTGCTGTGCGACGGGATCGCCCCGTACTGGGAGGTGCGGTCACTGAGCCCGGTGGCGACACCGATCGCGGCACTCGCCCCGTCGTCGAGCGTGCGGCGCGCGGTGACGCTGACGGCGGCGCGTTCCAGCGGGCGGTCCTCGCCGTCGATCCGGGCGGTCAGCGGCCGTGCCGCGCGGGCGTCGACCGCCACGGTGCGGTCGCCGTCGACGGTGAACTCCGGTTCGGCGAAGGTGTCCACGGCCGCCGGGTACCGCTGGGCGTCGTACGTGGTGACCAGGGCCTGGAGGGCGTAACGGCCCTCGGGCAGTTCGGTCCGCCAGGTGTCCGCGCCCAGGAAGGTGAGGCTGCGCAGCTCCGCCTCGCCGCTGGTCGTGTTCAGGATCTGAAGATTGGTCTGTCCCGCCGCCTTGCCGTCGCGTCCGGTGAAGGTGAAGTCCACGGTGCGGCGCGGGGGTTGCTCGGTCCAGCCGACGGCCGTGGTGAGCGTGGTGGTGGCGTCGGTGGCGGTCAGGTAGCCGTCGTAGCGGCCGGTGCCGGTGCGGGCGGGGTCGACGCTGAGCGTGACGGTGGCCGTGCCCCGCGCCGGGACGGTGACCGTGTCGGCGGAGAGCGCCGCCGCGCCGCCACGGCTCAGGTCGAGGCGCAGCGCGAGAGTGACGGCGTGGTCGCCGTCGTTGGTGTAGGTGACGTCCCGGTCCAGCGGCTGCTGACGGTCGCGCAGGTCGCCGAGGTCGACGGTGCCGGAGGCGGTCACCGGCTGCGCCGAGGCCCGGTCGACGGCGACCCGTCCCGCGCCCTGCTCGTAGACGTCGTGGTCGGCGGCGGTCCGCGCCGACGACACGAGGGAGTCCTTGAGACGCGCGGCCTTCCACTGCGGGTGCTGCTGCTTCAGGAGGGCCGCCGCGCCGGCGACGTGCGGTGTGGCCATCGACGTGCCGTCCATGGCGGTGTAGGACGCGTCGACGGCCGTGCCGATGTTCGTGCCCGCCGCACGGGCCGCGACGATGCCGACGCCCGGCGCGGTGATCTCCGGCTTGAGCGCCCCGTCGACGGTGGGCCCGCGCCCGGAGAAGTCGGCCAGCCGGTCCTGAGCGTCCACGGCGCCGACGGTCAGCGCGGAACGGGCGGTCCCGGGGCTCGCCACGGTGGCCCGGCCGGGCCCGGTGTTCCCTGAGGCGATCACGAACAGGGCGCCGGAGGACTCACTGAGCCGGTCCACGGCTTCGCTCAGCAGGTCACTGCCCACCTCGGTGGGCGATCCCAGGCTCATGGACACGATGTCGGCGCCCTGCGCGACGGCCCACTCCATTCCGGCGATCACACTGGACTCGTCGCCGTTGCCCCGGTTGTCCAGCACCTTCCCGACCAGGAGCCGGGCCCCCGGCGCGACCCCCTTGTACCGTCCGCCCGACGCCGCACCGCTGCCGGCGACGGTGCTCGCCACGTGGGTGCCGTGGCCGCGCCCGTCCTGCACGCCCTGCCCGGCGATGAAGCTCTTGGAGTCCAGGACCCGGTCGGCGAGATCGGGGTGGGCGAAGTCGATCCCGGTGTCCAGGACGGCGACCTTGACGCCGCTGCCGTCGTAGCCGCTCTTCCACACCTCGGGCGCGCCGATCTGCGGGACGCTCTTGTCGAGAGTGGCGCGCACCCTGCGGTCCGGACGCAGTACGGCCTTCGGGCCGTCGAGCACCTCACGGGAGAAGGCCCGGACCTTGTCCTTGTCGACCTCCACGGCGGTGGCGCCGAGCGAGGCGAGGGCGGCGTGGCGGGTGACGCCGGGGGCGTCCGCGGCGCGCGCGGCCAGGGTGGAACGGGCCGGGTTACCGGGGTAGTCGACGATCAGCGGCAGGGTGTCGCCGCCCGTGTCGTCCTGCCCGTCGGCGATGAGCCGGGTGACGTTGAACAGCTCCCGGTCGAGCCGCCCGTCGGCGAGTCCCGCCCCCGCGCTGTCCGGAATGACGTAGGTGGCTCCGGCGGGCGTGGACTCGGTGTGGAAGGTGGTGGCCGTGCCCGGCGCGGGCCGGGCGTCGATCGAGGTCCGCCCGCCGGGGCCGGTGGTGACCGTGACGGTGTCGCCGGTGACCAGCGTGACCGTGTCGGTGTGAGCGCTCCGGTCGGCGGTCCGCGTCGTCACGCCGACCGGAGCGGACTGGGGAGCCGCGTCGGCCCGCACGGGAAGCGCCGGGCCGACGACGGCCAGGGTGAGTGCGGCGCACAGAGCGGCGGTTCTGCCGCTGCGCGGAGTCGGACCGGTCGGCATGACGGGCTCCTGGCGGGGTGCGGCCACGGCACCGGGGGCCGGGCGACGGACGCGAAGCGGCGCTGGGCCGGGCCGGGCGGCTTCCCCACCTGCCACCCGGCCCGGCAGTGGCCATGATCCGATCGCGGGTGGCGGAGGGAGAAGGGGCGCGGGTGGCGAGAGTGCGTCGTGTCGCAATCCCGACAGCCCCGGCCCGGTGTCATGGCGAGGTTGCGATGGCGAGGTCGCGCCATGACGAGTACTCGCCAGGCCGCGAGCCCCGCGACGCCGCGCCGCCGGGACAGACTTCCGCCCAGCGCACCGCACATGATGGGCCGTCATGTGCACGGTCGGCGCGTCCTGTTGACGTCGGTGCGAGCCCGCTCCGGACCCGACAGCCATCCCGGCTCACCGCTCCCGGCCCGACGAGCCGCCCCTGCCCACCGTTCCCGAGGCGACGGTCGCCCCCGGCCCGCCGCTTCCGCCCATCGTCCGTACCCCGTCCGAGGAAGGACCTCACCGTGATGAGACAGCGACGCGGCAGACGCAGACGCACCGCCGCTCCCCGTACCTGGGCCCTGCTGCTGAGCGCGGGGCTCGCCGTCGCCGGGCTGCCGGCCATGGCCGCGACCACGTCCGCCACCCCGCACGAGGATCGGCCGGCCGTCGAGAGCAAGGTCCGCAACGCCCTGGCCGACGGCGGCACTTCCACCTTCTGGGTTTATCTGAAGGACCACGCGGACCTGCGCTCCGCGGCGAGGATCAAGGACCGGGCGCGGCAGGGCCGGACCGTGCGCGACCGCCTCGTGCGGACGGCCCGCGACAGCCAGGCCGGTCTCCTCGACGTACTCGGCGCCGCTCACGCGCCCCACACCTCGTACTGGATCGCCAACACCGTGCGGGTGAAGGGCGACGCGACGCTCCTGAAGAAGATCACCGCGCTGCCGGACGTCGACCGGGTCGCCGCGGACCGTACGTACGCGCTGCCCGCGATCCGGCAGGCCGAGGCCGAGCCCACCGTCGACGACGTCGAGTGGGGCGTCGACCGGATCGGGGCGCCCAAGGCGTGGAAGGAGTTCGGCGCGACGGGCCAGGGGATCGTCGTCGGCAGCATCGACTCCGGCGTGCAGTTCGACCACCCGGCGCTGGCGCGGCAGTACCGGGGCAGCAAGGCCGACGGGACCGTCACCCACGCCTACAACTGGTACGACCCGCAGAGCGGTTGCGCGGTGATCCCGAGCCTGAGCAAGCCCTGCGACACCGTCGGGCACGGCACCCACACGGTCGGCACCATGGTCGGCGACGGCGGTGCCGGTCAGCACATCGGCGTCGCCCCGGGCGCGCGGTGGATCGCTGCCAAGGGCTGCGGAGGATCCACCTGTACGCAGAGCGGACTGCTCGCCAGCGGGCAGTTCATGCTCGCGCCCACCGACCTCGACGGCCGCAACCCCCGCCCCGAACTGCGCCCGCACGTCGTGAACAACTCGTGGGGCAGTTCGGACGCCGGAGCCGACCCCTGGTTCCAGCAGACCGTGCGGGCCTGGGTCGCGGCCGGGATCTTCCCCGTCTTCTCCAACGGCAACGAAGGGCCGGAGTGCGGCACCGACGCCAACCCGGCCAATCTGCCCGAGAGTTACGGGGTCGGCGCCTTCGACGCCGACGGGAACATCGCCGCCTTCTCCAGCCGCGGACCGTCCGAGAACGGCCACGACCTGATCAAGCCGGACGTGTCCGCCCCCGGCGTGGCCGTCCGTTCCGCCTACCCCGGCGGCAAGTACGCCGTCGGCAGCGGTACGTCGATGGCGGCGCCGCACGTCGCGGGCGCCATCGCCCTCCTGTGGTCGGCGGCCCCCGCCGTCGCCCGGAACATCGACGCGACCCGCCGACTGCTCGACGAGACCGCGGTCGACGTCGACGCCACCGAGTGCGGCGGCACACCGACGGACAACAACGTCTACGGGCAGGGCCGGCTCGACGCCTACGCGGCCGTCGAGAAGGCACCGCGCGGCGCGGTCGGCACCCTCACCGGCACCGTCACCGACGCGGCCACCGGAGATCCCGTCGCCGGTGCCACGGTCGCCCTGCGCGACGACTCGGGCCCGGTCGGCCTGGCGCAGCAGACCGACGCCGACGGCCACTACGCGATGCTCGCCTCCGTCGGCGACTACACGGTGTCGGCCTCCGCTCCCGCCTACGGGACCGAGAAGGCCGTCGCGCACCTCGCCGAGGGCACCACGGCCACGGCCGATCTGACACTCGGCGCGCTGCCCGGCAGGCACCTCGAAGTCGCCCTGGACCGGGCCGGGTTCGGTACGGTCCCCATCGGCACGACGGGCGGCCCCGCCACCGTCACGCTCACCGGAACCGGCGCCGACCCTGTGACCGTCCGTCAGATCACCGACCACGACGGGGCGTTCGTCTCCGAGACGGGCACCTGCGGTCCCGCCCCCTTCACCCTCGCCCGCAAGGAACACTGCACCCTCGGCATCACGTACCGGCCCACCGAGAAGGGCGAGCAGACCGGCACGCTCACGATCGACAGCGACGCCGCCGAGGCCGCACCCCCTCTGGCCGTGCACGGCAGCGGGACGACCATGCCCGCCCGCACGGCCACGCTGCGGATGCGGAGCTTCGAGAAGAACATGCACGCGGCGGTCATCGACCCGCAGGGCCGCTACGCCTACTTCGGCACCGACAACGCCCCCGACCCGCTGTCCGGCTACATCGTCAAGTTCGACCTGAAGACCTTCGAACGCGTCGGCGTCATACCGGTCGGCATCGGCCAGAAACTGCTCCAGGACGCCGTCATCGACCCGTCGGGCACGTACGCCTACTTCGTGGCCGCCGCGAACCCGGGCCGCGTGGTCCGCGTCGACCTGGACACCTTCACCCTCGACAGGATCACACCGCTGGCCACCGGCGCGGACAACCCCCGCTCGATCCTCATGGACCCCGCGGGCCGCTACGCGTACATCGGCACCGGGACGAACCCCGGCCGGGTGATCAAGTTCGACCTGGAGACGTTCGCGCAGGTCGGCTCCGTCACCCTCGGCAAGGGCGAGGACTTCCTCGACGACGGAGTGATCGACTCCCGGGGCCGGTACGCCTACTTCGGTACGGTCACCAGCCCGCAGGGCCACGTCGTCAAGGTCGACCTGGCGGAGATGAAGGAGACCGGCTCGCTGACCCTGGAGCCGGGGGAGGGGCCGCTGCGCACGGCGGTCGTCGCCCCCGACGACCACTACGCCTACTTCGGGACGGGCGAGGGCGCCCGCGGAAAGATCGTCCGGGTCGACCTGACCACCTTCGAACGCGCCGGGGCGATCACCCCGTCCGGCGGCGGGACGTTCTACTCCTCCGTGATGGACCCCGCGGGCCGGTTCGCGTCGTTCGGCACCGTGTCCTCGCCGGGCCGCGTGGTCACCGTCGACCTGAAACACTTCACGGCCGCCGGAACCGTCACCCTCGGCGCGAACGAGGACGCGCTCATCTCCGCGGCCATCGACCCACGGGGCGAGTACGCGTACTTCGGTACGCAGAGCGCGCCCGGCCGGGTCGTCAAGGTCCGGCTCGGCGCCTCGTACGAGCTCACCGCCCGGGGCAGCCGGGTCCGGGGTGTCCACTCCGCCGCGCTCACCTGGAACGGAGCGACCACGGCGAAGATCGAGGTCGTCAGGAACGGCAAGGTGATCGCGACCGTGCCGAACACCGGCCGCTCCACGGACGTGGTCCACATCGAGGAACGGCCCACGTACACCTACCAGTTGTGCGACGCGGGCACGGAGCACTGCTCGAACACGTCGAAGGTCGACTTCACGGGCCCGCCCGCCGGCGGGACGGACGCGCGGACCCGGTGAACGGCTGAGGCCGGCGGCGCCGAGGAGGCTCGGCGCCGCCGTGCGACAGGGCCTCCCGGCGGTCCCGTCCCTCACGCCCACACCCCTCGAAACTCTTTCGGCTTGCCCTAAGATCCTGGGTATGCGAGATGACGAGTACGTGGGTCGGATCACCCTGGCGCAGGTCGCTCAGCAGGCGGGGGTCTCCATTTCGACAGTTTCGAAGGTGCTCAACGGGCGGCAGGACGTGGCGGCGCCCACCCGCGTCAAGGTCGAGCGCCTGTTGGACGAGAACGCCTACCGCCGCACCACCCGGGTCGCCCACGAGGCGCCGCTGATCGAGCTCGTCTTCCACGAGCTGGAGAGCGTCTGGGCGTTGGAGCTCATCCGGGGCGTGGAGAAGGTGGCCAAGGCGAACAACGCCAGCGTGGTGCTCACGGAGAGCGGCACGCGTCAGGCGCCGGGGCCCGAGTGGATCGAGGGCGTGCTCCAGCGCAGACCGCTCGGTGTCGTCCTGGTCTTCTCGACGCTGCCCGCCGAGGTGAAGCGGCAGTTGAGGTCGCGCTCCATCCCGTTCGTCGTGATCGACCCGGCGGGCGACCCCGACCCCGACGTGCCCTCGGTCGGCTCGGCCAACTGGAACGGCGGCCTCGCCGCCACCCGGCACCTCGTCCAGCTCGGCCACCGCCGCATCGGCGTCATCACCGGGCCCGAGGACATGCTGTGTTCGCTGGCCCGCCTCGACGGCTATCGCTCGGCCCTGAGCATGGCCGGTCTGTCGGCCGACCCCGAACTCGTCCGGTACGGGGACTTCCATGTGGAGGGCGGCCGTGAGCGGGCCGCCGAGCTGCTCGACCTGGCCGACCCGCCGACCGCGATCTTCGCGGGCAGCGACCTTCAGGCGCTCGGCGTCCTGGACGCGGCCCGCCTGCGGGACCTGCGGGTCCCCGACGACCTGTCCGTGGTCGGCTACGACGACGTGCCCCTCGCCCAGTGGTCGAGCCCCGCGCTGACGACGGTCCACCAACCGCTGCGCGGCATGGCCGAGGGCGCGGCCCAGATGCTCCTGCGGCTCCGGGCCGAGGAAGCGGTGGCGACCCGGCTGGAGCTGGCCACCTCCCTGGTCGTGCGGCAGAGCACGGCCGCCCCCGGGCGCCGCTGAGTCCGCGTCCGCTCTCCCGTGTCGAAAATATTTCGAAGCTGTCGATGCGGTGACGCACTGACTCCGGCATCGATGTTCGATCACCTCGCGTGAGACTTCTGTCATGCGCCTGTAATGCGTGTCTGAGCTGCGCATACGGCGGGCTTGAAGGCCTCTTGATGTCACAAAAGTTTCGCACTGCTTGTCGAAACAGTTGACAGTGCGTGGGGGCGAGACCACTCTGACGGCGTCGACACGCACCTCAATGGCTGTGCAGCCTCCCTCAGGCCCCACCAGGAGGAAGCAGGAACATGGACGACAAGACGCCGATCCCGCCCCTGAGCCGTCGCGCCTTCATCGGTACGGTCGGTGCCGTCGCGCTGGGCGCCTCCGCTCTGGCGCTGCCGGGCACCGCCTTCGCGGACACGACGATCACGACCAACCAGACCGGCACCAACAACGGTTACTACTACTCGTTCTGGACCGACGCGCCCGGCACGGTCTCCATGACCCTGTCGTCCGGCGGCAGCTACAGCACGTCGTGGCGGAACACCGGCAACTTCGTGGCCGGCAAGGGCTGGGCCAACGGCTCCCGCAGGACCGTCACCTACTGGGGCAGTTTCGCGCCCTCCGGCAACGCCTACCTGGCGCTGTACGGCTGGACGTCGAACCCGCTCGTCGAGTACTACATCGTCGACAACTGGGGCACCTACCGGCCCACCGGCACGTACAAGGGAACCGTCACCAGCGACGGCGGCACGTACGACATCTATCAGACGACGCGCTACAACGCCCCGTCCGTCGAGGGCACCAGGACCTTCAACCAGTACTGGAGCGTCCGGCAGTCCAAGCGCACCGGCGGGACCATCACGACCGGCAACCACTTCGACGCCTGGAGCCGGGTCGGGATGCCCCTGGGCAGCTTCAGCTACTACATGATCATGGCGACCGAGGGCTACCGGAGCAGCGGCGCCTCCAGCATCACCGTGAGCTGAGCCGGCACCCCGAAACCGGCGCTCCCGAAATCGGCGCCCCGAAGCTGGAGGACCCCCGCATGAAGGACAGAACTGATCGCTCGTTACGTTCGCGGGTCGCGCGAGTGGCCGTCGCCGCGGCCGTCGGCGTCTGCCCCCTCGCCGTCGGCGGCACGGCCTCGGCGCAGCCCGCCGCCGCGTGCGGCGGATACGTCGGGCTCACCTTCGACGACGGCCCGCAGGCCGGCAACACCCCCGCCCTGCTCGACGCGCTCCGCCAGAACGGCCTGCGCGCCACGATGTTCAACCAGGGCCAGAACGCGGCCGCCAACCCGTCCCTCGTACGCGCCCAGGTGGCCGCCGGGATGTGGGTCGGCAACCACAGCTACACCCACCCGCACCTGACCCGGCTCGGCCAGGCGCAGATCGACTCGGAGATCGCCAGGACGCAGCAGGCGATCGCCCAAGGAGGAGGCGGCACCCCCCGGCTGTTCCGTCCGCCGTACGGCGAGACGAACACGACCGTGCGGTCCGTCGCCGCCACGTACGGGCTGACACAGATCATCTGGGACGTCGACTCGCAGGACTGGAACGGCGCGAGCACCGACGCCATCGTGCAGGCCGCCGCCCGGCTCACCAGCGGCCAGGTCATCCTCATGCACGACTGGCCCGCCAACACCCGCGCCGCTATCCCGCGCATCGCCCAGGGGCTCGCCGCCCGCGGCCTCTGTGCGGGCATGATCTCCCCGCAGACCGGCCGGGCCGTGGCTCCGGCCTGACGGCCGACGCCCGACGCCCGCGGCCGCTCGGTGCCCGCGTCCTCGCGCGGGCACCGAGCGGCCGAGCGGGTCAGCGCAGTCCGGCGAAGAGGTCGTTCTCCGGGACGGGGGCGCCGGTGGTGTCCCTGACCCGCAGGAAGGTCTCCACGCCCATCAGCTCGGTGAACTTCTCCTGGCCCATCTTGAGGAAGAAGATGTTCTCGCCCTGGCTGGCGTGCGCGGCCAGGGCGTCGAACTTCTGGCCGCCGAACGCGGCGGTGTCCACCCAGGTGGTGATCTCCTCGTCGGGGAGCCCGATCTCGGCCATCGCGGCCGCCTCGGCGGGATCCGGCTCCGGGACGTCCTCTCCGAACTCGCGCATCGCCTCCCCGAACCGTCGCATCACCGAGTGCGGCATCGTCGTCCAGTACACCTTCGGCGTCCGCGCCGTCATCTCCAGCGCCGCCATCGTGATGCGATGGGCCTGGATGTGGTCGGGGTGGCCGTAGAAGCCGTTCTCGTCGTACGTCACGACGACATCGGGTTCGTAGCGGCGCATCAGTTCGGCGAGCCGGGCGGCGCCCTCCTCCACCGGGGTCTGCCAGAACGAGCCGGGGGCGTCGTTGCTCGGCCAGCCCATCATTCCGGAGTCGGCGTAGTCCAAGGTCTCCAGGTCGCTGATCTTCAGGACCTCGCGGCTCGCCTCCAGCTCCTGACGGCGCATCGCGGCGACGGCCGCCGGGTCGTGACCCGGTTCGCCCGGTTTGGCGCCCCCTGGGCCGTCGCCGCACCTGCCGTCGGTACACGTCACGAGAACCGTGCGGATGCCCTCGGCCGCGTACCGCGCGAGGACGCCTCCCGTGCCGGTCGCCTCGTCGTCGGGGTGCGCGTGCACCGCCATGAGCGTCAAGGTTCCGTCCTTCATGAAGCAGTCCTCCTGTGTGAACGCGCCGGACAGGGGTCCCTGGCGGCGCACGTACCTCCACCGTGCAACATCGGCGGCCCGACCTGCTGTTCCCGCTCCGCGGCCCCCGTTGACCGGGGATCGGCCGCCGTGCGACGGTGAGAGCGCGTTGCCCCCGCTGTCTGCCCCGGGCCCGCGCGATCACGGCCCGCCTCGAGAAGTGGAACCGGATCACTGTGACGCTCGGACACCCGCACCCCCGTCAGGCCATGGACCGCAGTCTCACCTCCGCCCAACTCGACGTGTTCGAGAAGGAGTTCGCCGCCCGTCCCGCGAACCGGCTGATGCAGAACGCCGTGACGCGGACCCCCGTCGACGACATCGCCCTCGACCGGCGGATCGTGACCGCCACCGACCACTCGGTCTCCCACCACCTGGACGACTGGAAGGTCACCGACCAGCGGCGGAGCGGCCGCTGTTGGATGTTCGCCGGGCTGAACCTGCTGCGCGTCGGCGCCGCCCGGAAGCTCAACGTCAAGGACTTCGAGTTCTCGCAGAACTACCTGCTGTGGTGGGACAAGTTCGAGCGGGCCAACCACTTCCTGGAGGCCGTCGTCGAGACCTCAGGACGTGATGTGGACGACCGGACGGTGGCGCATCTGCTCGGGGACCCCATCAGCGACGGCGGCCAGTGGAACATGTTCGTGGCGCTGGTGGCCAAGCACGGCCTGGTGCCGAAGTCGGCGATGCCCGAGACGGACAGCTCGTCGGCGACCGGCCCGATGAACCGGGCGCTGCGGACGCTTCTCCGCAAGGGCGCCCGCGACCTGCGCCGCCTCGCGTCCGAGGGCGTCGAGGCGCAACGCGCCTGCAAGGGTGAGGTGTTGGCGGCCGTGCACCGGGTGCTCAGCATCCATCTCGGCACCCCGCCGAGCCGGTTCCTGTGGCAGTGGCGGGACAAGGACCAGGAGTTCCACCGTGACGGCTGGACGACACCGGCCGAGTTCGCCGCGGCGTACGTCCGGATACCCCTCGACGAGTACGTGTGCCTGGTCCACGACCCGAGGGAGTCGAGTCCGGTGGGCCGGACCTTCACCGTCGAGTACCTGGGCAATGTCGTCGAGGCTCCTCCCGTCGTCTATCTCAACGGGGAGATCGACCTGCTGAAGCGGCTCAGCATGGACGCCGTCGTGGGCGGTGAGCCGGTCTGGTTCGGCTGTGACGTCGGCCGGATGATGCGGGCCGACGTCGGGATCTGGGACGCCGCGCTCTACGACTACGAGGCGGTCTACGACGCGTCCTTCACGATGGACAAGGCGTCCCGGCTCGTCCACCACGAGACTCAGATGACGCACGCCATGCTGTTCACCGGCGTGGACGTGGTCGACGGTGCTCCGCGTCGCTGGCGGGTGGAGAACAGCTGGGGCGACGAGAAGGCCGACAAGGGCTTCTGGACGATGAACGACTCGTGGTTCGGCGAGCACGTCTTCGAGGTCGCCGTGCGCCGCTCCGCGCTCCCGCCGGAGCTGGCCGCCGCCCTCGACGAGCCGCCCATCGTCCTGCCGGCGTGGGACCCCATGGGGGCGCTCGCGCAGTAGGCCCGCCACAGGCCCGGACCGTCAGGTCCGGGCCTTCCGTTCGACGTGACGGGAACAGTGTTCCACGATGGCCTGGAACGACATTCCAGAAGGGGGCGCCGCCGTCCCCACCGTCAGGAAGAAGGCCCGCCGACCCGGCCTGAGCGCCCGTCTCGCGCCCGTGCGGCGGGACCGTCACGACCGCACGTGCAGCCCGAACCCCGTACGGCCCGCCGGCTCCAGGCCCTCCTTGAGGTGCAGCGAGGGGATCTCGTAGTCACCGAAGTTCTGCCGGCGGAAGGCGATCGGCGGGGTCGACTCCAGAGTGAGCAGGCGCTCCTCCCAGGCCTTGGCGACGTCCGCGTAGGCCCCCTCGCCCAGCCGGTCGGTGCCGTACCGCACGAACGGCGGGAGCACCTCGATGCCCGGGTAGTAGAGGATGCCGTGCTGGATGGGGAAGAGGACGTCGTCGATGGGGCCGTTGATCCCGCGCGGGCCGTAGTGCGACTCCGGGCCGCCGACGGTCACCGACAGCAGGGCCTTCCGGCCGGCGAGGGTTCCCTCGCCGAAGCGCTCGCCGTACCGGGTGGCGCTGTGCTCACCGACGCCGTACGCGAAGCGGTACGTGAACACCCGGTCCACCCAGCCCTTGAGGATCGCGGGCATCGAGTACCACCACAGCGGGAACTGGAAGATGACCGTGTCCGCCCACAGCAGCTTCTCCTGCTCGGCGCGGACGTCCGGGGTCAGCTCGCCGGCCAGGAAGGCCCGGCCCGAGTCCAGCGGGACCTTCAGCGGGTTCGAGGCGTGCGGGCCGTAGTCCTCGGCGTCGACCGCCGCCTTCCAGTTCATCGCGTACAGGTCGCTCACCTGTACCTCGTGGCCCGCCTTCTCCAGGGTGGACACGGCGAGGTCCGTCAGGGAGCCGTTGAGCGACTCGGGCTCGGGGTGGGCGTGGACGATGAACGTCTTCATGGGAGCTCCTGCGGATCGAAGGCGCGCGGTGCGGACGTCTTCGATCCTGGCCGCCGCGGCGCCCGGTGTTCAGGGGCGCCGATTCCGTAGGACGGGACTTCCTGGTAACGGCGGGGCCACCCTCGCGGCCGTCGCCGTGCCCATACTGGGGGGCATGGACGATCTCGCGAGCTTCCTCAAGACCCGGCGCTCCCGCGTCGACCCCGCGGCCGTCGGCATCCCCACCGACAGCCGCCGCCGGGTCGCGGGACTGCGCCGTGAGGAGGTCGCGCACCTGTCAGGGGTGAGCGTCGACTACTACGTGCGCCTGGAGCAGGGGCGCGCGACCCAGCCCTCCGAGCAGGTCCTCGACGCGCTCGCCGGGGTGCTCGCCCTGGACGACACCGAACGGGAACACCTCTACCGGCTGGCCCGGCAGCGCCGCCGCCGCGCGAAGGCGCCGGGCGGTCGGGTACGGCCGGAGCTCCTTCGCGTCCTCGGCCTGGTCGCCGACGCGCCCGCGCTGATCGTGGACCACCGCCTCGACGTGCTCGCGGGCAACGGCCTCGCCGAACTCCTCTACGGCCGTCCGCTGCCGGGGCTGAACACCGCCCGGCACATCTTCCTGGAGGAGACCGAGCGCGGCCTGTACGCGGACTGGGAGTCCTGCACCCTCGACGTGGTCGGGCACCTGCGCCTGGCCGCGGGCAAGTACCCCGACGACTCCCGACTGGCCTCGCTCATCGGCGAGTTGGCGATGGGCAGCGAGCGGTTCCGCCGGTTGTGGGCCCGCGCGGACGTGCGCGCCCGCACCCACGGCCGCAAGGCGTACCGGCATCCGCTGGTCGGCCTCCTCGAACTGCACCAGGAGAACTTCGCGCTGCCGGACGCCTCGGGGCGCGAACTCCTGGTGCTGTCCGCGGCCCCCGGCAGCCCCGCCGAGGACGGGCTGCGTCTGCTGGCGGGGCTCGGGGCGGGCACCGCTCAGCCCGGCGGCTCCGCGACCCACACGTCCAGCACCGAGGCGTCGGAGCCGAGCGGCCCCGCGGAGCCGACCGAGTCGGTCGTGGAGGGCGCAGCTCGCCGATCCGGCGCCATCCCCGGCCCTGAAGGGCGCCCTGCGCCACCGAGTCGGCCGGGTCGAGCAGCGCGACCGGCAGCTCCGCGTCGTCGGCGGCGAGCAGCCGCTCCAGGAGCCGGCCGCCGATGCCCCGGCGGCGATGGCGCGGCAGCACCATCAACTCGGCGACGGCGAACACCTTGCCGGACGCGGTGAGTTGCTCGATCTCGTCCGGCAGCTCCCCGACGAAGCCCCGCCACCACGAGCCGTCGCGGTGCAGCGGATACCCGTACGCCATGCCCGCCGGCGCGTCGTCGTCCCCCGTCGCGTCGTCGGCCGCGACCATGTGGAACCCCGGCCGCTGCACGTCCTCCGCCAGCCGGGCCAGGAACCTCTCCCGATTGCGGTACTCCTCGCCAGGTGGCTCCTCGTAAGCCGTCACGTACAGGTCCGCGAGTCTCTCGCGGTCCCCGTCCGCCTGCCATCGAGTCAGCCTGCGGTAGAACACCTCGCCCATGTGCCGCCCCCTCACCTGTGACGCCTGGGGGTCAGCGTGCCCAACGGCGCAGCGGCTATGCGGGCGAGCCGGTGGCGGTGGCCGCGTCCTGTCGGCGGAGCTCGGGTTTGACCACCTTGCCGCCCGCGTTCCGGGGAAGCTCGGGGACCACGACGAGGTCCTTGGGCCGCTTGAACGAGGCGAGCCTTCCGTCGAGGAAATCCGTCAGCTCGGGCAGGGACAGTTCGGTTCCCGGCGCCACGGTCACGTACGCGACCGGGACCTGGCCCCAGCGTGCGTCGGGCCTGCCGATCACGGCGACCTCCCGCACGGCCGGGTGGGTGGCGACGGCGTTCTCCAGCTCGGCGCAGTAGATGTTCTCGCCGCCACTGATGATCATGTCCTTGGCGCGGTCGACGACCCAGACGAAGCCCTCCTCGTCCTGCCTGACCAGGTCGCCCGAGTGGAACCAGCCGCCCGCGAAGGCCTGCGCGGTCTCGCGCGGCTTCTGCCAGTACCCCCGTGTCACGGTGGGCCCCCGGTAGACGATCTCGCCGACCTCGCCCACGGGGACGTCGTTCATGGCGGCGTCGACGATGCGGTACTGGATGCTCGGGACAGGCCGCCCGACGGAGCCGAGCTTGCGCAGTGAGTCCTCGCCGCGGAGCACGCAGGTGATCGGCGAGGTCTCGGTCTGGCCGAACACGGCCACGTTCAGCGCGCCCGGGAACCTCTCGCCCATGGCGCGCAGCGTCGCGTCGCTCGCGGGCGCGGCACCCCAGCTGATGATCCGCAGCTTCAGGTCGCGTTTGTCGATGTCGGGCTGGGCGCAGATCAGGTCCCACTGCTGCGGGACGTTGAAGACGACGGTGGCGCCCTCGCTCTCGTACGCGTCGAGCACCGCCCGCGGGTCGAAGGCGCCCAGCGGATGGAGCACGACCGTACTGCCGACCACGAAGTTCGCCACGATGGAACCCAGGCCCGCGATATGGAAGAAGGGCGCCGTCAGGAAGCCGACGTCGGAGTCGTCGAAGATCTCCATCGCGCGGATGCAGGTCATCGCCTGGACCTGCATGTTGCGGTGGGACAGCAGCACCCCCTTGGGGCGTCCGGTGGTGCCGGAGGTGTACATGATCAGCGCGGTCGACTCCTCGCTGATGTCGGGCAGTTCCATGGGCTCGTACGCCGACAGGAAGTCCTCGTACGCCAGATCGCCCTCGGCCGGGTCCGCCGCGTCGACGACGACGACCGTGCCGATGCGCGCGGCGTTCGGCGCCGCCCGGAGCAGCGGTACGAGCCGGGCGTCGACGACGATCGCCGACGGTGCGCAGTCCTCCAGGATGTGGTCGAGCTCCAGCGGCGCGAGCCGGAAGCTGAGCGGCACGGCCATCGCCCCCAGGCTGTTCGCCGCGAGGACGCTCTCCACGAACCAGGGGTGATTGAGCGTCAGCAGGGCCACGCGGTCACCCGCGGCGACGCCCCGGTCGGCGAGCCCGGCGGCCAGTCGCAGGGACCGCCGCGACAACTGCGCCCAGGTCGTGGTCCGTCCGAGATGGCGCAGCGCGGGCTTGTCCGGGCGGGTCTGCGCGTGGGTGGCGACCTGGGTCATCCAGTGGTTCCTGAAGGACCAGGCGGGCGCCGTGTCGGCCGGCATGGGCGACTCCTCGGGTCTGGTGGCGATGGGTGGTCGCTGCCGCATCATCCCGCCCAACACCGCGGCGGGAGAAGCGTCGTGCAGCAATTTGTTAATGGAGAATCACATGGGGCGCGGTCCGGGACCCGCTGCTCCGCGGTCGTTCCCGAGTGATCGGGGAGCGCGCGGCGGCGTGTGATTGACTGGGCCGCATGGTCCCGTCCCCGTGTGCGTCCGACCGGTCATGACGGCCGAGTCGATCTCGGTCGCGCGCCCCCGCAACCGGAAGCAGCTGATCGTCGACGCGGCGGGCCGGCTGTTCAGCGAGCGCGGGTACCACGCGGCGTCCATGGAGGACATCGCCGCCGCCGTCGGGATCACCGCCGCGGCCCTGTACCGGCACTTCCCGAACAAGTACGCGCTGTTCGCCGCGTGCACGCGGACCATGGTGGACCGGCTCGTCGCCGCCCTCGACGCACTGCCGCCCGAGACGCCCGCCGCGGACGTGCTGACCGCGCTGATCCGGGTCACGGTCGCGCACCGGACGTCGGGCGGCGTGTACCGGTGGGAGGCCAGGTATCTCGTCCGCGAGGACCGGCTGCTGCTCAAGGAGAAGTTCGGGCAGGTCGTCGAGCGGGTCACCGAGGCGGTGCACCGTGAGAACGGGAGGCCCCGCGATCCGCTGCGGGCCGTGGCCGCGCTCGGCGCCATCGGATCCCTCACCATGCACCGCACCTCCATCGCTCAACGCCGGGTCGAGGAACTGCTGTCGGCCTGCGCCCTGCGCGTGGCCGCGACCGGTCCGGCCCGGAGCGGACCCGCCCCGACCGGTCCCGGACCGGACGCCCGGGAAGCGCGCGCCGTCGAGCTGCCGGCCCTGCCGGTGCCGCGCTCGCGGCGGGCGGAGATCCTCGCGGCCGCCGTCCCGCTGTTCGCCCGGGACGGGTTCACCAGCGTCACGAACGGCCAGATCGCCGAGGCGGTCGGCATCGCCCCGTCCGCGCTCTACCGGCACTACCCCGGCAAGGTCGACATCCTCGCGGCGGCGTGCCTCCAGGCGGCCGGGCTGCTGGCCCAGGCGGTGGACCGCAGCCTCGACGGCGTGGACGATCCGCACGAGGCCGTCGCCGTGCTGGCGGCGACGTACGTCGCGTACAGCTTCGAGCACACCGCGCTGACGAGCGTCGCCGAAGCCGAGTTCGTCGGCCTGCCGGCGGATCTCCAGCGCCCTCTGGTGCAGGCGCAGCGCGAGCACATCGCGGTGTGGGAGGAGCAGTTGCGGCTGGCCCGCCCGGACCTCGACCCGCGGCAGGCCCGGGTCCTTGTGCACGCGGGGTTCGGTGTGGTGGTCGAGGCCGGACGGCGGCTCCGCTGGCGGGACGGCCCCGACCACCGTGCCCTGGTGACCCGCCTGGTCGTGGCGGCTCTCGGGCTCTGAGGACGGCTCAGGACGGCCTGTTGCCCGTCGGGATGACGATGCGGGTGGTCGTCGGCGAGGTGCCCCGGTTCAGAAACAGCATGGCCAGCGCGCGGACGAACTGGTCGAACAGGTAGAACGCGCCGGGGACGACGGGCGACAGGCCCTCGCGGAACAGGATGAAGGCCGGCCACGCGGTACGGATCAGGGTCGCCGACGCGTAGTCGCGCTTGAGCCCCAGCCAGTCACCGACCTCGTCGTTCAAGACGTAGCGCACGAACTCGTTGAGGAATCCGCGGGTGACACCGAGGTCGACCTGGGCGGTCAGCCCCAGCAGATCCTCGGCCAGTTCCTTGCCCTCGGGCGTCGGCGTGAGGATCGGGGTGAGCACCTGACCCGACTGGGCCTCCGCCTCGGCCCACGACGCCGGGATGTACTCGTCGCGTACGCCGAGCAGATGCAGGGCGACCTGCCAGCTGTGCAGGAACGCCTCCTGGTCGGCGGCGGGGAACGGGACCTTCCAGTCGAGCAGCTTCCTGCGGACGAAGGTGCCCAGGCTGTGGAAGGTGACCAGGATGTCCGCGTTGCTGATCGGGATCTCCTGGTCCGTGACCGCCCGCCATTGGGGCGACCGCGGCAGCAGATGACGCACCCCGGCGTGCACCAGACGCGTCTTGTTGGCCGTCACCACGAACTGCCCCGACGGTTCGAAGCCCTTCAGCTGGGCCAGGTCGTAGCCGAACGTGAAGGTCTTCGCGGCCCGGTCCTGCATGTCGGCGCCGCCCGCCGACCAGTAGACGCTCCTGGCCTCACGCGGGATCACCGTGCTCATGATCCCGCTGCCGAGGCCGTAGAGCACGAAGAGGTAGGTGTCCTTGCGCCGGTTGAAGTCGGCGGCACGGGCCAGCTTCACCGGATCCGCCCAGTCGGGCAGCTTGTTGACCGTCCGCAGGTACGCGGTGAGGTCGGCCGGCAGTCCGGTGGGCAGCGGGTCGCCGTTGTTCACCCACGACTCCATCGCGGTGTTGACGGCGGGCACCTGACCGCTGTCGATGAGCGAGGCCACCAGGCGGTCCACCTCGTCGTCCCACACGTACTCCGGATCGACGCCCGCACCCGCTCCGGCGACCGAGCCCGACGGCGACCACGCCCAGGCGGTCCCGGTGCCCGCCGCGCTCGCGAGGCCCAGCGCGGCCCCCAGTGACAGCATTCTTCTACGGCTGAGATTACTCATTCACTTGCTCGCTTTCCTGGTAGGACGTGCGGCTCATCACGCCTTGTTCTGCTCGGTGTTGGCGTCGCCAGCACGGTTGAAGAGCTTGTTCCAGGATGTGATTTTTGATTAACATAGCGAGGCGCGTCGCCGTCGACAAGGGCGTTGACACGGTGTCGACAAGGGCAGCGCACGGCATTCCGGTTCGCGTCAGTCCCGTACGACCGAGGAGCCCGCATGACCACCGATCAGGACCAGACCCCCGCCCCGCCGGGCCCCGCGGCGGCGGGCTCGCGGCCCGCCTGGGTGACCGACGAGGCCATCGCGCGATGGTGTGCGTGGGTGTGCCGGGACGTGTCGCGACAGGGGGCCGAGGGCGGGGGAGGCGCCGGACCGGTGGCCGTCGCGGTCGCGCCGTTCGACCTGACGCCGATCGCCACCGTCCCCGCCTGTACGCCGGAGGATGTCGTGGAGGCGGTGACCGGTGCCCGTGCCGCACAACCGGCCTGGGCGGAAAGGGAGTCGAGGCGTCGCGGCGACGTGGTCCTCGCCTTCCACGACCTGCTCCTGGAGCGACAGGAGCAGGCGCTCGACCTGATCCAGTGGGAGACGGGCAAGGCCCGCTACCACGCCTGGCAGGAGGTGGCCCAGGTCGCGACGATCGCCCGGCACTACGCGCGCCGCGCCCGCCACTACCTGGCCCCCCGCCGTGTACGCGGGATGGTGCCCGGCCTGACCAGGGTCCAGGAGGTACGGGTGCCGAAGGGCGTCGTCGGCGTCATCTCCCCGTGGAACTACCCCCTCTACCTCGGCGTCGGCGACGTCCTGCCCGCGCTCCTGGCCGGCAACGCCGTGGTCTCCAAGGCGGATTCCCAGACCGCGCTGACCCTGCTGTGGACGCGGGCCCTCATGGCGGAGGCCGGACTGCCGGCCCAGCTGTGGCAGATCGTGACCGGGTCCGGGGCCGTGGTGGGGACCGCCCTGGTCGACTCCGTCGACTTCGTCTGCTTCACCGGGTCGACGGCGACCGGACGCGCCGTCGCGGAGCGCGCCGCGCGCCGGCTGGTCGGGGCCTCGCTCGAACTCGGCGGCAAGAACCCGCTGATCGTGCGCGAGGACGCCGACCTCGCCGCCGCGGCGGCCGGCACGGCCGTGGCGGCCTTCGCCAACACCGGCCAGATGTGCATCCACATCGAGCGCGTCTACGTCCACGAGAAGGTCTACGACGCCTTCCGCGCCGAACTCGTCCGCGCCACACAGGCGTTGCGGCTCGGACGGTCCTACGACTACGCGGCCGACGTCGGATCACTGACGTCGGCGGCGCGGCTCGCGGAGGTCGCCGCGCACGTCGACGGCGCGGTGGCCAAGGGGGCGACGGTCCTCACGGGTGGCCGGGCCAGGACCGACATCGGCCCGCTCTTCTACGAACCGACCGTCCTCGAAGGCGTCACGCCGGAGATGCCCGTGTGGGACCAGGAGACCTTCGGCCCGGTCCTCTCGCTCGCCTCCTACGCCACCGACGAGGAAGCCGTGGCGCTGGCCAACCAAGGGACGTACGGCCTGTCGGCGTCGGTCTGGTCGAAGGACGTCCGCGCGGCCGGCCGGATGGCCGGCCGGATCCGCGCCGGATCGGTCAACATCAACGACGGCGCCGCCGCGGCGGCCGGAAGCATCGAGGCGGGCATGGGCGGCACGGGAGACAGCGGACTCGGCAGGCGCCACGGCGTCGAGGGCATCCGCAAGTACACCGAGAGCCGGACGGTCGCCACCCAGCGCCTGATGCCGCTCGGACCGCCGAAACCGGGTGAGAGCGCCGTGCGGGGTTTCGTGAATCGGACCAACAGCCAACTGGCCCTGCTGCGTCGGCTGGGGGTCCGATGAACCACGTACACGCGAAGTGGCAGGCGCTCCGCGCGGCGCGAGGGCCCGTCGATCCGGCCGAACTGGACGATCTGTGGGCGCAGTTGGAGGTTGTCGACGCTGCGTCCGTGCTCGGCTCCTGGCGCGGCTTCGCCTTCCGCACCGGCCACCCCGTCGAGAAGATGCTCGGCGCGAGCCGGTGGCACGGCAAGCGGTTCGATGCCCTCGACTCCGCCCAGCCGCTGATCTGCCGGGCCGAGGACGGCACCCTCTACTCCGACACCGCGGCGGGCCACGGCGAGGCCAGTCTGTGGAACGTCGAGTTCCGGGGCGAGGTGACCGCCACGATGGTCTACGACGGCATGCCGGTGCTCGACCACTTCAAGCGCGTGGACGAGCACACCCTCATGGGCGTGATGAACGGCAGGCCCGACGTCGTCCTCGCGCGGGGCGGGTACTTCTACTTCGGTCTCGAGCGCGAAGACCCGGACTCCGCGTGAGGACCTCGGTGCTGCTCTCGCGCGGCCCCGGACACCACGAGATCGTCGAGGCCGAACTCGACGGACCGCGAGCGCACGAGGTGATCGTCCGGATCGAGGCGGTCGGCGTCTGTCACACCGACCTCGTCACCCGCGAGGCCCTCGGCGACCGGCCCGCCGTGCTCGGACACGAGGGCTGCGGCATCGTCGAGCGGGTCGGCGCGGAGGGCGGCACCCTGCGCGTCGGGGACCGGGTCGTGATCTCCTTCGCGTCCTGCGGGCGGTGCGCGCGCTGCCGCGCCGGGCACCCGGCCTACTGCGACCTGGCGGCCGCGCACAACAGCTCCGGGGGCAGGCCCGACGGGTCGCCGACGATCCGTGTCGACGGCGAGCCGGTGTTCGGCGGGTACTTCGGGCAGTCCTCGTTCGCCACGGCCGCGCTGACCGACGCCCGCTCGTGCGTGCCGGTCGGCGACCTGCCACCGGAGATCGCCGCCCCGCTCGGATGCGGCTTCCTGACCGGGGCGGGCGCCGTGCTCAACGTCCTGCGGCCCGCCCCCGGCGACCGGCTCCTGGTGATCGGCGCCGGAGCGGTCGGCACCGCGGCCGTCCTGACCGCGCTGTCCGAGGGCGTCGAGGTCGTGGTCGCGGAACCCGTGGCCGCACGCCGGGCCCGCGCCGTCCGGCACGGGGCCTCGGCCGTCGACTCCCTGGACGGCCTGACCACTTCGTCCGGCCGCGCCGCGGCCGTGACGCACGCGCTCGACACCACCGGGCGCCCCGAGTCGATCGCCGCGGCCCTCGCCCTGCTGCGGCCCCGCGGCACGCTCGCGGTGGTCGGCCTCGGCCCCGCCGCGGCCGCCATCGACGTACGGTCCCTGATGCTGCGCGGGCTGCGGCTGCGCGGCTGCGTCGAGGGGGACGCCCAACCGGCGCTGCTCATACCGGAACTGATCAGGCGTCACCTCAAGGGCGGCCTGCCGCTCGACGACCTGGTGACCCCCTACCCCCTGCGGGACTTCGGCCGCGCGGTCGCCGACCAGCGGGCCGGACGCGTTCTGAAACCGGTGCTCCTCCCGCCCGGCTGACCGCCCCACGCCCCCTCCTTCTTCTTCCTGCCCCGACACGAGATCAGCCCCGATCGGAGTCCTGATGACGCGTGCGATCTTCACCGAACGAGCCCTGTACGACGACGACCACGAACTGCTGCGCAAGACCGTGCGCGCGTTCGTCGACAAGCACGCGGCGCCGCACGCCGAGCGGTGGCGGGCGGCGGGCAAGGTCGACCGCACCCTGTTCCTGGAGGCCGCGCGGGCCGGGATCCTCGGCTTCAACATCCCCGAGGAGTACGGCGGCGGCGGGATCACCGACTTTCGCGTCAACGCCGTGATCGGCGAGGAGTTCTCCCGCCACCCCGCGTCCGACGGCCTCGCCGGGGTCGGCCTCTCCAACGACATCGTCGTGCCCTACTTCACCGACCTGACGAACGACGAGCAGAAGGCGCGCTGGCTGCCCGGCATCGCCGCGGGCACGCACATCGTGGCCGTCGCGATGACCGAGCCCGGCACCGGCAGCGACCTGGCCGGCATCGCCACCACGGCCGTGCGCGACGGCGACGCGTACGTGGTCAACGGCAGCAAGGTCTTCATCTCCAACGGCCAGAACGCCGACCTGGTCGTCACCGCCGTACGCACCGGCCCCGACCGCCACGGCGGACTCAGCCTGCTGGTCGTCGAGGCCGACCGGCCCGGGTTCTCGCGCGGCCGCAACCTGGAGAAGGTCGGCCTGCACGCCCAGGACACCAGCGAGCTGTTCTTCCAGGACGTGCGCGTGCCGACCGCCAACCTGCTCGGCGAGGAGGGCTCCGGGTTCCAGGCCCTGATGCGCAACCTCCCGCAGGAGCGGATCTCGATCGCCGCCAACGCCCTGGCGTCCATCGAAGGCGTCCTGGAGCGGACCGTGGAGTACGTCCGGGAGCGCAAGGCGTTCGGCCGGAGCATCGGATCCTTCCAGAACACCCGCTTCCAGCTGGCCGACATGGTCACCACCGCACGCGTGGGCCGCACCTACATCGACGACCTGCTCGCGCGGCACTCCCGCGGCGAACTGAGCGCGGTGGACGCCGCGGCGGCCAAGTTCTGGGCCACGGAGAACTACGTCGACATCGTCGGACGCTGCCTCCAACTGCACGGCGCCTACGGCTACATGCTCGAGTACCGCATCGCGCACGACTACCTCGACTCGCGCATCACCACCATCTACGGAGGGACCACGGAGATCATGAAGGAGATCGTGGCGCGCGATCTGGGGCTGTAGGCGAAACCCCCGACAGCGTCGTGCCGACCCCCGTCCTCAGGAAGCAACAGATTCGGACGGTGGCATTGTGTGGGTTGTGTTGTGTTCTTAGGGTGGTCGGGCTCAACAGGCCAGTCCCGTCACACCAGTCGCACGTGTCCGCACCCGCAGAAGGGCACAGCCATGTCGTCTTCGGACTCCCACCCTCACGGCCACCCCCACCCCTTTGCCACGTACCTCAGTCGCCGTCGGCTGCTGGGCGCCGGCGCCGCCGTGCTCGGAGCGCTCGCCCTGCCGTCCGTCGGCTCCGCCGCCCCGGCGTACGCCGCCGACGGTGGCGTAACGGCCGACGGCGACGAGTGGAACGGTCGCATCGGCGTCTTCCGGCTCGGCACCGAGCCCCCGCACACCACGCTCATGCCGTACGAGAGCGTGCGGCGGGCGCTCGCGGCCGACCGGACCCGGTCCGCGTTCCGCCGGAGTCTCGACGGTGACTGGAAGTTCGCCTACGTCGACCGGCCCTCGGAGCGGGACGAGGACTTCTACCGGACCGATCTCGACGACGGGTCGTGGGAGACGATCCCCGTGCCGTCCGTCTGGCAGTTGCACGGGCACGACCGGCCGATCTACACCAACATCACCTACCCCTGGTGGGGGCCCAACGGCCTCGGCGAAGAGGCGAAGCCGCCCGCTTCCCCGACCCGCTACAACCCGGTCGGCCAGTACAGACGCACCTTCACCGTGCCGGACGGCTGGGCGAAGCGGCGGGTGTTCCTGCACTTCGAGGGCGTGAAGTCCGCGCACTACGTGTGGGTGAACGGCACACTCGTCGGCTACCACGAGGACTCGTTCACCCCGGCCGAGTACGACATCACCGATCACCTCGACCCCGACGGCGGCCCCAACCAGCTCGCCGTGGAGGTCTACCGGTTCTCCGACGGCGACTGGCTGGAGGACCAGGACATGATCCGGCTGAGCGGGATATTCCGCTCGGTCTACCTGTACTCGACGCCCTCCGTGCACCTGCGCGACTTCACCCTCGGCACCCCGCTCGGCGACGACTGCACGAGCGCCGAGCTGTCGGTCACCGCCACGGTCCGCGACTACGGCGGCACGGCCTCCTCGGCCGCGTACACCGTCGAGACCCAGCTCTACGACGCCGACGGGCACCCGGTGTGGAACCGGCCGCTCGCACAGCGCGCGACCCCGGCCGACGGCGAGGTCACGGTCCGCGCGGCCAGGGCCGTCCCCTCACCGCGTCTCTGGTCGGCCGAGAGCCCGTACCTCTACACCGCCGTCCTGCAACTGCGCGATCCGTCGGGCAAGGTCGTCGAGACGCTCTCGCACCGGGTCGGGCTGCGCGAGTTCGCCCTCAAGGACGGTCTGATGCGGATCAACGGGCAGCCGGTCTCGCTGCGCGGCACCAACCGGCACGAGATGCACCCGGACCGCGGCACCGCCCTCACCCGCGCCGACATGGTCGAGGACATCACGATCATCAAGCGGATGAACATGAACACGGTCCGCACCTCGCACTACCCCAACAACCCGATCTGGCTCGAACTCGCGGACGCGTACGGCCTCTACCTCGTCGACGAGACGAACCTGGAGACGCACGGCATCCGCGACCAGTACCCGACGAACCACGCCGACTGGACCGAGGCGTGCGTCGCCCGCGCGCAGAACATGGTCCACCGGGACAAGAACCACGCCTCGGTGGTCATCTGGTCCCTCGGCAACGAGGCGGGCGCCGGATCCACCTTCACCGCCATGCACGACTGGATCCGCTCGTACGACACGACGCGCGTCATCCAGTACGAGGGCGACGACAGCCCGGGGGTCAGCGACATCCGTTCCGCGATGTACGAGTCGCCGACCCGGGTGAAGGCGCGCGCCGAGGACACCGCCGACACCCGCCCGTACGTGATGATCGAGTACTGCCACGCGATGGGGAACTCGAACGGCAACTTCAAGGAGTACTGGGACCTGGTCCGCCGATACGACGTGCTCCAGGGCGGCTGGATCTGGGACTTCGTCGACCAGTCGCTGAACTGGCCGGCCCCGGAGCGCACCCTGTTCACCGAGAGCGGTCCGCTCGGCCTGAAGGGTGAACTCCTCAACCCGGCCGGTACGTTCGGCACGGACACGGGCCTCGTCGGTGCCACCGTCTTCGCGCGCGACGACCGGCTCGACCTGACCGGTTCGCTCACCCTGGAAGCCTGGGTGACCCCGCACGTGACCGGCTACCACCAGCCGATCCTGGCCAAGGGCGACACCCACTACAGCCTCAAGCAGTCCGACAGGAAGCTGGAGTTCTTCATCTACTCCGGCGGCCAGTGGATCACCGCGAGCTGGACCACCCCGGCCGAGGGCTGGACCGGCACCGAGCACCACATCGCCGGTGTCTTCGACGCGAGCGCGGGCGCGCTCACGCTGTACGTCGACGGCGCGGTGAAGGCCACCACGACGACCACCCGCAAGCCGACGGTCAACACCGCCCCGCTCGCCCTCGGCGTCGACGTGGACAACATGACCCGGGAGTTCAGCGGGACGATCCGTCGCGCCCGTGTCTACGCCCGCGCCCTGAGCGCCACCGAACTCGCCGACGACGGGCGGGGCGCGGACGGCGACGGAGTGCGGTTCTGGTTCGACGCGAAGACCGTCCGGGTCGAGAAGAAGAAGCCGCGGGATAAGACGTTCCTCGCGTACGGCGGCGACTGGGGCGACAACCCCAACGACGGGAACTTCGTCGCCGACGGCATCGTCACCGCGGACCGCGGACACACCGGCAAGGCCGCCGAGATCAAGCGCGTCTACCAGGAGATCAACGCGGCCCCGACGAAGGGCGCGGGAGTCGGCGCCGTCACCCTCACCAACGAGTTCCTCTTCACCAACCTCCGCTCCTACGACGGGCGTTGGGAGCTCGCGTGCGACGGCGAGGTGATCCGCAGCGGCCGCCTCAGCCGCGCCCAGCTGGACGTCGCGCCGCGCACCAGCAAGGACATCACGGTACCGGTGAGCCTGCCGGTCGACCCGAAGCCCGGCGCCGAGTACTTCCTCCAGCTGTCGTTCCGGCTGAAGGAGGACACCGCGTGGGCGGACGAGGGATTCGAGGTGGCCCGCGTCCAACTGCCCCTGGACACCGCCGGACCGCGGATCACCCCCGTACCGCTCGGTGACGTGCCGGAGCTGACCTACGAGGACACCGACGCGGCCGTCACGGTCACCGGCCGCGGCTTCACGCTCGCCGTCGACAAGAAGAAGGGCCTCATCACGACGTACGAGGCCGACGGCGCACCGCTCCTGACCTCCGGCCCGGTCCCCAACTTCTGGCGCGGGCCCACCGACAACGACCACGGCAACGGCCAGCACACCCGCAACCAGACCTGGCGGGACGCGGGCACCCGGCGCACCGTCACCGAGGTGACGGTGCGCCGGCTCGAGCGGGGAAGGCGGTCAACGCCGTCGAGGTCACGGTCGAGGCCACCCTGCCGACCAGCACCGAGTCCACGTACACCACCACCTGCACCGTCTTCGGCAACGGCGCCGTGAAGGTCGACAACGCCCTGCACCCCGGCGCCGCGAACCTCCCCTACCTTCCCGAGGTCGGCACGATCCTGCGGCTGCCCGCCGCACTCGACCGGATCCACTACTACGGGCGCGGCCCCGAGGAGAACCACTGGGACCGCAACGACGGTACGGACGTGGGCCGGTGGGGAGGAACCGTGGCCGAGCAATGGACCTCGTACATCCGCCCCCAGGAGAACGGCAACAAGACGGACGTGCGCTGGGCCGTCCTCGGCGACCGTCGCGGGCGCGGCCTCCTGGTCAGCGGCGACCCGCTCGGCGACCACCCGCTCCTGGAGATCAACGCCTCGCACCTGACCCCCGAGGACCTGTCCCTCGGCGCGCGCCACGACTACCAGCTCGACTTCCGTGACGAGGTCGTGCTGCGCGTCGGCCACCGCCAGATGGGGGTCGGCGGCGACAACAGTTGGGGTGCGCACACCCACGACGCGTACAAGCTGCTCGCCGACCGGGACTACGCGTACACGTACTGGCTGCGACCGATCTCCGGGCTGGGCCAGGCGTCCGCCCTGGCGCGCGAGGTGATCGCCGTGGAGTAGCCGGGCCGGACCCGGGTCGGCGCCCAGCGTGCGCCGACCGGTGCCGCCCCGCTGTCAGGCGATCGCCGCGCCTCCCAGGACCCGGGCGATCCCCGCGTCGAGGTCGGTGCGGTAGCCGGCCTCGAAAGCGGTGTCGTAGTCCTGCTCGCCGAGCGACGCGCGGGTGCGCGCGACGCAGTCCTCGTGGGCCGCCACCCAGGAGGGGATGCCGACCTGGGGGCGGCCGAGCGTGTTCCACAGCTGGTGCGCGAGGCCGAGGGTCCGGGCCGCCCGCTCGGCCTCGCCCTCGGCGATCGCGCACTGGGCGAGCGCCTCCAGGCACATGCCGGAGCCGAAGTTGTCGTGCATGCGGTGCTTGACCGTCAGCGAGGCCCGCGCGGAGTGCTCGGCCTCCTGGATGCGACCGAGCGCGAGCTCCGCCTGGGCGCGGATGGAGTCGCCCCAGGCGCGCATCCAGTTCTCGCCCGTCTTCTCGCAGATCTGCCGCATCTCGTCCAGGCCGGGCAGGGCCTCCTCGGCCATCCCCATGGCGATGCGCGCATGGCTGCCGACCGCGAGGGAGCCCAGGCCGGCCAGGGAGAGCATGGAGTCCAGCGAGCGGCTGTGCCGGGCGTGCAGCGCGTCGGTCACGTCCAGGACCGTCGCCACGTCGCCGCGCAGCGCGGCGGCCACCGCGACCACCGACTTCGCGAGGCTGTCCTCCTCCTCGCCGAACCGCGCCGCCAGCGGGACGGCCTCGGCGGCGCACTCCTCCAGCGCGGGCAGGTCGCCCAGCTCGGTCAGCGCCAGGCCCAGCGCGTACAGGGCCTTGAGCCGCAACGGGCTCGGACCGGAGAACGCGGCGAGCGCGCGGTCCAGATAGTGCCGCCCTTCCCGGGCGAGCCCGCACGCGTACCAGAGGAACCAGAGGTCACCGGCCATGCCGAGGCCGATCCGGCTGTCGGCGGAGCCCAGGCACGATTCGAGGGCGAGGCGGAGGTTGTCGAGCTCGGCGTGCATCCGCTCGTACCAGAGGTACTGGTCGGCCCCCATCCAGGCCGCGTCGCCGTCCCGCGCGAGACGCACGTACCAGGTGCGGTGGCGGCGGCGGAACTCACGGCCCTCGCCCAGACTCCGCAGCCAGCCCTCGCCGTACTCCCGGATCGTGTCCAGCATCCGGTACCGCTCGCCGGCCGCCGTCGGCTCCCACGTGATGATCGACTTCTCCGCGAGCTGGGCGAGGAGCCGGGGGATCTCCCCGCGGTCCAGCCGGTCGTCGCCGCAGACCTGGACCGCGCCCTCCAGGTCGAAGCTGCCCACGAACACGGAGAGCCGCGCCCACAGCAACCGCTCGGCAGGCGTGCACAGTTGGTGGCTCCAGCCGATCGCGGTGCGCAGCGCCTGGTGCCAGACGGGATCCGCGTCGTCGAGCGCGGCGTCGCCCTCGCCGAGCACGTCGAACCGGTCGGACACCCGGTCGGAGAGGCGGTCGGTGAGTTCGCCGGGGGACAGCTCGCTCAGCCGGGCCGCGGCCAGCTCGATCGCCAGCGGCAGCCCCTCCAGCTGGCGGCAGACCTCTTCGAGGGCGGGACGGCCGGCTTCCGTGACGGTGAAGCCGGGCACCGCGGCCGCCGCCCGTTCCATGAGCAGCACCATGGCGTCGGACTCCGGTCCCGTCTCCGGTC
This sequence comes from Streptomyces sp. Q6, assembly GCF_036967205.1. Classification (NCBI taxonomy): domain Bacteria; kingdom Bacillati; phylum Actinomycetota; class Actinomycetes; order Kitasatosporales; family Streptomycetaceae; genus Streptomyces; species Streptomyces citrinus. The sequence goes on from NZ_CP146022.1 coordinate 7,626,143, forward strand.
CAGCGCCGGGCGCCGTGCGCGGTCCGGGGACCGGCAGGGGCTCCACGGTCAGGACCTCCTCCCGCGCCGTCCCCAGCGGCCGCCGGCTCGTGGCCAGGATTCGCAGCCCCGGCGCGGCGGCCACCAACTCCTCGACCACCGGACGGAGTTCGTGCGTCAGATGCTCACAGGTGTCGAGGACGAGGAGGAGGTCGCGCTCGGCGAGGTAGGCCGCGAGGGCCTCGATGACCGGGACGCTCGTCTGGTGCGACATCGGCAACGCCTCGGCGACGGCGTGCGGCAGCAACTCCGCGTCGCGCAGACCCGACAGCGCGACCCACCACACCCCGTCCGCGAACCCCGGCCGCACCTGGGCGGCGACGCTCCGGGCCAGCCGGGTCTTGCCCACGCCGCCGACCCCCACGAGCGTCACCACCCGGTGCGGTTCGAGGGCCCGCGCCACGCGGTCCAGCTCCGTCCGGCGGCCGACCAGCGCCCCGGTCTCCCGGGGCAACTCGCCCACGCGTCGCTCTTGTTGCCTGTCCGTCGCCATCGTTGCACTCACTCCCACGCCGAGTCCCGCTGCACCGTCAGTGCTATCAACTCGGCGGGGTCCCGCGGGGAGTTATGGCTCGATCCGGCGAATCCGGGGCGCCGGTCGGGCCCGGGAACCCGTCGTCACCCGAGGGTGAACGACGCCAGTCGCATCCCTTCGCCGAGCACCAGGTACACGTCGTCCTTGCCGGCGGGTACGCCGTCGAGCGGAGCCGTCACCGTCGCGTAGGCGTACTCCGAGGACGTCCCGGCGAACGCCGCCGACGCGACACGGCGGCCGGTCGGCGATCCGAGCCGCACCTCCAGCGTGCCCGCGGTGCCCGCGACGCGCGCCGTGAACCGGCCCTTGCCGCTCGCCAGCCGGGCGTCCGCGTACGACACCCACGCGCCGTCCGCGGTCGCCCCCACCGCCGTGCCGCGCGCCTTCGACTCGTCCACCAGACGGATCGAGGCGTAGTCGTCGAAGTTCTCCGCGCGGGTGGTGCGCGACAGGTCGCGCGGCGCGATGGTCTCGCCGGACACCTTCCACGTCGTGCGCGCGCGCAGGTCCGAGGACGAGGACCCGGCCCGGATGTCGTACGTGGCCGACTCCACGACCCACCGCGAGCGGGTGACGTCCCAGTGCGCGAGGTCCCGGGAGGTGAGGCGCAGCCGGACCGTCTTCGTCTCGCCCGGCTTCAGCGACACGCGCCGGAAGGCCTTGAGCTGCTGGATCGGCTGCACGTCGCGGGACGTGCGCTGGTGGACGTACAGCTGCACGACCTCGTCGCCCGCGCGGCGGCCCGTGTTGGTGACGTCGACCGTGTAGCCCCCATCGAAGCGCTTCAACTGCCCGTACGCGAAGGTCGTGTAGGAGAGGCCGTGGCCGAAGGGGTAGAGCGGCGTGCCCCGGAAGTACCAGTAGGTGCGCTCGTGCTTGATGATGTCGTACTCGAGGATGGACGGGAGGTCGTCCTCGGAGCGGTACCAGGTCTGAGTGAGGCGGCCCGCCGGGTTGGCGTCGCCGAAGACGAGGTCGGCGAGGGCGTTGCCGGTCTCCTGGCCCGCGTGCGACGTCCAGAGCAACGCCGGTACCTGAGCGGCCAGTTCACCGATCGTCGTCGGGTAGCTGTTCTCGACGATCACGACGGTACGGGGATTCGCCGCGACCACCGCCGCCACCAGGGCCGCCTGCGCCGGGGCGATGCCCATGTCGGTGCGGTCGTGGTTCTCGCGGCCGTTGATCGCGGGCATCGAGCCGATGACGACGATCGCCGCGTCCTTGCCGGTGACCGCCGCGACGGCCTCCTGCGTGCCGGAGCGCACCACCTCGCGCGTGTAGCGGGCGGCGGCCGCCTTCTCCACCAGGCCGAGGACGCCGTCGGCGCCGGACGGACCGAGGTAGACCGGCGACGTCCACCAGGAGTCGGCGGTCTCGTACCCCGCGTACTTCAGGAGGTACGTGCCGTCCGCCTGCTTCTCCAGGCTGAACTGCTGCATCACGTACCAGCCGCCCGGCTGCACCTGGTCGTTGACGAAGCCGCCGTCGCCGCGGCCCACGTACAGGCCGTTGGCCACCGACCGCAGGGTCACGATGCCGGCGCCCCAGTCGAAGACGTCGAACCGCACCGTCTCCTCGGTGGCCGCGGCCGTGGTCTCGCGCAGCGGCGCGCCCGCCGTACCGGTGCCCGCCGTCACGTACTTCCCGGTGGACGCGTTGCGCAGGGCGATGCGGTCCACGCCCTCGCTGCCCGCGACGTCCTTGCCGAGCTTGGCGGCGATGCCGTCCCTCGGCGTCACCGCGTACGGCAGGGTGCCCGCGTACCAGTCCGTGTAGAGGGTGTCGGCGAGCGGCCCGACCACCGCCACGTCGGCGGACCTGCGCAGCGGCAGCGTGCCACCCGAGTTCTTCAGGAGCACGGCCGCCTTGGCGGCCGTCTCCCGCGCCAGAGCCCGGTGCGCCGGGGTGTCGATCGCCTCCTTGCCGAGTCCCCCGTAGCGGCCGCCGTTCGGGTCGAACTCGCCGAGGCGGACACGGATCGCGAGGATGTGGCCCGCGGCCCGGTCGATGTCCGCCTGAGTGAGCAGCCCGTCCGTGAGCGCCTTCTTCACGGCGGTCGTGGTCGGCGCAGAGTCGGCGTCGTCGGTGGTGTAGCTGTCGATGCCCGCCTTCATCGCGGCGGCGTCGGCCTCGGCGAGGGTCGGGTAGTAGTTCTGCGCGCCGACGCCGGTCACCAGGTTGTTGGGCGCCCAGGCGTCCGTCACGTTCAGCAGATCGCGGTCGGTCCATGAGCGCACGGCGTCGTTCAGGTCCGGATCGACCGTGCAGGGGCGCCCGTTGACCAGGTTGTACGCGGACATCACGCCGGTCACCGCGTCCGCCTCGATCGCGGGCCTGAAGGCGGCCTGGTCGTACTCGTGCTTCACGCGCGGCCGCAGGTCGCTGGAGGTGCGGTCGCGGCGCACCTCGTTGTTGTTCGCGCTGAAGTGCTTGATCGTCGGCGCCGTCTTGAGGTGATCGGGGTCGCCGCCGGTCAGCCCCTTCCCGTACGCCGTCGAGATCGCGCCGGTCAGATACGGGTCCTCGGAGTAGCCCTCCTCGTTGCGGCCCCAGCGCGGATCGCGCAGCAGGTTCGCCACCGGCGCCCACAGGTTGAGGCCCCAGCCCGCCGGGCGCTCCTGCTGGAAGCCGCGCGCCTCGTCGCCGACGGCGGAGCCGACGCGCTCGATCAGCTCCGGGTCCCAGGTCGAGGCGAGCCCGATCGCCTGCGGGAACACGGTCGCCCTGCCGAGCCAGGCGACGCCGTGCAGCGCCTCGGTGCCGGTGCGGAACGACTTGATGCCGAGGCGGTCGACGGCCGGCTGGTACTGGTGGAACAGCGAGATCTTCTCGTCGAGCGTGAGACGCCCGAGCAGGTCCTTCACCCGGGCCGCCACCGAGTGGGACGGGTTCCGGAAGGGGTACGCGGCGGCCGCCGACGCGGGCGGCGCCGCCACGGCCATCAGCGCGCCGGGGACGGCGAGCGCGGCCGTCGCGGCGGCGAGCAGGTTGCGCCGGCTGATCCCGGTGGTGGCAGGTCTTCCACGGTCGTGCACGGCAGGACTCCTTCGATGCGGGTGGCGTCGTACATGCGTGAACTACGTGAACTACGCGTGGGGGAGGCTCACTTGACCGCGCCGGCGGCGATGCCGCGGGTCAGGGTCCGCTGGAAGAGCAGGAAGAAGACGATGGCGGGGAGCACGCCGAGCAGGGCCGCCGCGTTGGTCATCGTCGCGTCCATCAGACGCTGTCCCTGGAGCACACCGAGCGCCACCGACACCGTCTGGTTGTCGTTGGAGAGCAGCATGACGAGCGGGAGCAGGAACTCGTTCCAGGTCCAGATGAAGAAGAAGACGAGCAGGACGCCGATCGTCGGCCGGTTCATGGGCACCACGATCCGCCACAGGACCTGCCACTTCCCGGCCCCGTCGATCCGCGCCGCCTCGATCACCTCGCGCGGGAAACGCCCGAGGACGGAGGAGAGCAGGTACGTGCCGAACGCCGACTGGATCACCGTGAACACAATGATCACGCTGAGCCGGGTGTCGTACAGGTCCGCCTTCTTCGCCAGGAAGTACAGCGGGTAGACCAGCGCCTCCTGCGGCAGCATGTTCGCCAGCACGAAGAACGCGAGCACCCAGGTGCGGCCGCGCACCCGCCCGATCCCGATCGCGTACGCGGTGAGGACCGAGAGGACCACGGCGAGCACGGCGACGGAGCCGCTGATGAGGACCGAGTTCCACAGTTTCTGCCCGAAGTCGACGCGCTCCCAGAAGCCGGTGATCCCGTCGGTGTAGAGGCTGTCGGGCAGGCTGAGCGGGCCGTTGTTCGAGTAGTCCTCGGGCGACTTGAACGCGTTGACGACGACGATCAGGAACGGGGCGATCATGAACAGCGCCGCGACGCCGAGGGTCACGAGCACCGGGTGACGGCGGATGGCGGCGTTCACGCGGCCCGTCCTTCCTCGACGTCCTCGGCACGCGTCTGCGCCTTCAGACCGACGAGCGCGAGTACGAGAATGATCACGGTCAGTACGGTGGAGATGGCGGCGCCGTAGCCGACCTGCGTCTGCTCGAAGAAGGTCGTGTACGAGAAGTACGACGGGACGTTCGTCGCCCCGCCGGGGCCGCCCTTGGTCAGGACGTAGATCGCGCCGAAGACCTTGAGCGCGGCGATCGTGCACCACAGGAGCACGACGTGGATCTCGGGGCGGATCTGCGGCAGCGTGACGTGCCACAGACGGCGCCACCAGCCCGCCCCGTCCAGCTCGGCGGCTTCGTACAACTGCGGGTCCACGCGCTGGAGTCCGGCCATGAAGACGACGAGCGGGAAGCCGATCTGCACCCAGACCATCACGCCCATCACGGAGTAGAGCGCGAGATCGGGATCGCCCAGCCAGTCCTGCTGGAGGGAGCCGAGCCCGACCGCCCTCAGGAACGCGTTGAGCGCGCCGTCGTCGGGGGCGAGGATCCAGCTCCACACGATGCCCGCGACCGCGATCGGCAGCACCTGCGGAAGGTAGAAGCAGGCCCGCAGCACGGTGGTGACCTTGCTGCCGTAGTGCTTGGCGACGAAGTCGAAGAGGGCCGCGGCGAGCACGAGCCCGACGACGGTCGGCACGATCGCCATGGACAGGACCATGAAGAGGCTGTGCCTGAAGGACGCCCAGAACTGCGCGTCATGGAAAAGCTCACGGTAGTTGGAGAGCCCCGACCACGTGAGGTCGCCGACCCCCTGCCAGTCGGTGAAGCTCCAGGCCGTGTTCATCGCGAACGGGGCGATGATCACGAGGAGGAAGGCGACTGCGCCGGGCAGGAGGAAGAGGGCGTACGAGTCGCGGCGGCCGCGGCGCGGCAGGGGTGCGGTCCCGCCGCGCCGGGCCCCTGCCGCGCGCTCCTTGCGAGGGGCGGCGAGGCTCATCCCTTGGACACGCCCTTGTCGTAGGCCGCCTGGAGGGAGTCGAGGTACTTCTCCGGTGAAGCGCTTGCGGTCATCAGCTTCTGCGTCTCGGAGACGAGCGTCTCGTAGAAGCCGGCGGCCGGCCAGTCCGAGTAGTACGCCAGCCCGTCGTTCTTCGTCAGGGTGTTGAAGTTGTTGATCAGTTCCTTGGACTTGGGGTCCTTGATGGCGGTGGCGTCGGCGGCGACGGGGACGCCGCCCTTGTTGCCGAGCATGTTCTGGATCTTCTTCGACATGGTGATGTCGATGAAGTCGTAGGCGAGTTCCTTGTTCTTCGACTTGGCGGGGACGACCCAGAGGTTGCCGCCGGAGCCCGGGGTGAGCGAGGCGCCGGGGAAGACGCCGGAGGACCAGTCGAACGTGGCCTCGTCCTGGAACCGGCCGAACCACCACGACCCGGAGAAGATGATCGGGGACTTCTGCTGGAGCCAGGAGACGCCCGCCTTCTCGGCGGTGGCGCTGGTGGTGTTCTTGTCGATGTAGCCCTTCTTCACCCAGTCGGCGAACGTCTCGGCCGCGTACGTCCAGTCCGCGTCGTGGAAGTCCGCCTTGCCCTTGAGCTCGTAGCCGTCCACCCAGGAGCGGTCGGCCTTGGTGAGGGCGAGCTGGTAGACGTACTGGTGGGCGAGGTACTCGGCGCCGGCGTTGGCCAGCGGCGTCACGCCGTTCTTCTTGAACTCGCCCAGTGCGGTGGTGAGTTCGTCGAACGTCGTCGGCACCTTGATGTCGTACTTCTTGAAGAGGTCCTCGTTGTAGTACGCCATGAGGAACTCGCCGTAGTTCGGCACGCCGTACCACTTGCCGGAGCCCATCGTGCCCGCCGGTGAGTAGCGGCTCGTGGTGGCGACGGACGGCGAGAGCAGCTTGTCCCAGCCGCGCTCGCGTACCTCGGCGCTCATGTCGGTGAGCAGGCCCTGCTTGGAGAGCAGGCCCGCCGTGGCGTTGCCCTTGTTGTACTCCATGATGTCGGGCGCGTCGTCCGAGCCGAGGACCATCGACGCCGTCTTCTGGATCTGGTCGAAGCTCTTCTCCTCGAACTTCACCTTCACGCCGGGGTGCTTGGCCTCGAACTCCTTGATCGCCTCGTTCCAGGCGGCGCCCATCGCGCTGTTGGCGGCCTCGTAGTGCCACAGCCGCAGCGTCTTCGCGTCACCGCCGCCGCTGTCGTCGTCGCCACCGCAGGAGGTGAGGGCCAGGGCGCAGGTGAGCGCCACGCCGACGGCGGCCAGGGCGCGGACGCGCCGGGTTCTCGTGTGCTTGGTGCTCCGGATCGTCAACATCCGCTGGTTCCCCCAGAGTTCGGCAAGGATCTATCGAAGCGCTTCGACGGGTGACGGTATGAGGGGTGCCGACCGGGCGTCAATGGGCTGTACGCAGCGGCGTGCGAATTGTGCGCGAAACACGGGGACTTACTCCCCGTACGGCGTCATCTACGCGGAAAGACGCGGCAGTTGATCACAGCGGACCGGGACGATCCCTTGAGCCGGGAAGGCGCGGCGTGTGATGGTGGAGCGATTCGACGCGGGCCTCGTGAGGGAGGGGCCGTGCGGGACGCCGCCGGGACGGCGGGCGTCAGGCGGCGGGGCTCAGTGGCCCGAGCGCGCGATGGGACGGCCCGGGTGCTCGGCGTCCTGGGTGTCCTGGGTGTCCTCGGCGTCCTCGGTGTTCTGCACGTCCTGGAGTTCGGCCAGCAGGGCGGTCTGGCCGGAGAGGAGCTCGGTGAGGATGCGGCGTGCCGCACGCAGGAGCTCGGCGACGTCGCCGCCGGCCAGGGCATAGGTCACGGTGGTGCCCTCGCGGGTGGAGACCACGATGCCGGAACGGCGCAGCACGGCGAGTTGCTGGGACAGGTTCGAGGGCTCGATGTCGATGTCGAGGAGCAGATCCCGCACGGGCACGGGGCCGTGTTGCAGCAGTTCGAGGACGCGGATGCGCACGGGGTGCCCGAGCATCCGGAAGAACTCGGCTTTGACCTGGTAAAGGGGCGGCTGCACGGGATCGCTCACTTCCCTGACTCGGGTGACGCGGGTGGTACAGGTGGCGCGGGGGAGCGGACGCAGCGACCTCGCCTGTCGCTGCGTCCGGTGGCGTCCAATCCTTCCCCGCCGGGTCCGCCGAATCCGAGAGTTCGACAGATGCAGACATGGAGACTTGAAGAATTCTTCAAGTAGCGGGCAAATGAAAGACGCGGGGGTCAGACCTCCAGTTGCTCCTCGGTGCGCTTGAGGTGGTGACGTGCCATGGCGAGGTTCGACCGGGCCTTGTCGATGACGAGGTAGATGAACAGACCGTTCCCGGTCTTCCCGGCCACGGGGCGGATGAGGTGGTACTGGGTGCCCAGAGTGATGAGGATGTCCTCGATCTTGTCCTTGAGGCCCAGAACCTCCATGGTGCGCATCTTGGCGCGGATCACATCGGTGTTGCCGGCCGCGGCGACGGTCAGGTCCAGGTCCTTGCCGCCGCCCAGGGTGCCGAGCGCCATGCCGCTGGTCCAGTCGACGACCGCGGCGCCCAGCGCGCCTTCGACCTCGGTCAGCAGGGTCTTGAGGGACACTTCCACACTGGTCATGGGTTCTCCTCCGGGAGACAGGGGTGGGGCTGATTGCAGGCCCCGGCGGGAACAGTAGGCGGCGCGCGGCCTCCATGTACGGCATATGCCGAAAGCGGTTGCGGCAGCGGGGCCTGCGCGGTAGAGCGGGCGGCGTGGGACGGGTGCGACGGCGACCTCCTCGCCAAGGCCCGCCCCGCGGCCGGGTGTTCAGTCCGGGACGTAGACCGTGAGCCACTCCGCCTCGCGCGGCCGATAGTCGTGACGGTCCATCAGGCCCGCGACGATCGCCGGGACATGGCCGGCTCCGTAGACGACGGCCACGCGGATCGGCTCGTCGGCGCGCGCGTCCAGGATCGCGCCCAGGGCATCCAGGAGCCGCCGGTCGCGCCGGTCGGTCATCGCGTGTTCCACGTCGCTGTCCGCGAGCATCTCCGCGCGCGCCGTCGCGGGCAGATCGTCGACCGCCAGGTCCTCGTCGAGGAACGCGCGCGGACCGCGCAGCGCGAACACCAGGCCCATCACCGGAGCCGCGACCAGGAGCAGCACGTACGTCCACCGGGGCAGTTCCTTGAGGTCGGCGATCGCCTCCGCCGCCGTGACGTCCGGATGGATCACCGGCACCGACTCGGGAAGCAGCGCGTCGTCCCTCTGCTCCGCGAGGCCGTTGCGCCGGCGGCGCGGCGCGAACCGGTAGGCGAGCGTGAGCGTGCTCACCGCGGCCGACTTCCCCCGGATCCCCTCCAGGACGATGAGGTCGCACGTCCGCAGCCGCCTGCGCACCTGGGAGTAGAACGTCGGCGAGGCCACGTGCAGCATCGGGAAGACCACGAACTCCAGCGGCGTCCCCCTCCGCCGCAGGGTGATGACGGCGGAACGCACCGCGTACCCGGTCACTTCGATGATCTGCATGACGACCCCCGTGTACGACGACACGAGTCCGCCCGGGTGTCCGGTTCCGCGGCGCGGGCGCGAGTGGTCAGCGGAGCGCGGTGCGGAGTCACGCGGGTCGGCGTGTACGTTCGTACACATCCGACTCCGTCCGAGACCCACGCGACCGCGTCGTGTGAGAGAGCACGTCACTCATGGATCTGGCCACGCGCCGCCGACGGGCGGCCCTGTTCGTCTTCTTCCTCATACCCGGCCTGTCGATGTCGTCCTGGGTGACGCGCACACCGGACGTCAGGGACCAACTCGGCGCGTCGACCGCGCAGATGGGGCTGATCCTGTTCGGGCTCTCGGTCGGCTCGATGATCGGCATCCTGTGTTCCGGCGCGCTGGTCGCCCGGTACGGGACCCGGCCCGTCATGGGCGTCGGCACCGTCCTGGTGGTGCTCAGCGTCGTGGTCATCGGGGTGGGGGCGCTCACCACCTCGCCCTGGGGCGTGGCCGCCGGACTCCTCCTCTTCGGCGCGGGGATGGGCGGCGGCGAAGTCGCGATCAACATCGACGGCGCCGAGGTGGAGCAGATCACCGGGCGGACGGTACTGCCCACGCTGCACGGCTTCTACAGCCTCGGGACCGTCGTCGGAGCGGGCGTCGGCATCCTGTGCACCGCGCTCGCCTTCCCCGTGCAGTGGCACCTCGCCGCCGTCGCCGTACTCACGGCGGCTCTCTTCGGACACGCCTTCCGCTCCGTCCCGTCCGGGGTCGGCAGGACGCGCGGGACACAGGGCGGTCCGGCCGACGGGGGCGCGGCGGCCGACACGCAGGTGTGGAAGGACCGGTGGCTGCTCCTGGTCGGCGGCATCATCCTCGCCATGGCGCTCGCCGAAGGCGCCGCGAACGACTGGCTGCCCCTGCTCATGGTCGACGGCCACGCCATGGCACCCGCCCTGGGCTCCGCCGTCTACACGGGGTTCGCCGCCGCGATGACCCTCGGCCGGTTCGTCGGAGGGTTCTTCATCGGCCGTCTCGGCCGCAAGCCCGTCGTGCGGGCGAGCGCCGTCTCGGCGACGATCGGCATCGCGCTCGTCGTCTTCTCCGACTCGTCCGCGCTGGCCGGTGCCGCGGTCCTGTTCTGGGGTCTCGGGGCCTCGCTCGGCTTCCCCGTCGCGCTCTCCGCCGCCGGTGACTCCGGTCCCAACGCGACGGCCCGGGTCAGCCTCGTGGCGATGATCGGCTACGTCGCGTTCCTCGTCGGACCGCCGAGCCTCGGCTTCCTCGGCGACCACTACGGGCTGCGCTCCGCCATGATCGTGGTCCTCGCCTTCACCACCGCGGCGATCTTCCTCGCGCCCGCCGTCGGCCGCCGCGCCGACCAGGTCACCCCCGCCGCACCGACGACGTCCGCCGTCGAGGAGCCCGTCAAGGAGTGCTGAGGCAGGGGTGTGTGCGGCCCGGTCGGCCGGGGTGTGTCGTGCACCGGCGGTCCATGGCGACCGGTGCCGCGCTGTGGGCCTTCGCCCCCGGCGCAGGGCTTCTCACGCTGACTCCCGGTTCGGCCTCGTCCGGTCCGTCGTCGTCATCGGCCTCCGGCTCGCGCTCGGCGACCGACGGCCCGCTCCCTCCCGTACGACGCGGCGGCCACCACCACGGACCCCGTCCCGACCATGGTCCCGGGCCACATACCGGCCGGGCGCTCCCGAGGCGAAGGTGGAGGGCACCGGGCAGGTCATCGGGCCGAGCCGAGCGGAGAGGGAGCGAGAAGACATGGACAAGGTGGTGGATTCGGCCGCGGTCGCCGTGGCCGACATCCCGGACGGGGCGACGCTCGCCGTCGGGGGGTTCGGGCTGTGCGGGATCCCGTCGACACTGATCGCCGCGCTGACCCGCACCGAACGGTCGGGGCTGCGGGTGGTGTCCAACAACTGCGGTGTGGACGACTGGGGTCTCGGCCTGCTCCTCGCGGCCGGCCGGATCGCCCGGATGACGTCGTCGTACGTGGGGGAGAACAAGGAGTTCGCGCGGCAGTACCTCTCCGGCGAACTGGAGGTGGAACTCACCCCGCAGGGCACGCTCGCCGAGCGGTTGCGCGCCGGGGGCAGCGGCATCCCCGCCTTCTTCACCCCGGCGGGCGTGGGCACCCAGGTCGAGGAGGGCGGCCTCCCGTGGCGGTACGCCGCCGACGGCAGCGTCGCCGTGGCCTCACCGCCCAAGGAGGTACGGGAGTTCGCCGGCCGCCGGTACCTGATGGAGGAGTCCATCACCGCCGACTTCGCGCTGGTCCGCGCCGAGGTCGCCGACCGGCACGGCAACTGCGTGTTCCACAGCGCCGCGCGCAACTTCAACCCGCTCGCCGCGATGGCGGGCCGCACCACCCTGGTCGAAGCCGAACGCATCGTCGAGGCGGGGGAGTTGGACCCGGACGCCGTCCATCTGCCCGGCGTGTACGTCGACCGGATCGTCGCCGCCGACCCCACCGACAAGCGCGTCGAGCGCCGCACTGTCCGCCCCGCCGCCCAGGAGGTCTGAGCCATGGCACTCGACCGCGACCGGCTCGCCGCCCGCGCCGCCCGTGAACTGCGCGACGGGCAGTACGTGAACCTCGGTATCGGCCTGCCCACGCTGATCCCGAACCACCTCCCCGACGACATCCACGTCGTCCTGCACTCCGAGAACGGCGTCCTCGGCGTCGGCCCCTATCCCGTGGCGGGCACCGAGGACCCCGACCTGATCAACGCGGGCAAGGAGACGGTCACCCTGCGGCGCGGATCCTCGTCCTTCGACTCCGCCGTCTCCTTCGGGATGATCCGCGCCGGCCGCATCGACGTGTCCGTGCTCGGCGCGATGCAGGTGTCGGCCGGCGGTGACCTCGCGAACTGGATGATCCCCGGGAAGACGGTCAAGGGGATGGGCGGCGCCATGGACCTGGTGCACGGGGCGCGCCGCCTGATCGTCGTCATGGAGCACACCGCGAAGGACGGCACCCCGAAGATCGTCGACGAGCTGAGCCTGCCCGCCACCGGGCGCGGCGTCGTGCACCGGATCATCACCGACCTCGCCGTCGTCGACGTGACACCGGAGGGTCTCGTCCTGGCCGAACTCGCCCCGGGCGTCACCGTCGACGACGTCCGGGCGGCCACCGTCCCCGAGCTGCGGGTCCCGGCGGGCGTCGCGGCCGTCTGATCGCCCGCTCAGCCGCGGTGGCCCGCCTGTGAGACGAGGTGGATGCGCAGCGCCAGCTGGATCTCCAGGGCGCGCTCCGGGCTCTCCCAGTCGCGTCCCAGGAGCGCGCCGATCCGCTCGATGCGCTGCACCACCGTGTTGACGTGGACGTGCAGCAGATCCTTGGCGCGGATATGGCTGCCGTTGACGGCGAAGTGCGCCTGCAACGTGCGGACCAGCTCGGTGCCCCGGCGCTCGTCCCACTCCAGGACGGGCCCGAGGACCCTGCGCACGAAGCTCGCCGTGTCCTGCTCCTTGCCCAGGAGGACGCCGAGGAAGCCCAGATCGGCGGCGCAGGCCCCGTCGCCGCCGAGCCCGAGCACCCGCATCGCGCTCAGGCAGCGGCGCCCCTCGGTGTAGAAGCCGGGCAGTGCTGCCGGGTCCTCGCACGGGCCCGCGGCGACGACGCTGACGGGGGCGCCGAGTCCCTGCGCGAGGTGGTCGGCGGCGGCGCGGGCGGCGAGGCCCGGCTCCGTGCCGTCGTCGGGGACGAGCAGGACGGCGCGCTGCTCGTACTCGCAGCACAGGCCCTCCTTGCCGAAGAGATACCGCTGGGCCGCTGCCGTCAGCTTGTCGTTCGACTCCGTCACCGCCTCGGCGACCAGGACGAGGTGCGGACGGTTCAGATCGACACCGAGCCGGTGGCCGCGCTCGGCGAGCAGGACGGGATCGCGCCCGGCCCCGTCGAGCAGATCGGTCAGGAGTCCGCCGCGCACCCGGTTCTCCGTCTCGGCGACGGTACGGCGCAGCAGCAGGAGCAGCGCGGTGATCGTGCCGGCGCGCTCGAACAGGCGGCGGTCGGGGCCGTCGAGGTCCGGGCGGCCGTGGAAGGCGAGGCTGCCGAGAAGTTCCTGACCGGCGAGGACGGCGCAGTACCAGACGTCTCCCGCGCGCACGGAACGGCCCTCGGCGCGGGCCCGGCCGACAGCCGTCCTGAGCGCCTCCTGGTCCGGCGCCGTCATCTCCGTACCGCTGTCCGACCGGGCGAGGACGTCGCCGCGCGGGTCGAAGATGGTCAGCCGGCCGCCGAGGAACCCGGCCACCGCCTCGGCGACTTCGGACACCTCCGAGCCGCGCAGGACGAGATCGGTGAGCCGGTCGTGGGCCTCCGCCGCGCGCTGCGTCGACGTCGCGTGCGCCTGGATGACGGCGTTGGCCTCCGTCAGTTCGGCGGCCGCCGCCTTGGCCTCGGCGAGCGCCTTCGCCGTGTCGATGGCGATCGCGGCGTGCGCGGCGAGCGAGCCGAGCAGCGCCACCTCGTCGGGCGAGAAGCTCCGCGGGCCGCGGTCGGACGCGAACAGGACCCCGATGACGTCCCGGCCGCCGGCCCTCCCGGGACCGAGGATCAGCGGCACGCCGAGGATGGCCACCAGCCCCTCGTCCAGGACGCCGTGGTCGATGGTCCGGGTGTGCCGGAAGCGCTCGTCCGTGCGGTAGTCGGGGGAGGCGTAGGGCCGCCGGGTCTGCGCGACGAGGCCGCCGAGGCCCTCGCCCAGCTGAAGCCGGAGCTGCTGGAAGGCGAGCGACACCGAGCCGTCCGTGACCCGCATGAAGGTGTCCTCGGTCGCCTCGTCGACCAGGGTGAGGTAGGCGGTGTCCGTGCCGAGGAGCGTTCTCGCGCGGCGCACGATCGAGTGCAGGACGGCGTCGAGGTCGCGCAGCGCGGCGAGGTCGCCCGCGGTGTCGAACAGGGCGGTGAGCTCGGCCTCGCGGCGGCGCTGGCGGCGCAGCACCTGCCGGACGCCGAGGGCGGTGGAGACCGCCCGGTCGACCTCCCGCAGGTCCGCTTCGCCGACGCCGTCGGCGCGGGCCCGCGCGGCCACGGCCATGTACTCCTCGGCGGACGCCTCGGTGCTCAGCAGTTCCACGAGGTGTCCGAGGGCGGCGGCGGAGCGGGTGGCGAGCTGGGGCATGACGAGAACCTCGGGGAGGGAAGGGCACGCGCCCCGCGACGGGGACGCACCCGCGAGTGGGGGGGCGGGGAGGGGCGATCGGGCGCTCAGTGCGCGGTCCAGCCGCCGTCCAGCGGCAGCGACGTGCCGGTGACGAAGCCGGCGTTCTCGGAGCACAGCCACAGCACCGCGGCGGCGACCTCCGCCGGCTCGATCAGCCGCTTGATCGCGCTGCGCTCCAGCATGATCCTCTCCAGGACCTCCGACTCGGCGATGCCGTGCGCGCGCGCCTGGTCGGAGATCTGCGCCTCGACCATGGGGGTGCGTACGTAACCGGGGTTCACGCAGTTCGAGGTGACTCCGTGCGGCGCGCCCTCCAGCGCGGCGACCTTGCTGAGCCCTTCCATCGCGTGCTTGGCGGCCACATAGGCGCCCTTGAACGGCGAGGCCCGCAGCCCGTGCACGGACGAGAGGTTCACGATGCGGCCCCACCCCTGCGCGTACATGTGGGGCAGGGTGTGCCGGATGATGCGGAACGGCGCCTCGACCATGATCCGCTGGATGAGGGCGAAGCGCTCCGGCGGGAACTCGTGCAGCGGCGCGACGTGCTGGAGTCCGGCGTTGTTGACGACGATGTCGACGGCGGTGGGGAGCAGGTCGACGGCGGACGGGTCGGCCAGGTCGCTGACGCAGGCCGTGCCGCCGATCTCCCCGGCCACCTGGTCGGCGGCCTTCTTCGCCACGTCGAGGACGTACACATGGGCCCCGGCGTCGGCGAGGGCGACGGCGCAGGCGCGTCCGATGCCGCTCGCCGCACCGGTCACCAGAGCGGTCCGGCCTGCGAGGAAGCGGCCTGCGGCGCCGGACGCGACAGGGCCGGCGAGGGGGGCGGTGGCGTCGCCCTCAGGGGAGCGGGTGGTGTTCATGACCGTCACGGTAGGCAGCGGACCGACCCCGGCACATGGTGCGGGAGCCCATGCCCGGGGCGGGTCACCTGGTGGCGCCGCACATGGATCGGCCTCACGCGCACCGGGGCGCCGCCGCTGTGCGCGGCTCGCGGACCAGGGCGTACGGGACGTCCGCGAGCCGCAGCCGGTCCGCCTGGTGCACGCGGCGGGGGCAATACCGGGGATCGGCCCGCCCGTCGCCCATGCTCGACCGCATGGACAACACCGCCGACACCGCCGACACCCCCGTACCCCCACCGGACGCCCCGGTGGCCGACGCGACCGCGGAGGAGCGGCACGCGTCGTGGACCGAGCTCTTCTTCGACCTCGTCGTCGTCGCGGGCATCGGGATGCTGGCCCATCTGCTGCACGACGTCGGCTCGGCGACGGACGTCTACGTCTACGTGGTGCTCTACCTGGCGTTCTGGACGGCCTGGGCGGACTTCGTCATGTACGGGAACGTCGCGGGCGAGCGGGTGCGCACGACCAGCATGCTCGCGGCGATGGTCCTGCTCGCGGTGATGGTCGCCGCCGTGCCCGAGGTCAGGGACGCGCACGGCGCCGCCTTCGCCCTCGCGTACGTCGGGCTGCGGCTGCTCGGGGACCGGATGTGGCGCCGCGGGCAGGTCGTCGTCGACTGGCCGCTGGTGCAGCTGGGCTTCGGCACGGTGCCGTGGATGGTGTCCGTGTTCGTGGACGCGCCGTGGCGGTACGCGCTGTGGGGTCTCGGCATCGCCGTCGACCTCACCGTCATGTTCGCCGTCTCCGGCACCCGGATCCTCAAGGGCGCGCGGGACCGCATGGAGCACATCCGGCGGACCACCCCGGAGCGGGCCGCGGGCATGGAGGTCAGCGCGCTGCGCACGGACCCCGCCCACCTCGCCGAACGACTGGGCCTGTACGTGATCATCGTGCTCGGCGAAGGCCTGATCCAGGTCATCGACGAGGCGTCCGAGGCCGAGTGGGACCTCACCCTCGGCGGGGTGACGGCCGGTGCCTTCGCGCTGCTCGTGGCGATCTGGGTGCTCTCGGTGCGCTACGGCTACGCGGCCGTGCCGCATCTCTCGCCCACCCGGCTGCCCGTGCGGATCGCCATGGCGCTGCACTGCTTCAGCACTGGCGCGCTCGCCGTGCTCGCGACCGGCCTCGGCGCGGCCGTCGCGCACGTCCACGGTGAACTTCCGGCGCACGTACGGTGGTTGTTGTGCGGGGCGCTGGCCTTCTACTTCGCCCTGGTGTCGCTGACGGCGGCGCTGCTGGTGGGCGTGCGGTGGCTCCTGTCGAGCGCGCTCCAGTGCACCCTCGCCCCGCTGGTCCTCGGTGCCGTCGGGGGCGGGCTCGGCGCGGTGGCGCTGGTGTGGGTGCTGGCGGGGATCGCGTACTGGCAGGTGCTGTGGGTGCTCCGGCCGATGCCCTCGCGGCGGCGCTCGCGCGCACGGTAGTCGCGGCGGGTGCGGGCGGTCAGCTCGGCCCCGTGGTCCGAGCTGACCGCCCGCACCGGTCAGGCGTGCACGTCGACGCCGGTGCGGCAGTCGCTGAACGTGCCCTTCACCAGGCAGACCTTCATCGTGTACGTGGCGCCCTCGGCGAGGTTGCCCGTCGCGATGTCCGTGTACGGCGCGGAATACCCGCGGGACGAGGCGACCCGGCCGGTGCTCAGGGTGACCTCGATGCCGTAGCCGTCCGCCAGTTGGTCGGAGGCGACCAGAGTGTCCCCGGTGGAGAATCCGAGGTCGCCCGGGTCGGCGGCCCAGGCGCCGTATCCGGCGTATTCGCCGTTGTTGTAGACATTCACGAGAGCCGATCCGTTGGTGTATTCGTACGTCACGAAATACACGTCCGGTGCCGCGCTCGCGGGGTTCGCCGGACCGGCCAGCACCAGGCCCGTGGCCAGCGCCGTCGCCGCCGCACCGACCGAGGTCGCCTTCTTGAACCGTGCCTTCACGATTGCCCTCGTCTCGCCAGGAGTTGATGTTGAAGCAGCCACATCATTCAGCGTGGACGAGGGCGAGCGCAGTTCGTTTCCGGACAAACTGAAAGCTATGTGTCTTCTGTGACCGCGCGCCGGTCGCATCGCGGAGACCGGCGGTGCGCGGGACCACGGACCGGAAGGTCATTCGGGCGGCAGAATGTCCGCCAGCGCCCGCATGACCGGCTCCCGCCGGATGTCGATATGGGTGAACGTGAGGGCCTCCGCGAGTCCGGGACGGCCCGCGCCGATCGCCTGACAGATCTGGCGGTGCTCGGCGCAGTGCCGGTGCGCGCCGTGCGCGGTGCCGGTCAGCCGGAACAGCCAGTGCATCAGGCCGAGGGTCGGCTGGAAGGACGACTGGAGCAGCCGGTTGCCCGTCATGGTGATGAGCTCGGCGTGAAAGGCCGTGTTCGCGGCCGCGATGCCGGCCGCGTCACCGCGCAGGGTCGCCGTCTCCGCCGCGTCCATCACCGTACGAAGACCGTCGTGAGCGACGCCGCGCGCCACGAGTTCGGCGGCCCGGCGTGCCGCGAAGACTTCCAGACTCAGCCTCAGGTCGAAGAGTTCCTCGACATCGCGCAGGGTCAGCCGCCGCACGCGTGCGCCGCGCCGCGGTTCCAGGACGACGAGCCCCTCGGTCGCGAGCCGCAGCAGCGCCTCGCGCACCGGGACGCGCGAGACGCCGAGCGCCTCCGCGAGGTCCCGCTCGCGAAGGCGCGAGTCCGGCTCGTACGTCCCGGCGTGGATGCCGGCCCGGATCAGCTCCTCGGTCCGCTCCACCTGCGAGACGCCGCAGGGGAGTTCGCGTTCCACGGCGAGGGTCACGTGCGTACGTCCTTCACGGGCGCCGGGTGCCGCCGCGGTGCGCGCAGCGCCGGGAACGTCGGCGGGAACAGCGCCTCGGTGGCGCGGCGTTCGGTGTCCCGCTCGCTGTAGGCCGCCCGCATCTTCTGGAACAACTCCTGGGCGCGCCGGGCGAGTTCGGGCAGGTCGATGCCGGGCAGGGCGCCGTCGACCAGGACCGGGCGGCCCGCGACGACCGAGTCCGTGGCCTGTCGCGCCGTGCCGTTGAGGAGGAAGGTGCGGACCGGGTCGTCAAGGACGCCGTCCCGGATGTCGTCGAGGGAGAAGGCGACCAGGTCGGCCTGCGCGCCGGGGGCGATGCGGCCCAGGTCGTCGCGGCCGAGGGCGCGGGCCCCGCCCAGCGTGGCCGCCTCCACATAGTGCTCGGCGGGCGCGGCGTCGGAGCGGCCCTCGGCGATCTTCGCCAGGTGCACACCGACGTCCATGCCGCGGATCAGGTCCGGCGGGAAGGAGTCCGTGCCCAGGCAGAGGTTGACCCCGGCCTCGCGGTAGGCGCGGAAGGAGTGCAGCATCTCGCCGTAGCGCAGCGAGGTCTGCGGACAGTGGATCACGGAGACGCCGGTGCGGGCGAGCAGGGCCAGGTCGCCGCGGTCCTCGCCGTGCACGGACGGGTGCCGGTCGAGGGTGACGGTGTGCGGGATCAGCAGGTTCGGCGCCAACAGGCCGTGTTTGTCGAGGAGTTCGAGCGGCGTCATTCCGTCGTGCCGACGCTGGATGATCGCCCGTTCGACCAGGCCCTGGAGCGCGTGCAGACGGACGAGCACCCCGCGTTCGCGCGCGATGCGGGCCGTGTCGCCGAGCAGTTCCTCGGTGAGGGTCTCGATGCGGCACGGGAGCAGGACGCCGGTGAGCAGCGGGTCGCCGAGGCCGGCCAGGTGGTCGAGGAAGCGGACCGCGTCCCGCAGGCCCGCGCGCCCTTCCTCCTCGTCGAAGGCGACGTCCCTGGTGCCGTCCGGCAGGACGACGTTGACGCCGGAGCGGTAGGCCGGGCCGAGGTAGCCGCGCAGGCCGATGCGGCTCGCGGTCCGCGCCATGTCGACCAGTTCGTCGTACGGCTCCGCCCAGCGACTGTGCACCTCGGAGGCGATCGGCATGAAGGTGGTGATGCCGTGCAGGGCGAGCTGGGCGAGGGCGTACTCGCGGACGGTCGAGCGCTCCCGCGGCGTGAACACGTCGTGGCGGCGCCGCGCGAAGTACTCCGCGGACCACTGGAGACCCGGGCCGCGCTCGGGGCCCGCCCAGGAGTCGAGGACCAGGTGGTCGATGTCGGTGAGCGCGTCGAGGTCGATGAGGCCCGGCATCACCAGGGAATCGCCGAGGTCGCGCTCCCGGTCGACCTCTCCCTCGTAGCGCGGTCCGACGTAGATCACGGTGTCGTCCTGCCACACGACCTCGCCGTCCCGCAGCAGCGCGTGGCCGCCGTCCTGGTGGGCGAGGATGTGGCGCGCGCGCCAGCGGGTGCGCATGGTGATGCCTCCTGGGGTCGGCGTCGGGGGCGTGGGCGTCGAGTGCGGCTCGTACGCCGGAGGTTCGTGATCGTACGGCCTGGTATACCGAGAAGGGAAGACGGGTGGTGGGCGGCGCGTGCGGTGCGCCCCACGGAATCCGGTTGAGAGTCTATTGCCCCGCTATATCGCGGTGTTGAGGCTCCCGGTATACCAAAATGTGGCCAGGTCTATCGCGGTCCGCCTCTCCTGGTATACCGTCCCGCCATTCCCTCCCCCGAGCGCCGAATGGATCACGCGACGTGACGGATTCCCCAGTGCTGCCCGCTCGGCCGCCCTCCGGCGCCGACGGTGACGCCGTCCCCAACTCCTCGGCAGGCGAGCCGACTTCGGCCTCGGCGCCGATGGCCGCCCGGTCGTTGCTCGGCACCGCCTGGCTCCGCGTCCGCCGGAGCCGCATCGCCCTCGCCGCCCTCGCCGTGGTGGTCCTCATGGTCCTGTTCGCGGTGTTCGCCCCGCTGCTCAGCGCCCTCGAAGGGCAGGACCCGTACACCACGCGGACGAGCCCCGACGTCCTGGACGACTACGGCACCCCCGGCCTGCCGCTCTCCTACTACCGCTACCCGTCCGCCGACCACTGGCTCGGTGTCGAACCGGGCCTCGGCCGCGACCTCTTCGCGCGCATGGCGCACGGCGCCCAGGTCTCCCTCGTCATCGCGCTGCTCGCGACGGTCGTCTCCGTCGTCCTCGGTACCGTCCTCGGCGCCGCCGCCGGCTACTTCGGCGGCAAGGTCGACATGGTCATCAGCCGCGTGATGGACCTCTTCCTCGCCTTCCCGCACCTGCTGCTCGTGCTCTCGCTGACGCCGATCCTCCAGTCCCGGCTCGGGGACACGGCGTTGGGGGAGGGCAGCCTGCTGCCGATCGCCTCACTCGTGATCATTCTCGGCTTCTTCGGCTGGGCCTACCTGGCCCGCGTCGTCCGCGGCCAGGTGCTCTCCCTCCGCGAGCAGGAGTTCGTCGAGGCGGCCCGCGCGTACGGGGCCTCGCACCGGTCGATCATCCTCAAGCAGATCGTCCCCAACGTGATGGGCGTCGTCCTCGTCTACGCCACGATGATGATCCCCACGAACATCACCGCCGAGGCCGCGCTCTCCTTCCTCGGCGTCGGCGTCAAGGACCCCACCCCGTCGTGGGGACAGATGCTCAACGCCGCCCAGGCCGGCAACTGGTACCTCACCGACCCCTGGTTCCTCGCCGTACCGGCCGGCGCCCTGGTGATCACGGTCCTCGCCTTCAACCTGCTCGGTGACGCCGTCCGTGACGCCCTCGACCCCAGGTCCTCCCGTGGCTGAACCCCGTACGGGCAAGCCAGGAACGACAGGAGCAGCAGCAGTGAAACGACGCACCGCGGCGGCGCTCGCCCTGACGGTGGCCGCCGGGCTGACCCTCACCGCCTGCGGCGGTCCGAAGCCCGCACCGGGCGCGGGCTCCCGCGCCCCCGCCGACGCCTTCGACCCCGTCAAGGTCGGCGACGGCGACCGGACGAGAGGCGGCAACGTCGACGTCCTGATGTCCGCCGACTTCCAGACCCTCGACCCCGGCAACAGCAACTACGTCCAGACGGCCAACGTCGGCCAGCTCTACTACCGCACCCTCACCATGGCGAAGGAGGAGGCGGGCAAGCCCCCGACGATCGTCCCCGACCTCGCCACCGACCTCGGCAAGGTCTCCGAGGACGGACTGACCTGGACGTACACCCTGAAGAAGGGACTGAAGTTCGAGGACGGTTCGCCGATCACCGCGAAGGACGTCAAGTACGGCGTCGAGCGGACCTACGCCCGCGACGTCTACACGCAGGCGCCCCAGGAGCTGAACGCCGCGCTGTCCGACGACGGGTACAAAGGCCCGTACAAGGGCGGTGACTTCAAGGGCGTCGAGACACCCGACGACCGGACCGTCGTCTTCCGGCTGAAGCAGCCCTTCGCCGAGTTCCCCGCGCTCGTCTCCCGCTCCAACACCGCGCCCGTGCCCCGCGCGAAGGACACCAAGCTCGACTACACGAACCACCCCGTCTCCACGGGCCCGTACCGGATCAAGTCCTACGACCGCGGGCGCGCCATGACCCTCGTCCGCAACGAGCACTGGGACCCGGCGAGCGACCCGAACCGCAGCGCGCTCCCCGACACGTTCACCTTCAGTCTCTCCACCGCCCAGTCCACGATCAGCCAGCAGCTCCTCGCCGACGCCGACCCCACCGCGCTCACCCTCGACAGCGCGGGCGGCCTCCAGGCCTCCGACGCCGCCAAGCTCGACGAGCCCGACGTCGCCCGGCGTACCGCCTCCGGACTGATCGGCTGCACCGACGTCCTCGACCTCAACACCGAGACCATCAAGGACCCGGTCGTCCGGAAGGCCATCGCGCTCGCCATCGACCGCAAGGCCATCCACCTCCAGTACGGCGGCGCCCGCTTCGGCAAGCTCACGCAGTCGTACATCAACCCCGACCAGCGCGGCTACGTCACCCAGCACACCGCCCTCGACCCATCGGGGCAGCCGCAACCGGACAAGGCGAGGAAACTCCTCGAAGGTCGGGACGTGCCGAAGAAGCTCGTCTACGGATACGCCGACGCGACGCCCCGCTACAAGAACATGGGCACCTCGCTCCAGCAGAACCTGAAGCAGATCGGCATCGACCTCGAACTGCGCGCCATCCCCGCCGCGAACTACTACACGACCCTCGCCGGCGAGAACATGCCCGACCTGGCCCGCAGCGGCTGGTGCGGCGGCGCCGACAGCGGCTCGGTGCGCACCACCATCGACCCGAACCTCGGCCCCAGCGTCGACGGCAGGTCCTTCGGCTTCTCCAACATCCCCCGCTACCACGACCCGGAGATCGCGAAGGCCATGTACGCGCTGCGCGGCGAGAACGG